>DAOUFU010000014.1:0-18958 GCA_034429275.1 Anaerolineae bacterium | reverse complement strand
CACGCCGCCAACGTTCATCCTGAGCCAGGATCAAACTCTCCGTATTTACTTCGTCAGCCCTCTCAGACTGACGCTTCTCTCAGGGTTCTTCTCGCACTTGCTTCCTGTCACTATGCTGTTGTTAAGGTGCCCCAGGTCAGACAATAAGACCGGCTCCCGCCGGTCCCAGACACTCCCCTACTGTCTCGTTCCCTCGACTGTAGCTCTCTCCCGTGCCTGGTCCCTCCTGGTTTGATGAATAAATCCGCCATAACAGCGTCTTTATTCGTCTCTTATCGAACTTACTGATATCGTACCACGAATTTCCAAGTCCGACAAGAGTAGTTTGTTTTGTGTTGGAAAACTGCTTGCTTATTCCCCTCTAGCACCAGAGAGGTTTTGCTCGATTGAGCAAAGCGGGCGAATTATAGCTGATGAGGTCATTCTGTCAAGCCCTAACTTAAACCAATTTTCTCCAACACTCGCAAAACATGCCCGGCTGCTTCTGGAACGCTCGCCTCGACCTCTGGCGAACACTGCTCGGCAAACGTCCATACATCACGACTCTCGATGGCGATCACGTGAATAGCGTCGTTCGCGGGAAGCATGGCTCCATATTGCCGCAGCGCATCCAATGCGGTGACCAGGTTGGTATCATGTGTTGATGCCACATTCAGGGTGCTCGAAAGATCGGTTAAGGGGAGATGCTTGACCGTCCCGACCGCATATTTTCCAGACATCATCGCATCGACCACAACAACATGTTGGTAGCCCACCATCATCTCGGCTAGCGACAATCCACCAACACATGCTTGTACCAGGTCAACCGAGGACTTGAATGGTCCCAACATTGTTTCCAGGACCTCCACCACGCGCCAACCCACAGCATCGTCGGTGAGAATTGGGTTACCCAATCCGACAACTAATGTGAGTGGCGCGTGGTGGGTCATATCATGGTCGTCCAAATGTTATTCGTCTAGCAAGGCAGGAGCAACATACTGGCTGCTGCGATGAGTGATCGCCCCCGTGTGATCGCGCACGATCAACTCCAACGGCATCTGCCCCGGCAGTGAATGCGTCGCACATGACAGGCAGGGATCATACGCGCGGAAAGCCATCTCAATCTTGTTCAGAATGCCATCGCTCACATTCCCATTCTGGATCAAGGCTTCAGCCGCGCGCTTGATACTGATCGAGATCGGTGCATGATTGTTAGTCGTGCCAACGATCAGATTGATCTCGGTCAAAAGCCCATTCTTATCGGTCTTGTAGTGATGCGTTAGCGTGCCACGCGGAGCTTCCACCGTGCCGACCCCCTCGGTCGGGATCCGAGTGGTCACCGCGCGGACATCCGGGCTGGTGATCTCTGGATCTTCGGCCAGCTCCAGCATCCGTTCTGCGGCATTAAGCAGCTCAATCACACGCGCGCAATGGATTGCCAGTGTGTGATGCACTGGTTTCCCTCCCAGCGTTGAATACATCTTTTCATATTCCGCCTGGGCAAGCGGAGTGGCCATGCCATCGGCAGCATTCAGTCGCGAGAGTGGTGTCGCACAGTACACGCCGCTGTCCTTGCCGTCAACAAACCCCTTCCAGCCCACATTCTTGAGATACGGGAACTTCAGGTAAGACCAGGGTTCCACGCGCTCGGCGATGTGTGACAGGTAATCTTTAGGCTCATATTTGCAGAATTCTTTGCCATCAGGATCAACGACTCGCACCATGCCATCGTAAAAATTCACATGGTTATTGCGATCAACAAGACCCATCGAGTAGGTTCGCTGCGTATATCCGGCGCTTGTGATCAACTCCACGTAGGCACTGTTCCCCAGCACAACATCGTGGAACAGGTCAATCGTGAACTTGCCGAACTCGACATTCGCACGCGCGGCTTCCACGATCTGCTGACGCTGCTCTTCGGTGATTGCCTTGCTCATCCCGCCAGGAATCGCCGCAACAGGATGCACCGCTCGACCACCGATCATCTTGATGATCTCATGGTTGCGCTTGCGAGTCGCGATGACCTGTCCGCCGATTTGCAGCCCTACTTTGTTGATCACACCCAGGATATTTCGCTCTGCCGCGGGCGCGTCTGGCCCCACCACAAAGTCGGGTCCCCCCAGCGCGTAGAAGTGGGTCGTGTGATCGGTGACAAAAAACGCGCTGTACAGCAGTTCGCGCAGTTTTTTCCCTGCAGAGGGCACCTCAACTCCATAGACTGCATCCAACGCTTTGGCCGCAGCCATCAGATGAGCTTCAGGACATACTCCACAGATGCGGCTGGTCAGCCGGGGCATTTCCTCGGCAGGCCTGCCCAGGCAAAACACCTCGAATCCGCGCAGTTCGGGCACCTGGAAATAGCAGTTCTCGACATTCCCCTGCTCATCCAGAAAGATTTCGATCTTGCCGTGCCCTTCCAGTCGGGTGATCGGATCAATCGATAGATGTGTCATGGTGATTCTTCCTGGTTATACCGGCTCAGATATGCGAGAACTCGCCTTGACACCATTGCTGACCCGCGCTTTTCGACGCAGCAGCGACCCGGCTAGATGGAAACGATAGAAGTATCCTGCCGGATCGGGCAGTGTATCCAATATCCGCTCCACCTCTTCTGCCGTGTTTGCGTCCAACGCCGATGCGATGCCTGTGATCAGCTTGGCTCCATGATCGTAAGCGCCCTCTGGCGGGCCATAGCAGCCGCGGCACCCCATATTCACCTGGGGACACAGCGCGCCACATCCCGCACGAGTAGCGATTCCGGCGCAGAACAACCCCTGTTCCAACAGGCATATTTCTGGGTCAGGGATAATCTCCTGCGGGCGATAGAACTGCTTGATCTTTTTCTCGCCCTTCTTCCGGTTACACTCATCGCACACCGTCACATTGGCTCCAATCACCGATCCCGGCGGCGGAAGCTGGCCAGACAGGATCGCATTCACCGCAGCCTCAATCGTATGCGCCTCTGGTGGACACCCCGGCAGGAAATAATCTACCGGGACGACCTGCGCCAGCGTGCGTACCGTCGTCCAGAACCGAGGCAGTTCCAGTTCACCTTCCGGAACGCGGACACTGGGCTGCGGATCAACCCCTTGCGCGTTATCAACGCTGGGTGAACGGTGATAGACATAGTCAAACACCGCCTCGCGAGTTGTGAAGTTCGCCAGTCCAGGCATCGAACCACCAAACGCGCACGCACCGAACGCGACCAGTACTTTGGACTTCCGCCTCAACAGATGAGCCAATCGGGCATTTTCATCGTTGCGGATTGCGCCGTTGAACAGGCATACGTCGATTTCCCCGTCTGCCATAGCTTCGACATCTGCATATTTGAAATCCATCACACAGGGCCAGAACACGATGTCAAAGGCAGCCGCAACATCCAAAATCTTCTCTTGTAGCTGCAACACGGCGATTTCGCACCCGCCGCAGGATGAGGCCCAGTAGAGAGCCAGCTTCGGTTTGTCACTCATGGGTCTTCTCCCGGACTACACCTGGCCATTGGTCACCATAAGGGTCTTCCTGTGAAAAGTTTCGCGACCACTCCAGCGGCCCCAATGCTTTGATCTGCTCGGTCATGCGTGCCACCGTCTCGGCAAATAACACCCCTTGTGCCGCCGATGCCCAGTGAAGCTGGACGCGCTCTTCCTCCAATCCCATCTGGCGCAGTGTACGCTTGAGCAGCGCGAACCGCCGGATGGCCTTGTAGTTGCCTTCCTGGTAGTGGCACTGCCCCGGATGGCAGCCCATGAGCAGCACACCGTCCGCCCCCTGCTCCAGCGCACGCAGTACAAAAGTGGGGTCCAGCCGCCCGGTACACATGATTCGAATATCGCGCAGAGTGGCCGGGTAGCCCATACGCGAGGTTCCCGCCAAGTCAGCCGCGCGATACGAGCACCAGTTGCACAAAAAGCCCACAATCACAGGCTTGAACGTTCCATTATCGCTCATCGATCATTCTCCCGATGCTGGCTAGACCGCCGGTACCGGCATTTCAGCGTTCACGTCCACCAAGATGCCGTCGATTTCGGCCATCAACTGCTCAAACGTGAAGTGCGCCCCGGTGATGACCTGGCTGGGGCACGCTGCCACACAGGTGCCACAGCCCTTGCACAGCGCCGGATTCACGCGCGACACTCCATCCGCCTCGATGAAATCGATCGCGTTGTAAGGACACATCGTATTGCAGATACGACAGCCAGAGCAGCGTGATTCATCGATGGAAGCGCGGATCGGCTCAAGCGTTACCTGGCCGCGCCCGATCACGCTCAGGATTCGAGCAGCCGCCGCTGACCCTTGCGCGACCGTATCAGGGATGTCCTTTGCTCCCTGGCACGCCCCGGCGATATATACTCCTTCGGTCATGGTAGCGACCGGGTCGAGCTTGGGATGCCGCTCGGTGAAGAAGCCGGTATCACCGCATCCAATCCCAAACTGGTGAGCGACACTGGCTGCATCCGCGCGCGGCTCTATTGCTGCCGAGAGGATTACCATATCCACTGGCACCCGGCGCTGCCGCCCAACCAGCGTATCCTCGGCTACAACAATCAGCTTTCCTTCTTCTCCGGGCGCGATGGCGACATCCGAGATTTCGGCAACTTTGCCCCTGATGAATGTCGCACCTTCCTCCATCACCCGGTCATAAAACTCCTCATACCCCTTAGCGATGGTGCGCATATCGATATAGAAGTTGTAGACCTTGGCATGCGTCTTTTCCATCACCAGGTGAGCAAACTTCAGCGAGGACATGCAGCAGATCGCCGAGCAGTGCGTGTTGTAGTTGCGATCTCGGCTGCCTACGCAGTGAATGATCGCCACCGCTTCCGGTTCCGTTTCGCCGTCTCTCAGCACGATCTTGCCGTCTGAAGGCCCAGCCGCGTTGACCAATCGCTCAAACTCCAGGCTGGTGAACACATTTTCATAACGTCCGTAGCCATATTGCGGGATGCGGCGCGGGTCAAACAGGCTGTATCCAGTAGCGACCACGATATTTCCTACTTCAAGCGTGAGAATCTCGTCCTGCTGCTCATAATTGATCGCAGCGGTCGGGCATACTTTCTCACAGATGCGGCACTTTCCGGTTTTGAAGTAGGTGCAATTTTCGGTATCGATCACAGGATACTTGGGCACAGCTTGCGGGAAAGGTCGATAAATCGCCTTACGATACCCTAACCCGGCCTCAAATTCTGTATCAATGACCTTGATCGGGCATTTCTCCCAGCATGAGCCGCAGCCGGTGCACAGGTCCTCGTTCACCATACGCGCACGTCTGCGTACACGCACCGCGAAATTGCCCACGTAGCCATCAACTTGTTCAACTTCGCTGTAGGTCAGCAACGTGATATTGGGGTGCGAACCAGCATCAAACATCTTGGGCGTCAGGATGCAGGCTGCGCAGTCGAGAGTCGGGAAAGTCTTGTCTAGCTGGGCCATGTGCCCGCCGATCGACGGCTCGCGCTCAACGAGATACACACGGTGACCGGAGTCTGCGATCTCCAGGGCAGCCTGGATGCCCGCGACGCCGCCACCCACCACCAGCACTTCCGGGCGGATGTCGACTTGCATCGGCTCCAGTGGATTGTGCAGTATCACCCGGCGAACCGCCGCGCTGACCAATGCCTTCGCTTTGGCTGTCGCGCCATCGCTGTCATCTTTGTGCACCCACGACGCGTGCTCGCGAATGTTCGCCATCTCGAACAGGTAGGGATTCATTCCCGCTCGCGCGCATGCATTGCGAAAAGTCTTCTCGTGCATGTGCGGCGAACAGGATGCCACCACCACATGAGTCAACCCGAATTCTTTGATGTCTTCTTCGATCTGTTCCTGCCCTGTGCTGGCGCACATGAACCGGTTATCGCGCGAGATCGTCACGTTGGGCAGACCCGCGGCCCACTCTGCGACATGCTCAACATCGACCGTGCCTGCAATATTGTGGCCGCAGTGGCAAACGTATACTCCTACTCGTGGTTCAGTCATGAGTTACACTCCTGCGCCATCTGTGGTGCCGTCTGGCATGATCGGGAGAGGCAGTGCGTGCTTGGAGCGGCGTTCACGCCGGGCTTTGGGAGGCGGCAGTTCCTGGATGCGGTCCACAACCGGGCGCAGCGGGACGAATTCCTGCCCTCCCCCCAACTCGTCAAGCGAATAACCGAATGCCAGCCCAAGGACTTGAGTAAAATACATGACTGGCATATGGTAATTGGTCTCGAACAGCTGGTTCGCTTGCTCCTGATACACATCCAGGTTGAGCTGGCACATCGGGCAAATCGTCACCAGGGCGTCCGCCCCACTATCAACCGCACCCTTGATGATCTTATGAATCATCTCTAGCGCCGTCGTCTCGCTGATCTGGGTCATATGTCCACCGCAGCAGAACGTCTTCAACGAAAACGATGCGGCCTCGGCCCCTACCGCTTCAAACATCTTGTCCATCGTGGTAGGTTGCTCGGCGCTGTCAAACACGCTGTCGGGACGCGCGACCAGGCAGCCATAGTAAGGAGCAAGTTTCAGGCCGTGCAGCGGGCGTTTGGTCAACTCCCGTAAGCGGTCCATGCCAAAATCAGTCGTGACCACTTCGAGCAGGTGGCGCACACGAACCGATCCTGGGTCATAATGCAGATTCCCCGCACCCAAAGCCTGATTCACCTTGTCAGCCAGATCAGCATGACGCTTCAGGTGCTTGTTGGTCTTGTTCAGGTTGAGGAAACAAGCGCTGCACGGCGCAACCAATTCTTTCGCTCCGGATTTTTGAGCAATAGCGAGGTTGCGCGCCACCAGCGCATAGGCTGGTAGCCGGTTGATCGAGAAATACTCGGTTGCCCCGCAGCAGTTCCAGTCATCCAGCTCGACAAGCTCAAACCCCAGGTCTCGCGCGATGGCAAGCGCTGCGATCTCGTAAGCGTGACTGCGATGCTGCAGTGAGCAGCCAGGATAGTACATGTAGCTTTGCGGACTCATGCGCCCTCCTCCTCGGCAGCCAGCGCCTTAGCTTTCTCCAAAATAGCGTGAAGCTGATCCATCTGCCGGATCGACTTCGGGCGCAGCGCCAATCGGTTACGACGAATCATGTTCGCACCCATCAGCCCCATTTTGAAGGGATGCTGGATTAACTGGCGCGGTCGGTGAAACAGGAAGTAACGCGTTGCCAGTCCGGCCTCGAAACTGCGCCCACGCTGTTCCACAAACCCGACAAATGTTTCGGAGAATTTGATCGCGTGTGCATGGTCGTAGTGACCGCGCTTGATCGCCATCTGCTTAAGCGTATACATGATGTCGGTGATAGGGATTTGCTGTGGGCAGCGCACCATGCAGGTGTAGCACGAGACGCAGTACCAGGGGGTGTTGCTGCTCAACACCTCTTCCTCATCGCCCGCATTGATCAACGCAAACAGTGCCCTGGGGGTGTGGTCCATATCGGTTGCCGATGGGCATGATCCCCCACACGAACCACATTGCAGACACTGCGTAAGAAGTTCACCCCCAGGAGTGGCTTTGATTACCTGCTGGCGAAGCGTGTTCTCTTTTTCGCGATTCAAGGGAGGTAGACCTCCTTGGCGTTAGTGCACCCAACTGCGCGGTTCACCGTACACGCCGGTACCCTGCGAAGAACTCGCAGGAAAGGACTAGTTGAATTTCACAAATACAACGAAATCTTGGCTCTCCGTCAGCGCCGCGCCCCTGCGACGTGCACGGTGAGACATAAGGCTCTAGTTCAAAAAGCGGGTGTTTTCGCCACGCCGTTTCGTGCACCTCCTTCAAAGCACGCGCATCCAATACCCAGAGGGCCTTGAGTCCTTATGTCTATGTTATGAGGTGTCCAGAGAGAAATTGTGTGTATTTCATCCTATTGAGACGAGACATTAATC
This sequence comes from Anaerolineae bacterium, assembly GCA_034429275.1. Taxonomy (GTDB): domain Bacteria; phylum Chloroflexota; class Anaerolineae; order Aggregatilineales; family Aggregatilineaceae; genus DAOUFU01. The sequence continues at coordinate 11,117 of DAOUFU010000014.1, read as the reverse complement.
ATAATCATTCCCCTCAGATTACCATTTGAATTTGTGAATTTGTTCACAATATGATAATACATTGCAAAAACGCAACCTGCATCAATCTTGCTTGATATGGTCAATTGCGGTTTCCTTATAATGAACAAACAAACCACCGCCGTTTTGGGCGGTGGCTCAGTCATCGAAATGTCGCAGCGGCAGCGTAAACGTGCGAGTGGAGTTACTTCGTCTTTTTGTTCAGCCAGTTTTCCGCATAGAGCGCCCATTCCAGCGAATCGGTCGTTTTATACTCGTATAGTCCCACGCCCTTGATCAGCTTGCGTGCAGCGCCTGCCTGATCCATTCCCTGGCGAACGCCGGCCACTGCTGCAGGAATCGTCTCTACCGCCGGGTTATGTTCCGGCTCACCATCATAAGTGGGCAGCGCTACCACAAACTCCGGCTGGTCTTCTAGCTCGCGCAGTGCTTCGATATAGCTGGTAACCTGGTAACTCACCCACACCTTGTACTGCCCGGAATCCTGAAGCCCGCTTGCATGAGCCATGATCACCATCTCGTCCACTTCCAGCAGTCCGACACGCTGCTTGTAGTTGATGTCCCAGGTAAGATCGGCGTTCAGAGTGGTACCGATCGGCACATCCGGATTCGTGGGGATGCGATCCGGCGGCACGGTGAGCGACAGCAGTCGGGTTTCCCCTATCGTCTCGCGAAGATCGCGCACCAGTTGCACGTAGGATTCACTTCCCTTGTAAACGGCCCGCGCGTTGAGCTGTACGCCGTCGAACTGCCATTCGCGGACTGCACGCCCTGCCAGCGCAATTGCCGCCGCACGACGATCCGCCTGGCTAATCTCCTCTCCACTCATCCGTAACCACAACAGCACGGTCAGGTCGGGATAAGCTGTTTTCAATGCTGTTACAAACTCGCCCGCGTAAGCTCCTTCGATCACTGCGCCATCCGCCTGCCATGCGTTCGCTTCGAGGTACACGCGTGTGATCGCGTTGTCCTTCAGGCGCTGCGCCAGTTGATTGACTGCACTTTGATTAACTGGCAGCCGGGTCCACTCGAATTCCAGCCAGGTGCGGTTTTCAGTCTTTGTCTGCTCCTCATCCATCGCAGGAATCACGAAACGCGTCACCAAGACAATGCCGGTGATCACCAGCGCGACCACTGCCGCCATTACGCCTGCAAGCCGAAACCAGTCGTGACCTCGCTCTACTCGGACATGTCCGCGACTGCTACGCCGCCCATCGCGTCCTCGTCTATGTGCTGACACGCGCATACCCTCCGCAAGCCATCAACCCGTCCTGCACGGCTGTTCGCTCATTCTTCCTCATCAACGTCCGGAAAATCATAGCGCGGCACAACGATCGAGACTCCAAAAGCCGCTAAAGCATCGGCTTGCGCCTCCCACATAGCATCCTGATTCTCCGGTGAGTCATGATCGTACCCCAGTAAGTGCAGCGTGCCATGAATTACTGCGAGCAATAGCTCGTCGCTCACGCTATGCTGCTCGGCAGCAGCCTGCCGCCGGATATATGGCAGGCTCAATATGAGATCACCCAGATATTCGTTGGTCTCATCTTCATCCAGCTCAACGTCATCCGGCACCGGTTCGATTTCTGCAGGGAACGACAAGACATCAGTCGGCGCATCAATGCCGCGAAACTGACGGTTGAGTGCTCGCACCTCTTCATCATCGCTGATGACCAGGCTGATCTCAGTGCCTTCAGCCACACCGTGCCTTTCCAATACCCATTCTGCCGCAGCGGCCAGGCGCTCAGCGGGGATATCTGCTGCCTCATCTAGATTTACCTGAAGATGGACGTGGTAACGGTGCATAGCACAAATGCTCACTCTTTCCGCTGCTCAGAACCTCGCGTGGGGAAGACTTTGCCCTTGGTGGCAGGTTTGCTCAAATAGGGTGTCCCTGGCAGGTCGATGCCGGACGACAATGCCTTTGACTTCTCTTGCTCATTCCTGCCTTCTGAGAGGCCGTCTTTTCTGGCTGGGCTGCTCTTTGCCGCAGCAGCCGGAGGCTTCCCGTCGCTCAACTGTGAGCGAGATGGATCATCGAGTGCAGCCTGCTCCGCGCTCGGTGTGCCCGGATACGCTATTCGAGGATGGAACACACCCTGAAGTGCGGTCAAAAACGACATGCGCAGCAACCGAAGGTCTCCCAACGTTAACCCACTGTCGTCGAGTTCTCCGGTTTGCAGACGCTGTTCGAAGATGAAATCGACCGTCTCCTCAATCTCCTCTTTGTTCTGAGGGCGGCGAGCGCGTACGCTGCTCTCGCAAGCATCCGCTAACATGAGGATCGCCGTCTCGCGCGATTGCGGGCGCGGGCCAGGATAGGTGTATTCCGCAAGGTTGACAATCTCACCCTTTTGCGCGGCGATCTCTTGAGCCTGCTGATAAAAATACATCACCTGCGTGGTTCCGTGATGTTCCATAATAAAATCGCGCAGGCGGTGCGGCAGCCGATAATGCCGGGCCAGGCGGTTACCTTCGGTCACATGCCCGATGATGATTCGGGCGCTGGCTGCTGGATCAGCTAGTCCCGTGTGCGGATTAGCATTATCTGCCTGGTTTTCAACGAAAAAATGGGGGTTCAGAATTTTGCCGATATCGTGGTACATGGCCGCAACACGCAGCAGCGAAGCGTTGGCACCAATCTGCTGTGCGCCCAATTCCGCCAGGTTGGCAACCTGCAAGCTGTGCTGGTAGGTACCCGGCGCGTCGCGAAGAAGGCGCTGGAGCGCAGGATGATTCGGCTGCGATAGTTCCAGAATCTTCAGGCTTGTGGGGACATTGAGCAGGTTGCTCACCACATACAGGCCCACCAGCGCCACTGCGCCAGAGAGCAGCCCGTTCACCAGCGAGCCTACTAACTGCACCGATACCGTGTACAGCGATGGTGAATTGTCTGTGCCTAGCGCAAAGAACAGGGCGATACACGAACTGACCAGCCATACGACACCGCCGGCGACAAAATAGGCATTCAGCCGTTCTGTACGCCCCAGGCTGAGCACGCCCAGCGCCCCGCACACACTGATCAACACCGCAAATTCCAGCGAATATCCCGACATTACGCCGACCAGCACCGCCAATGCCAGCGACGCGACAATCGCCAGTTGCGGCCCAACAAGGGTCGTCAGCACCAACGCCAGCGCTGTCGCCGGATAAAAATAGGGTTGAACCTGGCTGTCGGAGTCTAACATCTGCGCGCCTGCCAGGAACAGCAAGAACAATCCCGCCAGCCAACCCATGAGCGGCAGGTCATTCATCAGGCCGGAGTGAAACTTGTGCAAATAAGTGAGCAGCAGCACTGTGGTCAGGATCATCGCCAGCAGCCCAGCCACGAAGTGCTCGATTCTGCGCGACGTAACACGTAGCAGCCCGAATCGTTCCAGCGCTTCAATGTGCGCGGGGGTAGCTATCTCACCTTCGCGTATGATCATCTGCCCACGCGCGAATGTCCGCACCTCAGCGGGCACGCTCTCCGCTGCCTCGATTTGCGCCTGCCGGGTCAGTTCCTGGTTGAAGAACGTATTTGGGCGCAGCAGATCGCCTACAATCGCTGTAATGATCTTGACATCCGTATCGCTGTAACTGGCGCTGATCAGGTTCGGCAGGTTGTCTCGCACCGCGTCCAGATTGTCATCGCGCACCTCGCCCGCCATCACACGCTGCAACAGCCGTATGACCTGTGCATCAATCGAGCGCCAGGCGTTTTCATCTTCAATTGAAAGCAGCGCGCGTGTGACAGACGGATCGAGGTCGAGAGCCGTAATGGCATCGATATCCTTCACTTTTCGCTCGATGCTCGCAAAATCATCATGGCGGACGTTCTCGATATAGTCGAGGATATTGCGGGCGAGCTGGAGCTGCTCACTGGCAACACTGGCATCGGGGGGATCAAACACCGGGCGCGTATTCGCAATAGCAGCCTCACGTTTGGCCTGCGAGAGTACTTCACTCTCATATTGCAGGCTGCGTGGCGCAATGACGTTCTGCTGAGCGACCTCCCCTGCGACAAGTACAACCTGGCTGCGCGAAGGAAGCAGTGAGTCCGCAGAGAAGATCAATGCTCCGAACAGCACAAAGGCCGCCAACAAAGCACCACGCAGTCCGGTATCCATCCTGCGCCGCAGGTCTTCTGCGCGAACCGTACTTACTGCCTGTGTGGTTTTCACCACGTCCCCCTTGCGAAATCAAAACGGGCACTCCCGCGCCCGCTCTCAACCGGAGTCCTGTGTTACGGGTCAGCCTGCCCGAACCCTAAAGGAGCCGATCCGCTTACACGACACTATTTCAGCAGATCGCGCACAACCTCATTCACCAGCTTTCCATCGGCCTGACCTTTGACACGCGGCATCAGCGCCTTCATAACCGCCCCGGTATCCTTAGCAGAGGTCGCACCAACCTCAGCGATAGCCTCGCGAGCCAATATCTCGACATCGGCACGGCTAAGCTGTTTGGGGAGATATGCTTCGATCAGGTCTAGCTCGAATTGTTCTTGTCGGGCCAGTTCATCGCGCCCGGCGCGTGTCATTTCCTCAATCGATTCGCGGCGCTTTTTGGCTTCTTTGATCAACACGGCCTGTGCATCCTCAGAGGAAAGCTCTTTTTGTTGATCGACCTCCACCTGTTTCAATGCTGCCAGCAACAACCGCAGCGCTTCTCGCCGTTGAACATCACCGGCCTTCATAGCCGTTTTCAAATCCTGGTTGAGTTGCTCTTTGAGATGCAAGGCGTCCCTCTCTGTTCGCTATCAATCTATCCTGCCATAGAGTTGGTGCGAGCCAGCACTCGCAACCTGCCCGCATTATAGCCGCGCGCATCCCCTGCTGCCACTCTCAGACCTACGCCCTACCCCGGCGGCCACAACATCCGCCGACCAGCCAATATGTGCAGGTGCAGATGGAAGACCGACTGTCCCCCATTCCGGCCCTGGTTCATCACCAATCGGTAGCCATCGGCAGAAAAACCTTCGGACTGTGCCACCTGTGCCGCGACAGCTACCAGGTGGCCGATCACTGTTTCCTGTGCCGGGCCTACCTCTGCCGGACCAACGATGTGTTCGCGCGGAATGACCAAAATATGCACCGGAGCTTGTGGGTTGACATCACGAAAAGCAATCGCTCGATCATCTTCGTACACAACCTGAGCCGGACGATGCCCATTCGCTATTTCACAAAACACACATGCCATCGCAGGTCCATCTCCCATCACCGTACAGTTACAGGTTCTGCTCGCAGTCCTCGATCTGTAAGTCCTGCCAGCCTGACCGGGCTGATCGTATTGGTTAGCACTGCCGGAAAGTTCATATCTACGCGGATATAATTATCCGTCAGTCCCGAATTGGCATATCCGTCTTCTGTCGCCCCGCTGATTTGCTCCCAGAGCACCGCCATTTCCCGGCCAATGAACCGGGCGTAAAATCGGGCCGCATCATCATCAGACTGAGCCAGCATTCGAGCGGATCGCTCTCGTTTGACCTCTTCAGCGACCTGCCCCGACATCCGCGCCGCCACCGTCCCCGGACGAGGCGAAAAGCGAAACACGTGCAGCTTCATGAATTCCATTGCTCGCACGAACGCCAGACTCTGCTCAAATTCCTCATCCGTCTCGCCAGGAAATCCAACAATGACATCGGTGCTGACCGCCAGGTCGGGAATCTGAGACCGCGCCGTCTCGACCAACGCACCAAAAGACGTCTGGGAGGTACGCCGCGCCATCCGCCGAAGAGTGGCATCGCACCCGCTTTGCAGCGGTAAATGCAGGTGACGCCCCAGGCGTGGGTTCTCCCATAATTGGAAGAACTCGGCAGTCAGGTCCCAGGGTTCCAACGAAGACAGGCGCACCCTCGGAATCGTCGTTTGCTCCAGGATGGTGCTTACCAGGGTCATCAAGCCTCGTCGGTCGCGCCAGTCGTGGCCGTATGCACCCAGGTGTACCCCCGTCAGCACGATCTCTTGATAGCCATTCTCTGCCAGGGCCTGGATTTCGCGCACCACCTCACCCGGCGGGCGGCTTCGCGCCGCGCCGCGTGCAATGGTGGTCACGCAGAAGGTACACCGGTTATCGCACCCATCCTGAACTTTGACGAACGCGCGAGTACGCCCCATAGCCCCAGGGATGAATTCCCGATCCAGCGGCTCTCGCTCGAAATCTTCGCTCGCATTCGGCGATCCTTGTAAAACGATAGGCACCAACCGATCTTTGTCCAGGTTATTCACCACCCGGCTTACACCGGGCAGCCCACCGACCACTTCTGGCGACAGGTGTGCATAACAACCGGTAGCGACCACCTGTGCGCTTTCGTTCGCTCGATGCAGGCGTCGAATCATCATCCGGCTGGAACGTGTCGCCTCGCTCGTAACTGCACAGGTGTTGACCACGAACAGATCGGCCTCGTCTGCTGCCATGACGATCCGATGCCCGGCCTGGCGGAACTGGCTGGCCAACATCTCGATCTCACTCTGGTTCAAGCGGCAGCCCGTTGATTCAAGATAGACCCTCATCAGTTCTCTTTCACACCCTTCATTTGGCAGTGTTTTGACCAGGTCCAACAATAACCAGATCGTCAAACGCCACCGTCACCGCGCTGCCGTCCAGTGTGCCCGCCGCCAGCGCAATCTGCCCCTGGCCCAGCGCAGAATCGACGTATTCATCGACCAGTTCTGATGTAAAGCACTGGCCAGGAGCAGACCACATACTCACCGCGTTCGAGCCACGCAAACAAAGTGGCAGTGCCTGCCCATTAACCCAAAAGCGGAATCGATCCCCCTTGCCCATAATGCGAATAACATTGGGCCGGTGAGCCATTTCCCCGCCGGAACTCATTTCGCTCACATGGATAGCATCAGACTGGCCCCAGTCGCTGACGATTTCTTCTACGCCATCGGTCACTTTCGCCAGCTTGTACCATCCATCACTGGTGATACGAAATACGTAGAAGTTCCCTTCATCGCGGTAGCGAAAAATCACCCCAAACTGGTTCTGATCATACGGACCGCTTACCTGCTGCGCAGTCACTCGCAGGTCAAAATCGCGCACCACCCGGTCCAGCGACGACCACGCAATCCCCCCAGCAATGGGCGTCCCATAGGTGATAACCAGCGCACCGCCTGTCACCGCCGGAGATTCGGCATTTTCTGCCAGCAGCCCAAACTCGCCGGAGGGTTGAATTTCTGCCCGATCGCGTCCCTGAAAGCGGTCCCAATCATCGGCATAACCGTCAAACGACGTAGCATAGATCACTTCACCCGGCTCGGCAGCCGCCGCTGGCAGTTCATACAGCCAATCAGTCAGCACGCCCAGCACAACACCGGACATCAGCGCAGCTATCAAGCTGGCCACGACAAGTACACGCGCAATCCGCCCTGTGATCGATACCTCGCGAGTGTGTTGCTTGTGGAATTGGGTCACTCTGGGGAGACTCAAGATGATCTGATACGCCAATGCCAGCACCGATTGAGCGATCAGCAGAGCTGCCAGAAGGCGCACCGCCCAGGGAAAATCGGCCAGCACTTCAGCGACCATCGATTCATACTCAGTTAATCGCCCTGCAGCCTGCCACACAATCACACCTGGCACGAACCCGACAGCAGCGATCAGCGCCGCACCCCGCGACCATACCACTGCTCCCCGCCGCCGCCCCGCGATCAGAGCGCTGGTGTGCAGGCAGAACAGGCTGCCCGCACCGATCATGATCGCAAGCAGCAGTTTTTTCTGGATTTCCGGGGCATAGATATCACGAACGAAGCGCAAACCCAGCCGCCCGGTGATCGTCACGTTGTCGAATTCGCCATACGATGATCCGATCAATCCCACCATGGCCAAAAACAGCACAACCCCGACTAGCCAGAAGTGCATGCGGAGCCAATACATGATCTGGGGCCACCGATCTTGTTCAGCCGCGCCCAAGCCGCCTTCCGGCTCTGTATCATCAATGCGCACAAAAGGCTTGATTTGCTCCGTCATTGTACCGGAAACCTCTGCTCATGATAGATGGGGCCATTCCCCATCATAATGCCAATAGGGCCATCTCTCCATCGGCGCTTGTCAGGGTGAAGCATCGCCCAGCCGCTCCAAAGCGCGCGATGCCAGCACGGCGAATTCCGAATCCGGACGACTCACCGCCGCCTCATAAGCAGTTCGTGCCGCCTGGATATCGCCGCTCCGTGCAAGCAGCACGCCCCAGTAATACCAACCGCGGCCGCTGGACGGATCGCGAGCCAAAGCAGCGCTCAACACTTCACGCGCACGATCGTACCGCCCGACTTGATAATACGCCCAACCGAGACTGATCTGAAGATCGGCATCCTCTGTAGCTTTTCCGGCGATCTCTTCGATATATCGCAGGCCGTCACCCTCAAGATCGTAGCCATTATCAGCGTAGAATGCGGCCAGCAGACTCGCCCACCGGGAATCGGTCGGAGCGAGCGTAACCGCCTGTCGGTACCACCCGACCGCCTCGTCCAGTCGCCCCACACGCTCCAAAGAGATCGCGGCTTCGGCTGCCAGGGCGGGATTGGCCGGATCCAGCCAGTAGGCCTGGCTAAACGAGTCAAATGCCGCTTTGTCGTCACCGGCACGCCGCCAATGCAGGCCTGCAATGTAATGCAACACCGGGTCGTTGGGCGAAAGCGACAGCGCCGCCTGAATCGAGGGCAGTCCATCGCGACCTTGCTGGTCGCGTGCCAAACCAAGGTAAGCCAATGCCGTTGGATTGAGGGCGTTCACCTCGACAGCCAGTTGCAGTGCTCGTTCGGCAAACGCCCACTCATACAGACCGACCAGTGCCACGCCCAGGCGGGTATGAGCTTCGGTCAAGGGCAACGTACCATAACCCTCCAGGGATTGCCGCACGATTGCTGCTCGCTCACCCCAGGTATCATCGGATGACACCTGCGCCAATATCTCTCGCGCTTTGACCGGATCAACAGGAGCCAAAAGCTGCCCCATCCAGTAGAGTGCGTTACCGTTCTCCGGCTCCAGAGCTAACCATTGATCCAGTGTTTTTTCAAGCTCATCCCAGGCATGGTGATCGATTTGCTGGTGAGCTATCTGGCTCAAGAGAAACGGATCAGCCTGATAACGATCCAGCGCAGCATAGAGTAACGCGGAACTCAACCCGGAGGGCGTGCCATGATCGAGGATGAACCGCAGTTGTTCGCGGCGGTTGGCTGTCCAGCCATCGGCTGAGGCAGCGGCATAGAGATACACACGGGCCAAATCATAATTCTCAGCCACCAGGCTCGCCGATGCCAACCGCTCATAGGCAACAATTGCCCCTTTGGGGCCTAGTTTGAGCAGGCGCGCATAATGCTCTTGAGCCAGGGCGAACTGGCCGTTCATGGCAGCCCGATCGCCCGCCTCCATCCAGCGAGCGATGCGCTCAGCCGCAGGGGTTGGCGGAATCAGCGTTAAGACCACAAAGAGAGCGATCAGATGGCCGCCCAGAACGCCGACAGCGCGCCAGGTCCACCTGGTTGCAGATCGACTCATGATTTTTGATCGGCGGCGAGGCCCAGGACTTCTCGAACCGTGCGTTCTACTTCGTCAGGTTTGAGCGGCTTGATCAAATAGCTGTGAATACCCTGAAGTTTCCCCATCAAGCGATTAGCCGGATCACCATAGGCCGTGATGACGATGACTTTGGGGCCTGTACCGCCGCGCTGCTGCTCACGAATCGTGTCCAACACCTTCCAACCGGTCGTATCCGGCAGCGCAATATCGAGCAGCACTAGGTCGGGCGGTTCGGCCTCGAACAACTCCAAAGCCCTGGTCCCATGCGTGGCATGAAACACACGCATGTTGATCCGCTCCAGAGTGGCCTGCATGATTTCAGCCAGTTCAAGCGTATCCTCGATAATCAACACGGTATGAGTTGGCCGAGGGTGGTCCTGGGCACCATCGGCAGTTGTCTTCCCTGGCAAACTATCCATCACACATTCCACTCCCTGACATCCACCTGTCCGGACTCGATCGGCACAACCGTTGCACAACACTGATTCTAACGTAACACCGCTCGGACCGGGCGCATTATAACACATGCCCGCCCCCATCTGAACCCACATTGCGCAAGAATCACGAACTGGCCCAGACGGAACATGCGTGCTAAACTATGCAAATCCAGACTTCACGGTAAAAGACCACTATGTTATAGTAAACACACTGCTCACAAATGATAGGATCAACAGGCGGCGTGATCGATTGGCAATCCAATTCGGGGTATCATCGATCGCCTTCGCCGGCGCGCCATCCCGATGTACACAGGCTGCGCCTACCAAATCGATACGAGATACCAGAGAGTGATGATTGATGGCTGATAGGGAGACTACCAAAGGCGGTCGTTCTGCTTCAACGCGAAAAAGCCCGCCGGACCCCAAGACCCCAAAGGCCCCGTCTGCGCCCAAGTCCACCTCTCGCTCTCCAGAGCAGAAGACGGGTGCGCGTGGCGCAAACAGCGCCACTCAGCCGCCGCAGACCCGACGCGGTGCATCAGCCAAAGCCTCTACCGCACCGGCTGCTTCTGCGCGCAAAACAAACAGCACGCCCAAACCGCGCGCCGGGTCAGCGACCAAATCCCCTGCACGGCAGCGCCCGACCATGCCGCGACCCGACATTGCGCGGTGGGAAAGCTCTGCAAAGCGGCTTTTCCGCGGCACATTTGCGCTCATCAAAACGCTGACCGATCCAGCGCTTTGGCGTCGGATGGCCCAGAAACTTCCCTCGTGGACCGCCGAGCTAGGGGCGATTCTGCTCATTGTGATGGGTGTGGTGTTGCTAACCGCCCTCGTCAACACGACATCTGAAGCAGTGCTCTCGATCCGCATTTCCACCATTGCCCGGCAGATTTTTGGTGGCGCAGCCTACGTGGTGGGTCTTGGGCTGTTGGCTGCGGGGATCACACTGCTGCTGCCTAAATTCGGCACCTCGTTTGAACCGGGCTGGACTCGTACAGCCGCGCTCGAAGTCGCGTTTGTAGCGTTCACTGCCTTGCTGCACCTGATGGCAAACGACCCCGAACCGCGGGCTCTGGCGCGCGAAGGCGGCGGCGGCGGTTATCTCGGCTGGGCGCTGAGCCAGCTTACCGATACCCTGGTGGGCAACCACCTGTC
>DAOUFU010000013.1:0-69204 GCA_034429275.1 Anaerolineae bacterium | reverse complement strand
GTTCTGCCCCCACGACCGGTTCTATCCGCAACTTCACCTGCGGCTGTGATCCGCCCATCTGCTTGCTTGCCGCGTGGTTCGGCGTGCCCGGTAAGGGCTAGCGTGAACGGCTGCTGCTGGAGCTTGAGCTGTCGCTGGCCGCAGACCCTTCATCGCCACCGGCCAGGCCCAGCCGTTGGCGGCGCTCTTCCAACTGAAGCTCGATCTCCGACATGCCGATTGCCGCGTCAATCTGGTCGCGGACACTGCTGCTTGCCATTTCGAGCCGCGCTTCTTCGCGATCCAGCCGGGCGCGAATCTGGTCACCGAGGCGCCGCACGTCATCATCGCCCACCCCGGCCAGATCATCCAGGCTCTTGATGGTCCGCGTGGTGAGTTCTTTCGCCTCGACCAGCTCCATCAGCGCCTTGAGGTGCTCGCGTTCCTGTTTGATAGTCGTCAGCTTGGCTTCCAGCTTGAGCTTGGCATCCAGCATCAGGCGATATTCGCGCTCCTGAGCCTGCCACTGCTCGTAGTATTCCTGCGAAAGCTGCTGTTTCTGGTTGAGTTCGGCCTGGGCAGCCGAGGCCAGGTCGGTCTTGCCGCGCAGCAGCAGGGTGTCGATATCGCGGTCGAGCTTTTCTGCCGCCGCCGCAAATTCTTCATATTTGCGCTTGAGTGTCTTGACCGTGCCGCCGACGGTTGCGGCAGCATCCTCTACTGCGTCGAGATTGCGTTCGGCCTGGCGAATATATTCATCCATCACCTTGACCGAATTGCTTTCCAGGGCCTGATCAACCAGTGCGTGCAGGTTGGCGGAAATCAGCGTGTTGACCTTTTGCAGAAGTGAAGCCATCGGAAAACCATCCTCCTATAGCGTATGTGGAATACACTTGTTGGTGTGCCCCAACCACACCGGATGGGGCGGGTTCACGACAGGCTGGCGGCGGCGCACACAGGCACATTGCCGGGTCAGCGCGATGGTCGCTACCTATATTACGTGTTTGTAGTGTAGCATAGTTGCACCCAATGCCCACTGACACCTTGCTGACCATCGTCTGACAGGTCAACAATTCGCTCTATATCACGGGCAGGCGCATCACCATCTCGGTCCCTTTGCCAAACTCGCTGTAGGCGTCGACCGATCCGTGATGCAGCTGGACGACTCCCCGCACGATCGCCAGTCCGGAGCCTGCGCCCTGGTCCTCGTATCGCTCACGCTTGATCTGGTAGAACGGCTCGAAGATATGCGGCAGGTCAGCGGCAGCGATACCGCGCCCAAAGTCCCGCACCTTGAAGCACACCTGATTATCCTCGCGGCAGACGCGAATGATCACCTGTGCGCCCGCCTTGTCGCTGAACTTGATCGCGTTATCGACCAGGCATTCAAGCGCCGCGCCCAAATACTCGTGGTCGGCATACATGGGCGGCAGATCGCTATCGACAAAGACATTCAGTGTCACGCCTTTTTCGGCGGCCAGGTCCTGATATTTCGTTTCAACCAGGCGCACCAGGCCCTCATAATCATCGATGCGGCGGCGGCGGTACTCGAAGGTTTTCTGGGCCTCCCCCGTGATCAATTCCACCATCAGGATGAAGTTTTCGACCAGGCGGCGCAGCCGGTTGGCCCCGGTATTGATCCCGCGCAGGAACATGTTCATCTCGTCGGGGTTCAAGTTCTCGGCGTCGCGATGAGCCATGTCGGCGTAGGCCACAATGTAGGTGAGGGGAGTGCGGAACTCGTGGTTCAGGATGGTCAGAATCTGGTGCTTGATTTCTTCGATGCCGGCTTCGCGCCGTTTGCGTCGCTTGTTGGCCACGCTGAGTTTGGCTTCGACAGCGACCAGCAGGTCTTCGGCATCGAAGGGCTTGACGACGTAATCATCGACTCCCAGCTTCTTGCCGAAATGAATATCCTCGCGCTCGCCTTTGGCTGTCAGGAAGATGAACGGGATATCTTCCCAGGCTTTGTCTGCCTGCACCGCCTGGAAGAACTGGTAACCGTCCATGCGCGGCATCATAATATCGGAGACAATGAGATCGGGCGGGAGCGGCTGCTCGCGCAGCAATTCCAAACCTGCTGCCCCATTAGTGGCAGTCAGCACCTTATAGCCATTGATTTCCAGGATGTCGTGAATCCCTTCCATCAAGTGCATGTCATCTTCAACCACTAAGATCGTTGTTTTCTCCGTGTTGTTCTGCGACACCCTCAAGCTCCTCCACTAACCCCACGGGCAACGCCAACTTGAACGTTGAGCCGCGCCCTAGCTCACTATCAACCTCAATTGTACCACCATGTAGTTCTACGATCTCCTTAATGATCGCCAGCCCCAACCCGGTGCCCGGAATCGATGTACGTACGTTGGAACCACGATAGAACCGGTCGAAGATCATCGGCAGTTCATCGGAAGGAATCCCCAGGCCGGTGTCTGATACTTCAATCATAACCCATTCTGAACTGGCGTGCTCGCCACGCTGTACAACCTTGCTACGCACGACAATTGAGCCACCTTCCGGTGTGTAACTGATCGCGTTGCCGATCAGGTTGGTCAGCGCTCGCACCAGGTGATCGGCATTGCCCACCAACTGTGGCAGCGGCCCGGATTGCGGTTCGTAGGTCAGATGTTTGTTTTGTTCTTCAGCGCGCGCGCTGTTGGCGTCCAATACCTGCTGGATCAAGGCATCCATCTGGATCACGTCGCGCACAGGCTCGCGCTCGCCATGATATTCGGCGCGCAGGCGCGAGAGCTGTAGCAGATCGGTGATCAGCCGCTCCAGCCGGTCGATCTCGGTCTGGATCACGCCTAGATAATCGGCGCGGCGTTCGGGTCGGCCTTTTTCCAGCAGAGAGAGGTACAGCTTGACATTGGCCAGCGGGGTGCGCAGTTCGTGCGAGACGTGCGACACAAACGTATCGCGCGTTCGGTCCAGTTCTTTCAGCGCCGAAATGTCGCGCAGCACAATCACTGTGCCCAGCAGTTCATCACCCGCACGGACTCGCGCTGCTTTCGCCTGTAGCACAATCGCCCCGACTTCGATCTCTTCGGTGAACAGGCTGCCGATTTCGCTCTCTCCGCTGGTCTCCTGGGCCTGCGCGCGCTCGACCAGTGCGGTGATGTGCGCGCCCAGGTTGATTTCCAGATCATAGTGTTCGAACAATTCGCGTGCTGCCCGGTTGACCTTGATCACCTGCCCATGCAGATCGAGCACGATCACGGCGTCGGCAACCGAACTAAGGATCGCTTCCGTGTGCTCCTGTTGCTGACGAATCTGGTGTGTGCGCTCGATCACGCGCCGCTCTTGTTCGAGCGCCTGCTGGCGTACCTTTTCGAACAAGCGCGCGTTGGAGACTGAGATCGCCAGTTGGGCACTGAGCGGTTCGAGCAGGTCGATATCTTCCTGCGAGATGAATTGAGGGCTGCGCCGTTCTACCGTCAGCACGCCGATCACTTCGTCTGCCAGGATCATCGGTACAGCGAGAATCGAGCTGGTGCCCTTTGTGTGCCTGGAATCAGGCTGGGAAGCAGCGGTGGGGTCAGCTTGCACCCATATCGGCACCGCCTGCTCATAGGCTCGCTGGGTATTCACACATGGGGCCGGATACCCATCGTTGGCGGGCTGCACGTAGCTGCCGTTGATGTATACCGCCAGCACAGAAAGCTCGCCGCCTTCAACCTGGGTCAGGCTGATCTGGTGGTAGCCCAGGCGGCTAAACAGGCGCGCGGCCACGCTGTCGATCAGGGTTCGCACGCGCAAGATCGCGGCAGTATAGCGCCCGACTTCATTGACCAGCCGCAGATGCCCTAACCGGCGGTCTGCCTCTTCCAGCAGGCGGAACATCTCTACCACGCCCGAAACCTGCACGCTGAACGTATGGACAATTCGCAGGCATTCTTCGGTGAATTGGTTCGGGCTGAAACTGTCGATGTTGAAAATGCCCACAATTCGGTCGCGTACCACCAGCGGAATTCCCAGCCATGACCGGACTTCATGCAGTTCAGAATGTCCGGCTTTCCACAAGGGGTGCTGGCGGGTATCGTTCACCAGCAGCGACTGGCGAGTGGTGATCACCTGCTCGATCAGCGGGTAGGATTCGACGGGCACAACTCCATCGCGAGGGGGCGCGGCGTCGGTGGGATAGATAGCGCGCGGCACCCACGTCGTGCCATTCGCGTTGAGCAGCCCGATATGTGCGCGGTCGAACGGGCAGATGCGCGCCAGGTCCACCAGCACTCCACGCAGCGCGCTGTCGAGATCGGCGCTGGTGACCAGGTTGTGCGATACCTGGTAGAGCAGCTCGGCCTGTTCGCGGCGCTGTTGTTCGCGCTGGAACAACTGGGCATTCTCCACGGCGATGGCTGCCTGCGCGGCAAAGGTGGATGCCATTTGCAGATCATCGTCCGAAAAGAAACCCGGCTGGCTGTGGGTCAGGCTGAAACAGCCCAGGACCTGCTGGCGCACGATCAGAGGCACGCCGATCCACGAGCCAATCGTGCAGCCCTTCGCGCCCCAGAAGGGAGCGGTGCGGGTATCGCTGACCAACTGTGGCGCGCCATGCTCCAGCAGTTGTCGCAGATAGTGATAGGCGTTGATCTCGATCCGCATTTCGGTCAACACATCGGGCGATTCGGTCTCGATCAACCCTTCTGCCGCCGCGATTCGCAGCCATCCCGGCGAGTCGTTGAGCATTACGGTAGCACACTCGAAGGCCACCAACCTCGACAGCCGGGCCAACAGGTCTTGCAGTGCCGTTGTCAGGTTGACATTGCCCAAAACGCCCGCGACCTGGCTCAAGGTTTCGGCGATCTGGCGCTGACGGCGCTCGCGTTCGTGCAGGCGTGCATTGCGCACGGCGACCGCCACCTGCTGCCCGATGCTTTCGAGGATCGCACATTCCACCGCGTCGTAGGAATGCGGAGCGCGGTACGCCATGATCAGCGCGCAGGTCAGGTAATCCGACGCGCGCGCCGGGATCACGGCTGCTGACTGGATACTGAGTGCGGCCAGCTGACTGGCATACGGCGACTCGTTGGCATCGGCCACATATACGGGTTCACCGCCTCCCACAATCGCGTGGAGTTCCGATTGATTCCGAAGGTCGATCACTGCCGGAAAGAGCGCGGTCGCGCCGTTCTGGTGGACTTCGTCGATCAGCCGCAGCACCTGGGGATTGTCCTGGTCTGTCAGGTAGATCAACACCCAATCCGCCGGGAAGAGGGTCACAATCTGGTTCAACGCATGGGCAACAACCTGGGTGACATCTAGCGATGAAGCGATGTCGGAACTCACCCGGCTGAGCGCCAGCAGTTCGCGGCTGCGCTCTTGCAGATCGCGGCGTATGCGCGAGGCTGTCATATCGCTCAGGGTGATCAGGCGGGCATTGGGCAGGTTGGCGGCGGCTTCCAACGGTTGGTTTGCCACCAGTAAGACCAGGTCCTCGTGGTTCATCTCCACGCGCAGTTCTGCTGCCGGGATTCGCTCGGCCAGCATTCGGCTAAGCATATCCTGCAGTTCGGCAGGCACAATCACATCGGCAAGATGACGCGCGGTCATCGCGCCGGGTGGGCTGCCGCCCAGCCAGCGCAGCGCAGCGGCATTCTGCCAGATCACATGCTGGTCACTGTCGATCACCAGCGCGGCTTCGCTCAGGTGAGCCAGTTCATGTTCCAGCCAGGCCGCGCGTGCAACACGGCGGCTGTTGACCAGCACCACGCTGGCCAGCGCGAGCACAGGGGGCATCGAGCTAAGGGCTAGCAGGCCGATCTGCCGCTGGACCGGGACCCACTCCACCACAATCGGCAGCAGGGCCGCCACCAGTGCCGCTACCATCAGCGGTACGGCCTCGAACCACAGGGCAATGCGCCCGTGCCGCCACCCCAGGAATGCGACAATCCATAGGCCAACCTGGCTGGTGAAAATTCCCAGTGCCGCTACCCCTGGGGTATCACACACTCCACGCAAAGGGCACTGGAGCGCATTTCGGCCTGCTTCGATCTCGACTGGCGACCCCATCGCCACGATGGCCAGGATGGCGACGCCTATTGCCCCCGTGACCATTACAATCGCGCGCCAGTGAGCACGCAGCCACGACTCAAATAACAGGCCCGTTAGCGCCAGGGGCAGCACAAGCCAGTGCAGCCATCCCGAAGCGGCCATTACCAAAAATCCGCCCACTTCGGCGGTAGCATGTTCGGCGGTTGTGCCGACAATGAGCAGGCCCGCCGCAAAGACAGCGGCCAGCGCAATATACACCGCCAGGATCGCATTGGAGATGCTGCGCGGGTGATGCTGCCAGATGGTCGAGGCCAGGGCAGCATACAGGCCGATCAGAAGCAGAAGCCAGTACATCATCTACAGAATGCCTGTTGCGGAACATCGTGCCAAAGCACGCGGGAAAACCCGATCATATCCAGAATGTGGCCCACCATCACACCTGCAAGGCTGTTCATGCTTACCCTCATGAACTGCCCACCCTCATTCCTCCAGGCTGCCGCCCTGGTCCAGTTTATATCCCCGGCCCCGCACGGTGATGATATAGCGCGGGTTGGCGGGGTCCGGTTCCAGTTTGGCGCGCAGCCTGCTCACCAGTTTCTCAACACGGGCGTCATCTACCTCACCCAGATAATCCTGCCCCCATACCGCTTCGACAATCTGGTACTTGTCGCAGATTTTGTCAACGCGCCCATAGAGCAGCAGCAGCAGGCGGTATTCGAGATCGGTCAGCGAATCCACCACCCGGCCATTGACCTGAGCCGTCCCTGCATCCACATCGATCCACACGCCCTGGGGCGCGTTGTGATGCACCAGTCCTTGTCGGCGGGCATAGTGAGCAAACAGGTCGGCGAACAGGCGGGCTGACGTGCCGCTTTCGACCAGCAGCCCGCGCGTGACCAGCAGGGAACGCTGATCGTCGGATAGGCTGGCGATCCCGTGTGCTGCTGCCTGAGTCGCCGCCTCACGTTCGTGGGGCAGCAGATGCTGCCACAGGCGGCTTAGCTCGCCGCGCACCAGCGGATGGTTCTGGCACACGTCGCTGGCCACATCCAGCGCCTGCTGGGTGTAGGTCGCTGGCACGCCGGACTCTACTTCCATGACCACGTGTGAGGCCGCACGAATCAGCCCTGGGTGCCCGCCCGCCTGGGCCAGGATGAACTCCCTTTCCCAGGGATCGAGATGGTCGCCCGCCTGCTCGAATATCTCCGCTGCCACGGCGGCGGCATCCTCCGGGCTGAGCGGCTTCAGGTGATATTTCTGGGCGGCGAAGAGTTCGAGAAACTCGTTGAGATTATCGCCGCCGCCCACCGCCGAAGGCGGGCGCAGGGTGGCGATCGCGTAATTGAGCCGGTGAGTGTATTTGTCCTTCAGGGCGCGGAAATTCAGGAACACGCGCTCTTCCAGGCCGGTCAGCACGTCGTCGAACTCGTCCAGCAGCAGGATCACATCACGCTGAGCCGGGTCCTCCAGCAGCGCGATGATGGCGTCGTTGAACGCGAGCGGGATCGCAAACGTGCTGCGCGACTCGACGACTTTGCCATAGAGTTCCGTCAGCGTGCCGCTGAGTGCCGCCTGGCCAGGATCGCCGGTGAGCGCTTCGAGAATCGCCCGCAGGATGGCTTCGTAGAGTCCCTGCGCGCTCATTTCGAGCATCCGGTTGCAATCGACGTAGACGAACAGCGCCTCGCGCCCGGTCATGTCTCGATAGGCTGCGCCGACTTTCGGCTCGACCATCTGGCGCATCAGGGTCGATTTGCCGAAGTTGCTGAGTCCCACTACGGCGACCGGTTGACCGACTGCCAGCAAATCGACAATCGCCACCACATCATGGGGTCGGCAGCGTGCCACGCGCGAAGGTGTCGAAGACATACCAGGAATCACCGTTCGAGATCGTTTTGACCGGGCAGAGATGATTAAGACTGGATAAAGGGCGATCCTGATGGATCGCCCCTGAACAACACTAACGCGGAGTGTAACCTATTCGCCGATCTGGTGCAACGCGCGCACCTGCAATCTTAGCCAGATGTGCGCAGCCGCCGTGCGATGAACACTACAGCAACCAGCCCCACTGCGGCAATCGCCAGGATCATCAGCCCGCTCGATCCCTCCAGCGCGCCCGTCGAGTCGCCGATGTCACCAAAGAAGCCAGTGGTCGGCAGGGCAGCCGGTGTGGCCGGAGTGCCAGGTTCGGGCGAAGGGGTAATTGTCACCGGTCCAGACGGGGTTGGCGATTCGCCGCCGGGCGTGGCCGAGGGGCCTGCCGGGGTGGCGGTGGCTGTAGATGTGGGCGTTGCGCCGGGCACAGGCGGCCTGATGATGATCGGTTCTCCCGATGTGGGCACAATCACCTGGAAGATGATCGGCTGGCCAGGCGGATACAGGGCCTGAAGCGCCGGTGACAGCGAGTCGTAGTCGATCTCGATCCAGTAAGTGCCTTCTTCCATTTCGCCAAAATCGAACGACCCATCCTGCGGCACGATCAGCTCACTGACGGCTTCATCGCCGCCTGCAGGCTGAGGTGTATTGGTCGGGACCGGCGTGGTGTTGCCCTGGGCAGCCACCTCGATCGCGCCGATGTTCAGCCCTGCCGCGCGCGGCACATAGCTCACGCCGCCCGTTTCGGCAGTGGGGGCCGGGTTAGCCCCTGGGGCAGAAGCAGGCCCGCCCAGTTCCAGCGACAGTGTATACGCACCGGGGCCAGAGACGCTGCTGACTTCGATCACATAGTTGCCGGTCGCGGGCAGCTCATAGGCGATGATCGACGCGTTGAAATTGCCGCCGGAGTCGTCGTCTGTCGTCAGCGAACTTCCGCTTGGCCCCTTCAGGTCGAGGAACATATCGGTCTGCATACTGTTGGCCGCCACGGCGCTGACCGTTACCACGTCGCCCGATTTACCGGAGAAATACCACAGGTCGGGCGCGTTCCCTTCGAGCAGTCCTTCCACGGTCGCGCCGTAGGTGATGGTATTCACCGGGACGGTCGTTGCCTGGGCTGCCGGGAGCGGCACAGCCGTGCTCGCACCGGTCAGAGGCGCTGGCGTGGGAATGGCAGCACCAGCCGCCGGGTTGAACTCGCCGTTGCCATCGTCGCGGTAGAGCCGCAGGGTTGCATTGGCAAAGCTCAGTTCGCCTTCGCCGACCAGCTGACCCTTGATGATGCGCAGCAGCCGCTCCGCTTCGGCCTGGGTGGCCTGCACAATCGCCGTCTGCGTGGCGGCAGCCTGGGCCGTCTGGCTGGCAATGAACTCAGCCGTGGCCGTTTGGGCGGCGCTGGTGGCTGCGACGGCCTGCTGAGTCTGGAAGGCGTTTTCAGTCGCGGTTGCGAGCGCGATTTGCGTTTGGACGGCATTTTCGGTGGCTTGAACCATTAATGCCTGGGCCGTCACCGTGTTCTGATAGGCAATCTGAACCGCCGTATTGGTGGCAATCACTGCCGTCGAGGTGCTCTCGTTGTCGGTGGGGCCCTGGTCGCTTCCGAGCACCAACCAGATCACCAGCGCGACTACGCCGATGGCTGCTACCAGCAGCAGCCCACCGAGAATCTTGAAGGCCCGGCTGACCCCTCCCTGCTCTTGGGCGGATTCGTCCATATCGAAGGGGAACTCATCCTCTTCGCCAGGGAAAAATGGCTCTTCGCTGGCCAGGTCGTCAAAGAATTCACTCTCGTCTTCGGGAAACAAATCATCGCGAAACAGGTCATCGTCTGGCATATAAGTCCTCCGCGCTATTGGCCCGTGCTCCGCGCCCCACCCAACGTCCCCAGCAGTTCGAGGTTCGCCAGGGGGACGGTCACGGTCCGGTTGTCCGGCAGCCGTACCTGGGCGCACGGCAGCCGCAGCCCATTATCGACGAGTTGCGGAGCCTGCGGCAGCTCCACAATCTCACCCAGCAATCCATCCCAGGGCGCGCGTGTGATACGCACTTGCGCACCAGTCTCTAAAGGCAGGTCAAAGGCCGGTGTTGGCGGCAGAATGCCCCCTGACGGCAGCGGAATGACGATCTCAGGCCGGTCTGCCGACCAGGGATCGGGGATGACCGCGTCAAAGGTCGCCTGACGCCCGATGTTACTCTGCAACAGGTGATAGATCAACGCGGTAGACCGCCGCTGGCCGAATCCTTCTGTTACAATTACGGGAAATGTAAGCCCCATCGCGAATTCGCGCAAGTAGGCGGGCATACTGGGGGCCACCACGCCGCTCAGCTCTTGCTGTTGGGCGACCAGCAGATCGCCTTTGTCGATGGGGATGGGGCTGATGATAACCACGCCGCGGTACTGCGAGATGCGCACGTCCTCGCGGCTGAGGCCAGCGAAACCATCATCCGGCAAGAAGCGAAACGTCCCATAGACAAACTTGCCGTTGCCCCAGGCACACTGGATGATCGCGCCGCTGGTAGTCACACGCACCGTGCCCGATTCCAGGACTTCCACTTCGCCGGGGATGCGCGCCAGCAGTTCGATCTGGGCGGCGCTTTCTTGCAGCGTGATCTGCCCGCCATCCACCCGCACCACGATGCCATCGATAGGCGAGAGCAGCGTTTTGGGGCCGCGTCCTTTGCGCCGCGAGGCCAGTTCTTGCCCCTTGGTCACCCGGTCCCCTACGCCGACGTGGATCATGCTGGCGAGCATCGGCAGGTCGCGCAGGCGGAAATGTGCGGCGGCATCGATAACGTGATAATCGCTCAGCATGTCGCCTTCCAGCACCACCGTGCTGGCCTCGACTTTCTGGCCGGTGAGGGTGTGGACCGGGCGCGAGATAGCCTTTGGGGGAAGGGATCGGTCGCGCAGGATGCGCGCCATGCCCATGATCACAGTGGTCTCAGGACGGTATGCCATTATCTCACCTCGACCCTATCCTCCAGCCCGGTCAGTTCGCCCAGATCGGGGATCAACGCTTCGTCCGGCGGCGGCGGTTCGGGCGGCGCGACGCCCGGTTCCTGGCCGGTCATAGCCTGCTGCCAGCGGAGATAGCGCGCCACGCGGTCGCGGGGGCGCGGCAGGTTGAAAGGACGCCCACGCGCGTCAAAAATAATGCCTGCTGCCCCGGCCATCACGCGCTGACGGATGCGCTGCTTGCCGTTGATCGACAGGCCGCGCCGCAGTCGAATCTCCACTTCGCACGCGATGCCCGGCAGCACCGGGGCCATCCACAGATCGCCGCCCAGCAGCCGCTTGTTGAGCACGCGGCCATCGGGCAGGCGGACGCGGATAGTCATGGCGTCTTTTGCCTGGCGCACATGCCCCAGGGGGCAGAAGGCCGTCCCCAGCGTGACCAGCCCGCCCGCTTCGAGCGCCTGCACCATCATCACCGGCTTGAGATAAGCCACTACGCCCAGCGCCGAGAGCAGGTTGTGCGGGTCGAGCCGAAGCTCGGTGATGCCGACCGGCTGCAGCGCGTCGAGCAGCATCAGTGCCGAAATTCCGGGATGCTGAGCCTCGGTCAAGATCGCGCCTGCTGCGATGATCGGGCTGAAAGGGGGCAGCAGCAGGCTGCGTCCCTGGTTCCAGCTTGGCCGAAGCTCCTCGATCATCTGCACGGTGATGGCGCGCGCGAAGGCCTGCTCCAGCATCAGCTCTTCGGAGGTGGCCGGGATGGTGGTGGGGCGCAGCTGCTTGTTGTGGACATAATCCAGCAGCGGGCGCTCAGCTAGATCGAACGGCAGCCACCGCGTGATATGCTCTGCGCCCAGCCGTTCCAGCGTGCTCACCATCGAATGCCCCATGCCCAGATCGGATCGGATGGCCACCTGGACCTCACCATCGATGCTGGTGACCATCATGCTGTTGCTGCTGCCGATGTCGATACACAGCGGGCCGACCGGGCGTTCGCTGAGCGCAGTCATGTAGCGCATCGCGCTCAGGTAGCCCTGGGTAGTGGGCACGATGCCGATCTGGCTTTGCCGCCCGACTTCGGCGAAACCGCCAGGCGATTTGGCGCGGTAGTCATCATAAACCAGTGCCAGCTCAAGCTGTGCCGGGAACAACTGCTCCTCATCCAGCGTGGGGCGCACATTGCGGGCGGTATAGACCTCGGTGATCGGGTTGAGGATGGCGCGCACAGCTTTGCGCACCGCCTGGTTGCCCGCAAATAACACGGTGGGCATCGTGCCGCGCCGGATCAAGGACAGCGCGCGGGCTACCAACCGCACCTGGTCGAGCAGAATATCGTCCGCGCCGTCATCTGTCCCACCCACAATCAGGATCATATCGGGATCGTCGCGCAGGATGGCGTTGATCTTCTGCGTATCGCTGCGCGTGTCGTGCGGGCCGAGCATGCCGGTGATGGTCACGTATGCGCCGCCCAGCGCGCGGCGACCGCTCGTCAGGCTGATTTCCGGCGTCACCCCAACCAAAAAGACGCGCATCGGACGCCCGGCGCTGCTGGTCGCTACAAATCCATCGACCCCGTGACCATCTTCTTCCGGCATTTTGAACAGCCGCTCCGGGTCGGGGTCGATCAAGGTGCGGCCAATTGTCGAGGTCATGATTTGGGCGGCATGTTCCAGCCCCAGTCCCACACTGTTCAGGGGTGGTTGGGCGGTCGTGCGCGCCCGCGATGAGGCGATCAGGCGATATTTCCCTTCGACCAGGTCGATCAGGACCAGGCGCGTGTGCGCGTTGCCAATATCCGCCACCAGCACGGAGTTCATGTGCTCAAACGCCATAGCCCTAGCCCCCTATCCGGTCCAGAATGAACTCAAGCTGCCGGCGGATGACATCGCTGAAGATTGCCAGGCTGGTCAGGATCGCGCCGGCGTACAGCGCGCCCAGGGTGAGCGCGATGACGCCCTGCCCGATCCGGCTGAGGATGCTCAGCCCCAGGGGGCGCTGCATTTTGCCGCCCCGTTCAACGGCAAGGTACTGGAAGTAGAGCAGCGTGACGATCACCCCCGCCACGAGGATCACTCCCTCCAGCGCATTATCGCCCAGACTTTCGCCCGTTTCGCGCGCCAGGGGCAGGATCGTTCCGGCGACCGCTCCCACCAGCGACACCGCCGTGCCCACTCCGATGATCCAGGCCATGCCCAGATCGCCCAGCGGAGCCAGCCGAGTCGAGGATTTGAGCAGCAGCAGCACGCCCACCAGCACTGGAATCAGCCCAACCACACGCAGCGCGGCCAGAGTCGCTGCATCATTGTCGCTGGCTTTGGCCAGCAGGGTCTGGTCGAACCAGGGCACCAGCACGCTCTCGACGGCCACGATGGCCGCATAGGCGGCTGCGACACCCACCAGGACGTGCACTGCCACCCGGTAGAGGGCATTATCGCCCAGCAGGTAGCTGAATATCATCAGGGTGAGCACCAGGCCCGCCCACCCGGCGATCAGATCAAGAGTCTCAGGAGTCACCGGCTGCGCCTCCGTCCTAAAGCCCGGATCAGATTCACCATTGTGCCCAGTGCAATCACGGCTGCTGCCGCCGCCGCGCCCAGGGCCATGCTGTGCCAGCGCGCGCTTTCGGGGTCGGGCACGTCAAACGTGATGCCCTCGGGTACAACATATGGCTCGCGCGTGGTGCTGTTTCGTGCCGCGTTGTAGCTGTAGGTATCGCGCACCCCGGCCAGGTACCCGACATATCCCTTTGCATTGACGTATGGCTCGACGAGCGGTTCGGTGGCGGCGGTCACCAGCGCCACTTTGAGCGTGGGCACACTTTCGAGCTGTTCCGCCCAGGTCCGCACCCCGGCAGAGTCTTCGCTCACGACGACGATCAGGGCGACATCTGTTGCCATGTTATGCACGGTCAGCGCCGTTTCTTCGCCTCGCAGGTCTGTCTTGAAGGCCGGGTGCACGGCTTCCGCTCCGCTCGGCGGCTGGGCCAGCGAGCGCACACCAACCGCCTCGCCGGGCAGATAAGCCAGCAGCACGTAATCTTCCCCGGCGGCCAGGGCAGATTCGCCGTCGCCACGCGCCTTGAGCAGCAGGGAATCGTCACGCAGCGGCGCGATCACGGCTTCGGCGTGCAGCGCGGCTGCCGGGTTCGTGCTGATCATGACCGGCACGGCGCGCTGTGCGATGATGTCGCGCAGCACAGCCTCGGCCAACCCATCCAGCTCGCCCGCTGCCGTAGGGCCATATTCCAGCGCCACCAGCGCAATATCGCCGGGCAGCAGCGCGTCTACTGCGCTCGCTACCGCCGCTTGATCGCCTGCCAGTGGGGGCGGATCGGCGGCGAAATGCACCACATCGGTGACAAACGGCACGACCAGCGCGGCCAGCATCGCCAGCAGGATCACCAGCCGGTCAAATTTGTAGCGGTGCGGGCGGCGTGGGCGCGATTTGGCGGAAATTTCAGCCACCGCCGCCGCTTCTTCGTCCACTTCTTCGCCGCCAAAATCAAACGGCGCGGTCGAGCTGAAGCCAAACCCTTCGACGGGTGCTTCTTCGGCTTCTTCCTCTTCGGCAGCCAGCAGGTCGAGCACGGCCTGCAGGCGCTCAATCCGCCGCTGTTCTTCCGGTGAGATCACCAACCCTTCGACGATAGCCTCTCGCCGGATGGTAGGCAGCGCCGCCGGGACTGCAGACAGCGAGTCCACAATACCGGCCAGTGGGCCACTTTCAGGCGGCGGCTGGACACTGCGCGTGGCCTCAGCGAACGATTGCTCGTCACTGAGCCGCTCGTGCAGGCTGCGCAGCCCATCGGGCAAATCGTCCAGGCTGTGCTGAATCATATCGAGCCTGGCACCGCCTGCGATCAACGTCACCGGTAGATCGGCAGGGCGCATCTCTTCGAGCCACTGGGGACGGGCCGCTTCTCGCGGGGCCACCGGAGGTTCCTCGGCAGGCGGCGGCGCGGGGGCCGCTTTGGCAGCGGTGGCCGGTCGCTCTGGTGTTGTGGGGCGATCTGCTTCGAATATCTCGGCGGCGAGCAGGTCTTCCGCAGCTTGCTCTTCGGGGAAGACTTCGGCCCCTGCGAAGCGTTCATCGGCAGCGGCTTCGGCTTTTTCCAGCGCCAGCCAGGGGTCTTCTTCGGGCCACTCGAACGAAGTGATCTCTTCCGGCGCAGCGACCGGTTGCTCTTGCGGTACAACCAGCGCCATGCTCGAGTCGCTGATTCCCAGCAGACTGTCGATCGCCTGGCTGTCTACCTTCACTTCTTCCAGCAGCAAATCCTCGGCGGGTTCAGGTTCGGGTGCAGCAGGCTGTTCTGCCGGGAAGACCGGTTCCGGCTCAGGTTCGCTCAAGTCCTCAGCAGAGAGGTCTTGCAGCCAATCGAGCGTGCCTGGCCCAAGATCGAATGCCGCCGCTTCAGGCGCAGGGGGCGGAGCCGGTTCGACTGGCGCGAACGGGTCAAACCGCTCGACGAAATCGCCTACGGGCGGTGGGGCCTGGGCAAACTCCGGTTCCGGCGAAGGCTCAAAAGCTCGCCGCCATTCCTCGTCGCCCGGCGCGGCTGCCGGTGGCGCAGGAGGCGGTGCAGGCGGCTGTTTTCCCCGGCCAGAGGATGCTCCACCCAGGCGGTTCAAAAAGTCAATCTCATCGGGCAAGGGTTCATCGACTGCCCATTCATCCGCCGCTGGCTGCTCGCTTTCAGCCGGTGACTCTTCCTGGCCCGCCAGTTCCAATAGCCCATCGGGGCGCAGCCAGTCCGGCATGACGGCATCATGGACCGGCGGAGGTTCTGGCTCGCTGGGAGGGGCCGCCAGCGGATCGGCAGTATAGTCAATTTTCTGGAACCAATCGGGTGCAGCTTCCAGGTTCTGGGCTTCTAGCCCGGTGAACCAATCCGGCACGAATTCAGGCCCGGCGGGTTGTTCAGAATCAGGCGCGGGAGCGGCAGGCTGATCGGGCTGGGCGAACCAGTCGGGGACCTGTTCGAGCAGGCGATCTTCTTCGGTTTTGGCGGCTTCCTGCTCGCGGGCGATCTGTGCTTGTTCCCACTCATCATAGGACAGATTGGTGGGGGTGCTTTGCGCCGCGAACGATGCACCATCTTCGGCCCAGGCGGGGAGCGTTTCTTCTTCGCCGGATGTGTCAGCCTCGGCTGTTTCGGTGCCCCATGCTTCAGCCAGAGGCGCACTTGGAGGCGTGGCTTCGGTGCGCAGCCAGTCGGGCAGGTCTCCGGCGGCGGGCGGCTGTTCTTCGGCGAACGACTTCTCGGCGGCTGCCTCATCGCCGGGCCAGAGATCCGCATCACCCTCGCCCGCTGTACCCGCGTCTGCGGGGGTGCCAGAGGCGGATTCGCCCAGGATGTCCTCGAAGGCATCGCCAAAGGCGCTGTCGAACAGGTCTTCAACGGTGAGATCGGCTTGCGGCTGCGCAGCTTCGACGGCTGGCGGCACCGAATCCTGGGGCCGCGCCAGGCGGCGAATGACTCCGCTAGAGGGGGCTGTTTCGGTTTCGGCTGGCGGGGTGGAATCCGCTTCCAATCCAGCGAACAAGTCATCATCCGGCCACAGCAGCCCATCAGCCCCGGTCTCGGCAGCGGGTTCAACGGGCTTGCTGCTGTCGCCGGTCAGCCAGCTGAGGTCACCGTCATCTTGCGGCAGGCTGGAACTGCTGTCATACCCCGTCTGCCCAAACGACTCCAACCATGCGGAATCGTCCGCACTGGAGGGCGGGCCTGCCGGCGCGCTCTGAGTCTCGCTGCGCCAGGGCAGCATCCCGGTCAGGCCCTGGGGCAATTCGTCAGCCCCTGCTGCTGAGGCGGCGCGGTCTGCATCCGGCTGATCAACCGCCCACCCGATTTCGTCCCAGGCTGGCTCACCGGGCTGGCCGCCAGGCGGCGGCGTGGGAGTCGGACCGGGATGAGCTTGCCAGGGCGGCGGCTGCATGGGGGCTGACCGGGCAGGCGTGGAGGATGCGGGATGCTGCTGCCAGGGCGGAAGCTCCGCCGGACGCGCGCCCGTCATCGCCGAAGGGTCGCCGGGGTGGCTCTGCCAGGGCGGACGAGCGCCCCCTGCAGAGTTAGTGCTGCCCGGCGTCTCCCCGGACCAAAAATCAGCGTCATCAAACAGATTAGGATCGTCCGGCATAACGTCTTCCTGACTTTAGCCAAATCCAATGTTGGATGAAAGAGGGACGCGGCTTGCTGCGTCCGGCACTCGACGGACAGACCACAATCGTAAACCACACTCGTAACCGGTGGATCGGCGCTCAGCCGCGGAACGACCGGTCGTGGCCGATCAACACGCGCACGCCTACCATCACCGTGCCCAACCCGACACCGATCAACAAGCCGCGCGCCCCTGCACTGACCGGCACACGCACCAGCCAGCGCTGCACATCGGCCAGCGTATCGACACCCTTGAGCGGAATCCAGCCCAACAACACGATCACCAGCGCCAGCGTGAACAGCAGATGGGGCACCGTCACCTGGCGGCGCATCAGGCGATAGGCCGCATAGACCAGGAAAAAGACCAGCAGCGCCCCCAGCGCCGATTCCAGGCTGACCTGCACTGCCTCGAAGACGCGCAGACTCATCTGCTCGCCTTCCAGCTTGCCCGACCAGATGCCCTGGCGATCCAGCACGCGCAGGGCGATCACCAGGGCCGCCGTCACCACCACAACGATGCTGTAGGGCCAGCCATATTCACTGCGCGAAATCCGCCCCAGGTGAACCGCCAGCAGGTTCAGCAGGCCCACCAGCACGGCGATCGCTCCCACCACCGCCACCAATGTGATCACAAAAGCGGTCAGATCGGCGGGCAGGCTGCCCTGTTTGGTGGACAGGCCAAGCAGAGTCAGCAGCAGGGTGCTGACCACAATCACGGTAGCGATAAAATTGATCAAGCGGTGACGTCTCACGCCGTTCACCTCGTCATGAGTTAGCCGGGCAAACCGGTCACAGGGCGCTTTCGAGCGCGATTACCAGGATACCCACAATCACCAGCCAGCGCAGCGCATCCAGCGCGAACACTCCGCCGCGTTCCAAAGCCGACCCGCCCAGGTAGGCCGGGCCAACATACAGCTCTTCGCCCAGCAGCATGTGATCCGCCTGGGCGTAGGCCACTGCCTGCCCTTCGACCAGGTTGCTGTGAGCGATCAGGTCCTGGTCGTTGAGGATCGCGCTTTCGCCGATCAGGGCCAGCTCGTACCCGAACCCGCCCAGCGCGATGGTGCTGCTGACATCGGCATCGGCGGCGAGGCTGGCGGCACCTGCCGCGAATGCCAGCGAGCGCGGCCCATAAGGGATCCAGGCTGCCGCACTGGTGCGGAAGTGCGCGGTGCTGCGCCGGAATTCATAGGCGCGCCGCAGCGTATCCTGCGCGAGCGGCAGAGTCAGCGGCTCGCTGACGGTCAGCAGCGGCAGATGGCGGCTGACGGCAAAACGCTGGGCCATGCGGTAAATCACCTCGGCGCTGACCAGCGCGCTGAGGGTGCCACTCGCGCCCAGCGCGCTGCTGCCCATCGAGAGATGCACGCGGTTGGCGCTCTCGACGGCATCCGCTGCCAGTTCGGGCAGCATGGCATAGGCGTTGATCGTGCGCATCTGCACCTGTAAGCGGCGCACGATGAATCGCCCGACAAAGGTCAGCACCAGACCCAACGCCAGAAAGACCCACGTGATCTCGCTGTTGGTGATCATAAGGCCGGTATCCTGATGAAATAGGTGTGCACCATGCCGTCCCCCTCAGCCGTTGGTGAGGTTACCGTTCCGGGGAGCGATCCTGCTCGTCCAGCAGGTGATCGCGCAGCCAGGCGAACCCACCCGGTGCATCGAGCAGGCGCGCCAGCGCGTCCACGTCGTCGCGGCGCACGACCAGCGCCAGCGCCGGCTGCATCACCCACAGCAGGTGAGCGCCGAACGGCCCCAGCGGTTCCAACACATCCAGGATCACCCCGGCGGGGCCGCTCAACCGCAGGGCACGCAGCCGCTCGCCCCACCGGGCCAGCCGCGGCTGCCACAGCTCAAGGTCGGGCAGGTGCTCAGCATTCGTCATAGCGCCAGTATAGCACAGGGCTGCTGCTGCGGGAAATCGCGCCAGACGATGGAAAACACGCGAAGATCGCGCCCCTTGACAGGCGTTTGCGCTCTATGCTATAGTGCAAAGCGTTGTGTTACCGCGTTCTTTTCGCATCCTGAGGAGGCGACATTCATGGCCCAAGTCAATAATTTCGTGACACCTGCGGGTCAGGATTCGCCTGCCCCTGCCTGTTGACTGACTGCGCGCCTGCCAGTCCCATCGACTGATCGAGTTTCAGTTTCACACCGCGCACGCGGTTTCCGGCGCAGTACCCAGGCGAGTTGCTAACCCCTTCACCCGCGTTTGAGGCGACCAGGCCCGACGCCGGGTGAGGTCTGCGCACGGCGTTCGCCACCTGGTGGTTGCGCCGCCTGCAGCCAGATTCTCCCCCAGCCTCTCCCTAAAATTCCTCAAGCGCGACTGCGTTTTGTTTGGTTTGCCTGTGAACCCAAAAGGATCATCACCATGACTGAGATCACCATCCGCCGCTATGCGACGCCCGACTGCCTGAAGGACCTGGGGCCGCTACTCAACTACGCCTTTCAGCCGTCGCCCCCCATCGAGCCGATGGAAGGCGACCATCTCGCCAGTTGGAGCCGTATCGCTGAAGGGACGGAAACCTTCCTGCTGCGCGAGGGCGATGTGGCGGCAGCTTCGGCCAGCTACCTGCCCATGACACAGAACATCCGGGGCAGGCTGGCCGCTTGCTGGGGCGTGTGGGGAGTGACCTGCGAGCCGGCTTACCGGCGCGGCGGACATGCCCGGCGCGTGATGCAGGCGCTGCTGGAAGCTGCCCACCAGGAAGGAGTCGCATTCAGCACCCTCTACGCCTTTCGCGAGTCGTTCTACGAGCGCCTGGGATACGTGGGCTTTCCCCAGTCGAGGCGCGCCCGGCTGAATCCCGCCCATCTCGGCGGGCTGCTGCGGCGCGATCTGCCGGGAGCAGTCGAGCGCGTGCCCATCGCGCAGGGCTGGGACGACTACCGCGCCTATCTGCGCCGCCTGCGCGACCATGTACACGGCATGGCGGTCTACGATGTGCCATCACACTTCTGGCGTGAATACAACGACTGGTGGCTGGCGCTGGCGCGAATCGATGGCGAGGTGCGCGGGCTGATGGTCTACCGACTCGAACGCAGCAGCGATCCGCACAGCTTCCGAATGTCTGTGCCGAACTTCTACGCGCATGATAGCGCCGCTCTTGGCCTGCTGCTGAACTGGATCGCGCGCCACGTGGACCAGGTCAACGAAGTCACCCTGACGCTGAGACCCACCGAAGCTGCTGAGCTGTGGTGGCCCGATCTGACCGTGCGCTACCAGGAAGGTGACGCGCCGCTGGGCCGCGTGGTGAATGTGACCGGCCTGGCCGGGTTGCCGGTTGGATCCGGCGCATTCAGCGCGCGCATCGAAGACCCGTTCTGCGGCTGGAACGCGGGTTGCTACCGTTTCGAGTCGGTGGACGGCGCGCTGGTCGTGACGCGGCTGGCCGATGGCGTATCAACCGACTGTACGCTGGGCATTCAGGGGTTGGGCGCGCTGGTGTACGGCACGCACGACCCGGCGATGATCCCCTTCCGGGGCTGGGGCGATCCCTCGCCTGAAGTTCAGGCGGTGCTGCGGGAGATGTTCCCGCCGCTGGCCCCTTACCTGCACGAAGTATTTTAGCGGCGGCGGGCGATCTCAGGACTGAGGAATCGCCCGCGCCGAAGGAGGGATGAACATGACCGTTTCATCATCACTCATCGTGGTCCCTGTGGAGCAGGCCGGGCGCATTCGCCCGCTGTTTGAGGCGGATGACCTGGCGACCTGGAACGCCTGCATCGGCGCGGTGTTGGAAGGGACGTGTCCGGGCCGCGCCTGGACGGACTCGCTCGATAATCCGCGCGCTGCGTTCCTGATCACGCCGGAAGGATCGTTTCTGGCCGGGGACGCGGCGGTGCCTGCCTTTGGCGAGGCGCTGCGCGCGCTCATCACCGGCACGATTTTCCATCCCGAAGGCTATCACTTCAACGCGCTGCTGGTCACCTGCGCGGCGGGCTGGCTGCCCTTGTGGGAGTCGATCGCCCCCTTTCCACTGGTGACGCTGGCGCGCCAACACTATCTTTGCTCGCGCGTGACGTTCGACTGGCGTGCCGCGCTGCCCGACGGGTTCAGCGTGCACCTGATCGACGACTCGCTGCTCGAATCGCCGGAGATCAACTGGCCTGACCATGTGCACGAGTGGATCAGCAACAACTGGTGCAAGCGCGCTAACTTCCTGGCGCATGGGTTCGGCGTGGTGATGCTCCATGCTGCTCTCGCCGGTCCACAGGTGGTGAGCTGGTCGTTGGCGGATGGAGTCAGCACCGCCGGCGAAGGCGGAGTGTACGGCGAGATCGGCATCCATACCCGGCCAGACTACCGACAGCGCGGCCTGGCGACGATCACGGCAGCGGCGGCGGTCGAACATGCGCTGTCGCTCGGCTGGCAGTCGGTCGGCTGGCATTGCCATGCCGAGAACACTGCCTCTGCTCGGACGGCGCTGGCGGTTGGGTTCCGCCACACGCGCGACTACACGTCGTCCTTGTGCGTCGTGCCTTCCGGCACGACCGCTTCACCTGAACACAGACCAGATAACGCGCATCCAGATGCGCGAGAGGATTCTCGCAGTGGCTAAACATTCTGATCGTACGATCTACCGTTCGTTCGGCTCATCGGAGACGGACGACAAATATGAAGCCTATGAAGACAGCTTCAACGCTGTGCGCACGCGCCGCCAGGAACACCGCAAGCGCAAGCCTCGTGTTGTTCCTCCGACGGTGAATACCCAGCCCGACGAGGCGATCACGCTGGCCGAGACTGATGGGCTGGAGGGCGGCTTCAAAACCACCTATGTCCCCTCAAAGTATGAGACCGGGTGGCTGCTGCAATCGCTGACGCCGCTCTATGAACAGTCATTCATCACCGATGTGCTGGCCCTGGTGCGCGGCGGCAAAGAAGCCAGTGTCTACCGCTGCGCCGCGCACGAATCCACCGGCGTGAACCTGTTGGCGGCCAAAGTCTACCGCCCGCGCATGTTCCGCCAGTTGCGCAACGATCACGCTTACCGCCAGGGGCGCGAGGTCATGCTCTCGGACGGCACGCGCTTGAACGACAGCGACTTCCGCGAGGCGCGCGCTATCGCCAAAGGGACCGGCTTCGGGCGCAAGCTCCAGCATACCTCGTGGCTGATGCACGAAATGACCACGCTGCAAACCCTGCTGGACGCGGGCGCATCGGTACCCAAGCCCTGGGCAGCGGGCGACAACGTGATCCTGATGGACTACATCGGCGATGAAGACACTGCCGCGCCGACCCTCAACACGGTGAGGCTGGCCCGCGGCGAAGCCAGGCCGCTGTTCGACGAAGTGATGCGCAATGTCGAACTGATGCTGTCGCTGGGGGTGACTCACGGCGATCTCTCCGCCTATAACATCCTGTACTGGGAGGGGGAGATCACCCTGATCGACTTCCCGCAGATCACCGACATTCATACCAACCCGAACGCCTATATGATCCTCCAGCGCGACCTGACCCGCATCTGCGATTATTTCGCGGCGCAGGGCTACCGGCGCGACCCGGCGGACCTGATGGCGACCTACTGGCGGCGCTATGCCGGGCTAACTCCTATGGAGCGGGCCGAGCGCGACGCGCCCTTCATCGAAGAGGAAGAAGAAGAGGCGCGCCGCGCCGAAGAGCTGGACTAGGCCAGATACAACAACACAACCGGGGCGCTGCGAACCATACAGCGCCCCGGTGCCTGGTCAACTGATCGGGGGTTAGCTCTTACGGCTGCGAATAGTCGCGCAGTTCCGGTACTCTCATGCGGATCAGCGACTCGATGTCCTTCAAGAAAGGACGCTCGTCCTCGGTGCAGAAGGCCAGCGCGATGCCCGCAGCCCCGGCGCGCCCGGTTCGCCCGATGCGGTGAACGTATGTCTCCGGCTCATTGGGCAGATCGAACTGGATGACGTGCGAGATATCCTCGACGTCGATCCCACGCGCGACTACGTCAGTCGCGACCAGCACGCGAGTCTTGCCTTCGCGGAAGTTCTGGAGCGCACGCTGGCGAGCCGTTTGTGACTTGTTGCCGTGAATCGGCTCGGCCTGAATGCCGGTCCGGTTGAGCACCTTGACCACCTGGTTGGCCCCGTGCTTGGTACGGGTAAATACCAAGGCCCGCGAGACATCTGATCCGCTCAATACACGCTGAAGCAGCGGGTGTTTATCTTTTTTGCTGACGAAAACCACCGCCTGCTCGATGGCTTCAACGGTCGGTTGTTCCGGCGCGACGGCGACTTCTACCGGGTTGTGCAGCATCAGGTCGGCCAGCTCAATGATCTCGCGCGGCAGCGTAGCCGAAAACAGCAGCGTCTGGCGCGGCGTGGGCACCTGCTTGAGGATACGCTTGACATCGTGGATGAAGCCCATATCCAGCATCCGGTCAGCCTCGTCCAGTACCAGCACTTCAATACTGGTCAGCGAAACCGCCTTCTGCCCCATCAGATCCAGCAGGCGGCCCGGCGTGGCGATCAGAATATCGACGCCGCGCTGAAGCGCCTGAACCTGGGGATTCTGCCCCACACCGCCGAAGATCACCGTGTTGGTCAGGCCGGTATGGCGTCCGTAAACGCTAAAACTCTCGCCAATCTGGATCGCCAGTTCGCGCGTGGGGGAGAGGATCAGCGCGCGGGGGGCGCGCTGATGTTGGCTTTTGCCTCTGCCGTTGGCGCGGAGTGATTCGGCTTGCGCCGCGGCCAGCCGCTGCAAAATGGGCAGCGCGAAGGCGGCAGTTTTGCCGGTGCCGGTCTGGGCGCAGCCCAACACGTCGCGCCCGGCGAGCACATAGGGGATCGCCTGCACCTGGATCGGCGTCGGTTCTGTGTATCCGGCATCGCCCACGGCACGCAAAAGATTGGGCAGCAGCCCAAGATCGGCAAACGAGGCTCCATCGTGTGCTGTGACAGATGATGGAGCGGGCTGAGCGTCGAGGGCGCTGCTCAGCAGGGTAATTGCTGCGGCGGTGGGTCCGCGCTTGCTCTGCGCAACGGTGAAGGCGATCCGGTCGCCGGTATCAAGGCGCGCCTGCAGGCTGCGATCGAGCGCGGAATGGTGCACAAAGACATCTTTGCCGCCATGATCGGGCGTGACAAAGCCGAATCCGCGCGATTGGCTGTACCATTTGATTGTGCCCGTGGCGTGTGATGTAGATGATGACATGATTCATCCTTTAAAACAGGACATAAAACAGGACAGCCCCTTCTGGGTGAGAAGGGGCCGAAAAAACGAGCGATCGACGTTAGACCTGGATGAATTGCGGCAGCACGACCGGGCGCGAAAGTGTCTGCTGGTAGAAGAAGTCCTCTAGCGAGCGCCGCAGGCTGTGCGCCCCGCGCCTGTACTGCCGTTTGACTTCCTGCCGCCCCGCTTCGAACAAGTCTTCGGCGTTGGTCAGGTGCACAAATCCCCGGCTCACGAACTGCGGTTCGCCCGCCAGCCGGTTCTCCGCATTCACCGGGATCAGCGCCACGATGAACCCATCCTGCGAGAGGCGATGGCGGTCGCGCAGCACAATTTCCCCGATCTCGCCCACCAGGCGCCCATCGACATACACCTCATCGACGGCGATGGGGTCTTCCGTCCAGGCATTCTGACCATCGGTCAACCACGGCGATCCATTCTTGAGAATGAACACATTTTCAGCGGGCATTCCGGCCCCCTGCGCGATCTGGCTGTGCAGGTGCAGGTGCCGGGCTTCGCCGTGCGCGGGGATCAGGTAACGTGGCCGGACCGCCTCGATCATGGCGCGCAGCTCGTCGCGGCTGCCATGACCGGAGACATGCACCGTTTCCAGCGCACCATAGATCACGTTTGCGCCGTGCTCGAACAGCTTGTTGAGCATCTGGCCAACATCGCCCTCGTTGCCGGGGATGGTGCCGCCAGAGATGATCACCAGGTCGCCAGGCTGAACGCGCACCTGGCGGTGTTCATCGTTTGCCATCTGCGTCAGCGCCGAGCGTGGCTCGCCCTGCGAGCCGGTCGCCAGGATCAACATCTTGTGCCTGGGGATGCGCGCGTTGACCTCGACCAGCAGGCCCTCCGGCACTTCCAGGTAGCCGAGTTCCTGGGCCAGCCGCACATTCTCGACCAGGCTGCGCCCGGTCAGCGCAACTTTGCGCCCATGCTTGTGAGCCAGCGTCATGATTTCCTGCAGGCGCGCCAGCAGCGAGGAAAAGGTCGCGATGATGACGCGCTGGCCTTCGGCCCCGGCAAGCAGGCGATCGAGAGTCTCGCCAACGACCTGTTCGGTCAGCGTGCGGCCCGGCTTGTCGGCGTTGGTGCTGTCGCCCAACATGGCGAGCACGCCATCGGGCGTGAGCCGACGCAGTGCTTCCAGGTCGGTGGTGCGTCCACCGGCAGGTGTCTCGTCGAGCTTATAGTCGCCGGTATGCACCACTGTGCCGACCGGCGTGTTGATCACAAACCCGACCGAATCGGGGATCGAATGAGCGACGGCGAACGGCGTCACCTCGAACGGGCCGAGATGGATCGGCTTGTTCGACTCAATGGGGCGCAGATCGGCGCGGTGCAGCACATCTTTCTCGCGGAGCTGACGCTCGACCAGCCCCAATGTGAGCGGCGTGCCGTAGATGGTCGTCCGAATCTCGCGCAGCAGGTAGGGCAGCGCGGCGATGTGGTCCATGTGCCCGTGGGTGAGCACGATTCCACGCAGCATATCCTGGTGCTGAACCACGTACTGAAAATCGGGCAGGACCAGGTCGATGCCGTGCATGTCGCTGTCGGGGAACATCACGCCGCAGTCGACCACGATCATATTGCGGCCATATTCATAGACGGTCATGTTTTTGCCAATTTCCCCCAGGCCGCCCAGGGGGAGGATCCGTAGTTTTCGAGCCATGTGTTTCCTATTCGTTGTTGTTCAATGAGACTTGCGAGTGCGGCTCTTCGGTCAACGCCAACAGCGAAGCTCCCTGGCGGTCGCTTATGCGATTCAGCCCGCCGGGTCTTCTACCTTGCCGACCACAATCGAAATGGAGTTGCGTGCGAAAAGGGGGAGTTGACGTCTGAAGAAGTGCCACGAGAAATAAGTATAGTTTGGCACTCAAATATTGTCAATACCCATATTGTTTAATTGTTTTTAAACCTATGTCAAAAAAACGGCAGCCGGATGCGCGTCCGGCTGCGGCTCGATCGGGTTCACGCCCAGGGATTGGCGGGCGGCTGTTCGCGGATGATGTTGTCCACGCGCTGGCGGGCACGCTCTTTCACTTCCGGGTGCGTGATGATGTAGAACTGCCGGGCGCGGATGGCGTCAAAAGTTCGCGCGGCGACCTCGGCAGGCGTCATGCCCTGGCGCAGCACCTCGATCACGTGGGCAGCGGCTTTGGCCACAGGCGCGTCGGGTGCGGCACCGCCGGATTCGGCGGCGAAGCGGGCCAGCGCGCCCTGTGTGATGTGGGTATCCACCGGGCCGGGGCACAGCAGCGAAACGCCGATCTTGTCGCCCAGGCCGTGCTGTTGAAGGTCCTGGTACAGCCCTTCGCACAGGCTGACGGCGGCATGCTTGGTCGCGCGGTAGAGTCCCATGCCCGGCGCAGTATCCAGCCCGGTCTCCGAGGCGGTGAACACCAGGTGACTCTCATCGGGTTGGGCTACCAGGCGCGGCACGAATACGCGGATGCTGTTCGCCACCCCGCCAATATTCACGGCGATGACATTCTTCCACTCACTCGCGCGCACGTCCCAAACGGGCTTATGCAGGTCGTCCAGTGAGCTAATCCCGGCATTGCTGAAGACCAGGTGGATCGCGCCGAAAGCGTCCAACGCGGCTTCGGCCAGCGCCTCAACCTGGTCAAACTGGCTGACATCGGTCACAACAGCGCGCACATCGGCCCCGGCAGCCCGCAGCGCCTCCGCGCCGGCGTGCAGCGCTTCCGCGTCGATGTCGGCCATCACGACGCGCATTCCTTCCTGCGCTGCCCGCTCGGCCAGTCCATATCCGATGCCATGCGCGGCCCCGGTGATCACCGCGACCCGGTTGGCAAATTCTTGCATAAGACCCCCTTCTCTCAGGGGCTGCGGTCTGCTCCGCTGCCCTCGGCGTGGTCATTTTAACCCAGGTTATGGTTTGCCCCCAGGCCATCCCCGCGCCATAATAGGCACCCATGAGTATGGAAACCATTCAGCACGGACGTGTCTTCTGGACCAATATCGAGCGTGCCACCGCACAGGACATCAACGAACTGCGCGAGCGCTATCCCTATTTTCACCCACTGGACCTGGAAGACCTGCAAAGCCGCATCGAGCGCCCCAAAATCGACGATTATGATGATTATTTGTTTGTCGTGATGCAGTTCCCGATCTGGGACCCCATCCAGCGCATCAGCCGGGCGACTGAAGTCGATATGTTTGTCGGCCCCGGCTACCTGGTGACCTCCAGCGATGGCACGCTCAAGCCGCTGCGCCAGTTGTTCGAGCAGTGCAAAGCGAGCGAAGAAGCCCGCGAGCAGATCATGGGGCGCGGCGCGAGCCGCATCTTTTACACCGTTGTGGACCGGCTGGTGGACTATATCCTGCCCATTCTCTACAAGGTCGATGCCAACATCCGCCACCTGGAAGAAGAAATCTTCTCGCAGGATTCGCGCCAGGTGATGCAAGACCTCGCGTTTGTCCGGCGCGATATCATCGCGCTGCGGCGGATCATCCGGCCCCAGATCGTGATCGTGGGCAACCTCGAAAAAGTGGATCGTACCTTCATCCGCGAAGACCTCGATGTGTACTTTGGCGACATCTACGACCACATCGTCAAGGCGTCCGAAATTATCGACGACCACTTCGAGGTTATCAACGGCCTGGCCGATATGGCGAACGCCCTGGTCAGCTACCGACTGAACGAGACGATACAAATCCTCACCGTGATCTCAGTGATCATGTTGCCGCTGACCCTGATTAGCGGCATTTATGGCATGAATATCGCCCTGCCTATCCAGGATCATGCACTGGCGTTCATCGTAGTGATGGCCCTGATGGCCACCATTGCAACATCGATGCTGCTCTATTTCCATCATCGGGGGTGGGTGTGACCGATCATTTACCGGCTCTGGCGCGCCCTCAGTATATCCGGCGAACCGCTGACCTGCGCCGCCTGGTCGATAAACTACGGCGCGAACCGCTGCTCGCCGTGGATACCGAGTCCAACAGTCTCTATGCCTATAATGAGCGGGTCTGCCTGGTACAGCTTTCCACACGCACGCAGGATGTGATTGTAGACCCCCTGGCGGTGGATGATATGAGTCCTCTGGGCACACTGCTGGCCGATCCCGCCATCGAGACGGTGTTCCACGCCGCCGAAT
Organism: Anaerolineae bacterium; assembly: GCA_034429275.1. Taxonomy (GTDB): domain Bacteria; phylum Chloroflexota; class Anaerolineae; order Aggregatilineales; family Aggregatilineaceae; genus DAOUFU01. Next base: position 40,936 of record DAOUFU010000013.1, on the reverse strand, counting down.
ATGACATCATCTCGCTCAAGCGCGATTTTGGCTTCGAATTCGCATCCGTCTTCGATACGATGCTGGCGGCGCGCATCTGCGGGTGGGCCAAGACCGGCCTGGGGAACATCCTCGAAGAGCAGTTTGGCGTGCGGGCGCAGAAGAAATATCAGCGCGCCAACTGGGCGACCCGGCCTCTGCCCCCCGATCAACTGGAATATGCCCAGGTGGATACCCATTATCTGCCGATGCTGCGGGACCGGCTGCATGCAGAACTGGTGGCGACGGGCTGCCTGGAAGAAGCGCTCGAAACCTTCGCGGACCTGCCCGCGCTTGCCCCTGCCGGGCATAGCTTCGATCCCGAAGGCTACTGGCGCTTGCACGATACCCGGTTGCTCACCCGCCAGCAGATGGCGATTGTCCGCGAGTTGTACCTGCTGCGCGATGCCCTTGCCCAGGCCCGCGACTGGCCGCCTTTCAAAGTCTTTGGCGATCGCACGCTGGTAGAGATTGCCATGCTGGCTCCGCGCCGCCCGGAGGACCTGCTCACCGTGCGTGGGTTGGCCCCGCGCCTGGTACAGCGCGATGGCCCGGCCATCGTCGAAGCTGTGCAGCGCGGGCGTCAGGCCAGGCCACCCCATCCACCACACCGCAGCACGCCACCCTCGCCCGATGTCCAGGCGCGGTACGATGCCCTGCACAACTGGCGCAAGGCGCGCGCGGCAGCGCGCGGGGTGGAGTCGGATGTGATTGTGCCGCGCGAAACTTTGTGGACGCTGGCGCGGCTGGCTCCGCAGCGCCTGGAAGAACTGGACGGCATTCAGGGGTTGGGTCCCTGGCGGCGTGTGCGGTATGGGGCCGAGCTGATCGCCGTGATAGAGCAGGCAGTCGCCGGGATGTCCGGCGATCTGCCGGGCGAGCCATAAAACGGTGGATTGGGCAGGCTGTTGGCAGGCACTTCGGCGATCATCGCCGGAGTGGATCGGCTGGCTGGATACTATTCCGAGGGAGTGCAACGTATGAAAATCACCTTTCATGGGGCCGCACAGACCGTTACCGGTTCCCAGCACCTGATCGAAGTGAACGGCCAGCGCCTGCTGCTCGACTGCGGGCTGTACCAGGGCGCGCGCCAGGAATCGTACGAGCGCAACCGCAACCTGCCATTCGATGCCAGCGCCGTAGACGTGATGATTCTCAGCCATGCGCACATCGACCACAGCGGCAACATCCCCAACCTGGTGCGCAGCGGGTTCACCGGCGACATCGTGTGCACCTTTGCCACGCGCGATTTGTGCTCGACGATGCTGATGGACAGCGCTTATATTCAGGAAAAAGATGCCCAGTTCGTCAACAAAAAACGCGCCCGGAACAACGAGCCGCCTATCCAGCCGATCTACACGGTTGAGGATACGGTTAACAGCCTCGAATACTTCAATGCCATCGGCTATCATCGCCAGCGGGAGATTGCCTCTGGCGTCTACGTCACCTTCTACGACGCCGGTCACATGCTCGGCAGCGCGATTGTCGTGCTGGACATCGAAGACCGCGACGCCGGGCGCGATGTGCGCCTGGTCTTCAGCGGAGACCTGGGCCGCGCCGGTATCCCGATCATTCGCGACCCCGAAACCGTCGATCACGCCGATGTGCTGCTTCTCGAAAGCACCTATGGCAACCGCGTGCACGAACCCTACGACGATGCGGAGCGCAAACTGGAACGCATCATCAACGACACCTATCGGCGTGGCGGTGCGGTGGTGATCCCTTCTTTTGCAGTCGGGCGCACTCAGCAGTTGGTCTACACGCTGCACCGGCTGATCAACCAGCGCGACATCCCCCAACTGCCGGTGTTTGTTGACAGCCCGCTTGCCATCAACGCGACGGCGGTTTATCGGCTGCACCCGGAATGCTTCGACAGCGAAATCCGCGATTTTATGCTGGCTGAGGGCGATCCCTTTGGCTTCGATATGCTGCGCTATACGCGCTCGGTTGAGCAGAGCAAGGAACTCAACTTCATGCGCGAGCCGTTTATCGTGATCAGCGCGAGCGGCATGGCCGAAACAGGCCGCATCCTGCACCATCTCCGCAACCGGATCGAAGACCCGAAGAACACCATTCTCATCGTGGGCTGGCAGGCACCCGACACGTTGGGGCGACGTCTCGTCGAAAAGCAGGAAAAAGTTCGCATCTTCGGCGAAGAACATATTCTGCGCGCACAAGTAGAGGTAATCAACGGCTTTTCTGGCCATGCCGACAGCGGCGAACTGCTGGCATGGGCAGAAGCGATCACCAAGCGGCCACGTCGGACCTTCCTGGTTCACGGTGAGCCAGACGCGGCGGCTGCGTTGGCCCAGGCCCTGCGTACCGATGCGGGATACGAACAGGTCGATGTGCCGGAGCTTCACCAGGTCTACTCGCTATAACGTCGGTTAGCAAGAATTCGTCGGTTCATCGGGGGCGTACATGCTACGCCCCTTTTGTGTTTAAACCTTTTTGACTATCCATCCCATCAAAATCGGAGACAATAGAATCAGAACGAGAGTGGGTGAAGTAGGTGACAGGGAGAACCCTATGCGAGCACTGGTTTCGCATCCCTGGAAAAGCATGGTCCGACTGGTGCTTGGGCTGACCCGGCCCGATGATTCCGTGCCGCAGCGCGAGCGCCGCAGCGCCCGCTTGTTGGCCGCGATGCTGATGGCGCTGGCAGGCATCGGCCTGACTTTGGGGCTGGGGGGCAGCCTGGTCATCGATGGTCAATCGGCGCTGGAAGACGACGATTTTCTGATCACTGCCGGGCTGGTGATCGCGCTGTTGTTCGGCTGGCGGTACAGCCGCACCTACCATTACAGGCGGGTCGCCGCGCTGATCGTGCTCGTGCTCGATCTTGGCCTGCTGGGGATCAGTCTTCCCATCAGCGACTCGGACGATCTGAAGCTGCAAGTGTACCTGATTGTGCCCGTTCTGTTGTGCAGTATGTGGTTTTCGTGGCGGTGGACGGCAGCGCTGGCGGGGTTCAATGTCTTGGTGCTGCTGCCGGTTCCCTTTGTATTCGAGGGTGTCACCGCAGGCGATTTGTGGATCGGCTACCTGGTTGGCGTGTCTAGCCTGGTCATCCTGGTGGCGCACCAGTTGGGACAGATTGATCAGGCGCGCCAGACCGAGTTGATCGAAGCGCGTGAGCGGTACCGGCGCTTGATTGAATATGCGCCGGTGACTATCGCGGTGATGCAGGAAGGCCGTGTGGTCTATGTGAACCCGGCGGGCGTACGGTTGCTGGGCGGGCACTCAATGGATGAGGTGATCGGCCTGACTGTGGACCGCATTGTCGCACCCGATGACCTGGCCACCGCCGAGCAGCGTATTGGCCTGGTGATGCAGGGCGAGAATATGCCACCCATGCAGCACAAGATCGTTCGGCTCGATGGGACCAGCATTGAGGTGGAAAGTGTAATCATCCCCTTCGTCTACGAGCAACAGCCGGCCATCCAGATCGTGGCTTACGATGTCACCGAGCGGCAGACCGCCGAAGACGCCCTGCGCCGCAGCGAAGCCCGTCAGCGAGCGCTGCTGCGTGCCCTTCCCGACCTGTTGTTTTGCTTCAACCGGGCCGGCATCGTGGTGGATGTGCAGGCCGAAGGCAAAGAAGATGTCCTGGTAGGGGATGCGCACACGATCATTGGTCGCAAGGTTGAGGACGAGCTTCCAGAAGCCTATGCGCAGCGGCTACGTGCGGCGATAGAGCGTGCGCTGGATACCGGCACGATGCAGGTGCTCGAATACCAGCTCGATTTTTCCGGGCACACGCGCGATTTTGAGGGGCGCGCAGTGGTCAGCGCACCGGATGAAGTGTTGTATATCGTGCGCGACATCACCGAGCGCAAAGCTACCGAGAACGCGCTGCGCGCCAGTGAGGAACAAAACCGTGCTGTCTTGGCGGCGATCCCCGACCTTATGCTGCAGTTCGACCGGCAAGGCACTATTGTCAATGTCAAGTCGAATTGGGCCGAGGGTCGTCTGTCGGCCTCCCCAGAGGAAATTTTGGGCACTCCAATCGGCGACCTGGTCTCGGCTCACGCGCGGCAAGATTTTCTGGCACGGATCGAAAAGGCGCTGGCAGGCGAGATGCAAGTCTGGGAATATCCACTCCATCTCCCTGACGGCGAATACTTTTTTGAAGTGCGCATGGTGGCCAGTGGTCCCGAACATGTGCTGGCGGTCGTTCGCGATATTACCGAACGTCGGCACATGGATGAGGCTCTGCGTCGTCGCGATGCTATCCTCGACGCGCTGGCGGATATGAGCGAGCGCCTGGTGCGCGCTGATGACCTGGATTCCGCACTGCGCGAGTCGATCAAGGCCCTGGGCGAAGCGACTGCGATGAGTTATTCCTTCCTGTGCGCGAATCATCCTGGTCCACAAGGCAAGATGGTCAGCAGCCTGCGTCACTGGTGGACGTCTTCCAAGCAACCAGTGGAGCGGTCGCGCTATCGGAACCTCCCGCTTTTCCTGACCGAGGATTCATGGGGCACCCGGCTGGCTGCCGGGCAGCCTGTGTATGGCGTGCTGCGCGAGATGTCGGGTTCGGCGCGCGATCTGCTGCTGGAGGTAGATGCTCTTTCCGTCGCCTTGATGCCGATCTTTGTCGAAAACGAATGGTGGGGCTTTTGGGGGTTGGTGGATTGCGAGCGAGAGCGGCGGTGGCTGCCTGTCGAAATCGAGGCGCTGCGCAGCGCGTCCAATGCGTTGGGCGCGGCCATCCTGCGCGAACGCACACAGTCTGCCGAGCGCGAGCAGCGGGCATTGGCCGAAGCTCTGCGCGATGTGGCGACGACGCTCACCAGCACCCTTGACCCGGCATTGGTGATCGATCGCCTGCTCGTTATGCTTGGCCGTGTCGTGCCGCACGATGCGGCTAATATCATGATCATCAACCACGAGGCGCAGTTGGCGCGCGTGATCGGCTTCCGGGGCTATTCTGGACGCGGCCTGGACGATTACATGCGCCAGGTCGTGATTTCCCTGGACGATCCCTATTACATGCTGCGCGAGCGGATGGAACAGGACGAGGCGCTCATCGTCAGCGATGTGACTACTGCCAGCTGGTGGCACGAGTTCCCCGAAACGAAATGGATTCGCTCGTTTGCTTCTGCGCCCATTCGCATCCAGGGGCAAACGGTTGGGATGCTGAACCTGGACAGCGCAACGCCGGGCTTTTTTGGACCGCAGCACGCCGGGCGGCTCAAAGCTTTTGCCGACCAGGCGGCTATCGCGCTGCGTAACGCCCAGCTCTATGCTGCCGAGCGTGAGCAGCGCACGCTGGCCGAAACCCTGCGCGAAACCCTCACCGCGATCAATCGCACGCTTGACCCCGATACTGTGCTCGACCTGATCCTGGCCAATATCGAGCGGGTGGTGCCTCACGATGCCGCCAATGTCATGCTAATCGAAGGTAACCAGGTGCGCGTGGCACGCGCGCGTGGGTACGAAGCCTACGGTACCACCGAATGGATGTATAGGCAGGAGATTCCGCTCAATGCGTGGCCTTCGCTGGTACGCATGTTGGAGGCCGGTCAACCGACTTGTATCGGCGACACACTGGTTGATCCGGATTGGGTGGAGATGCCCGAGACAGCCTGGATCCGCTCGGTCCTGTCCTGTCCAATCCGCATCGGCGAGCGGACAATCGGCTTGATCGTGCTTGACGGCGCTCAACCTCATACATTCTCCGATAAGCAGAGCGAAGTGCTCCAGATGTTCGCCGAACAGGCGGCTGTGGCACTCAACAACGCACATCTCTACGATGAAGTGCGCCGCTCAGTGGATGAGCTGGCGGTGCTCTACCGCGGAACGTCGTTCCTGTTTTCGGCGCTGCCCGCCGTCACCACCATGCGCGACCTGAGTAACCAGATCGTGCAAACGGTGGTGGGCACCTTCAAACGAGTGGCTTGTGGCCTGCTGCTGCTCGATCCGGAGACGGGAAATCTTCACACTATCAGCCGGGCAGGTGATTACGAGATTCAGTCGCCGCATGCATTACAATTGGACGGACCCGGCCTGGTGGCATCGGCAGTGCGCACCGGCGAACCTGTCTACGCGCCGGACGTGCGGCTCGATGACCGGTATATTGTGGGAGACCCCCGCACAGCCTCCGAACTGGTGATCCCGCTCAAGTCCTCCGGCGGCGAATCGATCGGTGCGCTGGACCTGCAAAGCATCGAGTTGGATGCCTTCACCGCCCAGGATCGCCATGTGTTGAATGTCTTTGCCGAGCGTGTGGCGGCGGCGATTGAGAATCGCCAGCTTTACGCTCAGATTCAGCGCCACGCCGACCAGATGGAGCGGCGTGTCAACGAGCGCACCGCCGATTTGAGCGTGCGTAATGCCGTCGCCGAGACACTGAGCAGTTCGCTCGATACCGGGGCGATGCTCGACGGCGTGCTGGCAACCCTGGTCGAGCATTTGGGTATCACCGGTGGGGCGATCTTCCTGCTGGATGCGTCCTCGCAATCGCTCAGTGTCGCTGCCCAGCGCGGCCTGACCCAATCTATGCTTGACGGCATGATCAGCCTGACTCCCAACACCTTGGTTCAAGATGGCTCACCGCCTTCGCCTCCGGAACTGGCCCGTGAGATTGGAATTGCCGCCATGCTGGATGTTCCTATTTGGCGGCAGGGACAAATCATGGGGGTGATCACGTTGGTCCACGACCAGCCGCGCATTTGGGGCAATGAAGAAATGCGCATGGTAGATGCCATTGGGCGGCAGGTCGGCGTCGCGCTGGCCAATGCGCAACTGTACGCCGAGGCGGTGCACAGCAGTGCGCGCATCGGGGCCATTTTGCAGAGCGCGGCGGATGGAATTCTGGTGTTCGATCAGGTCCAGACGCCGATCGTCATCAACCCGGCGGGCGAGGCATTATTCCGCTTTTATCCTGCCGAGCGCGGTGGGGCACAGCGTGCGGCCAGCCTGTTGTGGGACTGGCTCCAGCGGCGCATCGCGCGGTTGGGATCGCCGGAATCGGTCGAGTTTTCGCTGCCGATCGAGGCGCTGGTCAACCCTGCAACCGGCCTGCCGATGGAATGCATTGAGGGGGACTGCCCGTATGCATCTCGTGAAGACCTCTACTGGCCATGCTGGCTGATCGATGCCGATGGGGCCAACGATCGGCATGAGGTCTGTAGTGTGATTCAGCGCATCCCCCGCCGCGCGATCCAGGCGCGCAGCGCCATCATACACGATCCCGCCGGCGAAGTGACGGGCACGGTAATTGTGTTGCACGATGTGACCTACTACCGGGAATTGGACGATCTCAAAGGGCGGTTTGTCTCCACCGTCTCGCACGAGCTGCGCACCCCGCTTTCTGCGATTCTGCTGGAGATCAGCAGCCTGGCCAAATATTACGATCGTTTCGACGACGGAGAACGCTTGCGGATCGTGCGGCAAATTTACGGCCAGGCCAATGTGCTCAGGGAGCTGGTCGAGGACATTCTGGAACTGTCGCGCTTCGATGCACGCCGGGCCAGGCCCAACAAGGAATGGTTCGACCTGGCAGCTCACAGCCGCGACCTGATCCAGTCGATGCTGGCCGTCACCCGCGAGCGCGACCTGGTGATCGATGCGACCGGGCTGGCCGGTGTGCAGTACGTCTATGGCGACTCCGCCCAGTTGATGCGCTCGCTGCGCAACCTGTTCGGGAACGCGGTGAAATATACGCCTGATGGAGGGATAGTGCAGGTGGGGCTGACACGCGATGGCGATTCCGTCCGGTTGTGGGTGAAGGATACCGGTATCGGCATCCCGCCTGAAGAACAGGTGTACGTCTTCGATCCGTTCTTCCGCACGGAGGAAGCCGCCAAAATTGCCTCCGGTACCGGGCTGGGGTTGGCCATCACGCGCGAAATCGTGGAACTGCACGACGGGCGCATTGATGTAGAGAGCGCGCCAGGGCGAGGCAGCACCTTTACTATCACACTGCCGGTGCCTGCCCCCGGCGAGCTAGACCGCGATCTATAACTGGAGTGCTTCGCTCAACACGAAAGATACGGTTGACCCACCCCGGCGAACATGCTATACTACCGCCGCATCCAGGATGCGCTGCATCCCGGTGCGCCGCGTCTGGAAGTATCTCTATCGGATGCCGCACTCCGGAGGGATGGCCGAGTGGTTTATGGCGGTGGTCTTGAAAACCACTGAGGCGGTAACGTCTCCGGGGGTTCGAATCCCTCTCCCTCCGCCATAACCTCAAGATGCGCTCAATACGGGGAGGTGCCAGAGTGGACGATTGGGGCCGCCTGCTAAGCGGTTAACCGGCCTTAAACCGGTTCGCAGGTTCGAATCCTGTCCTCCCCGCCACTCCAAACAGAAGCCACGCGAACAGGCGTGGCTTCTGTCTGTATGACCGGCCCCACGTCCGGCTCCCGCTAGAGTTCCCGCTAGAGCTGCTCAGTTCGTCAACTCTTCGCCCCCTTCGATGGTTTCGTCCTGGGCCTGGGCCAACATTTGCCCGTAGAGATACAACTCGCGCCAGAGTGATTCGCTGGGGGTAACCAGCTCATAGTAGCCCCGGCTGCGCCTTGCTTCATATACTGCTCCGTGCAGTTCAGCCCGCTCTTCGGCGCTGCTGACCAGCGCGTTGAAGATGCCCACACTGGTAACCCGCAAGAAATACATCCTCACCCGTCCGTTATGCATTCTGGTCGCCCTTTCTCCTCCGCTCTGCGATTTCTCCCCACGCTTTTATCATCTCGCAACCGCCCAGTTTTTTGCCCCCCAATCGTGGGCGGTTCCATAATATTTATGCACGGCAAAGCACGTTTGTTAGCGGCCTCAGCGGAAAACCCCAGGTTGTGTATAATCAATGCAACACGCCCTGGTCCGTGTTTTGGTAAAGGTGAAGCAATGTCCAACGATCCAAAGAACCTGACCCCAGGCGGGACGCCGCCGCCCACCGTTGCGCCGCCGATCTCGCTGCCCGAAGGCGGCCCGACTAACATCATCCGGGGACGCTGCCCACGCTGTGGCGCAACCGACATGGCCTCCGCTTACCTGATCGACTACAGCGACAAGTTTCGCCAGCTGCAGCTTGCCCCGCGCGCACTCAAGCTCCCCAAAATCTCGCGAATGCTGCGCCCGTTTCGGAACTTGCTCCGGGTCAACGCCCTGGTGTGCCGCAACTGTGGTATGGTGATGCTCGAAGTCAGCCCGGATGACCTGGCCGAAGCCGAACGTAAGTATGGTCGTCGGTAAACCCAGCCGAGTCTTTGCGAGTCTTACCCATCCATGCGTCGCCAGGTGACCTACAATCCCCAGCGCGATTATTATGCGATTCTGGGGATCGATGCTCAAAGCTCTCCGGAGATGATCCGGCGCGCCTATCGCAAGGCGGTTCGCGATGCCCATCCCGATCGCAACCCCGACCGGGTGGAATGGGCAACCGAGCGCCTGATGCTGCTCAACGAAGCATACGATGTGTTGGGTAACCCCGATCTGCGCCGCCGTTACGACCGCATGCGCTGGCCCTATGTGCCCTATACGCCGCCCGATCGTTCTGCTTCACCCCACGATGCCTGGGCCGATCCCTCAGTGCGTTCGCGCAGCCCCTTTGAGGGCGTATCGAGGTGGAACGTCCCCCCAGCAGGCCCCTGGTGGCAGCAGGTGGTCGATGATCCGACTGGCAGTGCCTATGCCGGGATGCGTGCTCCAGAGCCGGAATGGCGACTGTTTGCTGAATGGCTGAAAGATCACCGGTTGGGAGCATTGGAACCGGCCTGGCTGGCGCTGGTTGGCCTGTGGCGCAGCCCTTACCGCCGTATCCTGGTGACCCTGGTGCTGGCTTTGTGGATGAACCTGTCGTTCCTGACCTATGTCGTGCTCTCACCGGGCAGCGCAGCGCGGACGTGGTCCGATCTGCGCGAATGGGCGGGCATCAGTGAGCCGGTTCCTGCGCTCCCGGCTACGCCATCGCTTGGCGCGACTCCTGCCTTGCTGTATGTGGTGTGCATGGACCCCGCCATCCAGATCACTCGCCCGCTCAACAGCGATGTGATCGGCGATCGGCTGACCGTCTTCGGCACTGTTCAGCCGCCCGATCTCGGCACATATACCCTGCTGATGGGCTATCTTGGTCCGGTGTTCTCACGCACGGCTCAACCCGAGCGATGGATGATACTCCGCACATCTACAGGTGACGGTGCGGACGATTTGCCGGTGACAGACTCGCCGCTCACAACCGGCCCGGTGGATATGACCGATCAACCACTGGGCTATTGGGTGCTGCGGCTGGCCGTCACCGCGCGCGATGGCAGTCCCCTCCGCCCGTGCGATGTGATTTTCCAGCATTGGTGAGATTCGTTCACGTTTGGGCATTTCGGTGTATAAATAAAGTATAAGAAGCGCGCTCGCGCAGCAACCTCCCATCTCGCTTCGACGTACAGATAGGTAAACACGCGGTCAACAGCAGAATTCACACAGGAGAAGGATGCCATGTCCGATAATCATACCACCCCCACTCCCGAAGAGATGGGTGCTCACCTGGATGATCAGATCAAAGAAACTGTCAACGAATGGGCCGACGATCCTGATAAGGGAAGCCTGACCGACCTGGCGACCCGGATCGATACCAACCTGCGCCGCATGATCGGCGGGTGGGTCGGCGCGGAAGAGAATGCCGATTGGTCAACCATCGGCAGCAAGATGGACTCCAAGACTCGCGCTGCCATCGGTAGCTGGGTCGGTGCCGAAGAGAATGCCGACTGGTCGAATATCACCTCCAAGATGGAAGCGCGCACCCGGCACACTGTGGCCCGTTTGGTGAAGGCGGGCGGCGAGAATGCCGAGGCGTCGTGGAGTGACATCGGTTCAAAGATCGAGCATGATGTGCGCGGCTGGATCGGCGCTTTGGTCGGTGTGGACAAAGAAAAGGCCGATTGGAAGGACATCGGGCAGCGTTTCGGCGATCACGTGAACGCTGCGATCGAAAAAGTCAAACGATCGGTGAAGAAAGAGAACGCCGATGAGGAGATCAAATCGCGTGCCGAGCGCATCAGCATCGACGGCGACGAGACTCCCGGTGTCACCTCCAGCGAGCCGACCAACGAGTAATCGGGTAGGCAAACGCCCAGGGATGCCCTAACTGATCGGCAAACCTGGATAATCGAGAGTCAGAATGTCCATCGCCCCGGTGCTCTGCCGGGGCGATTGTTTTTTCTGGTCCCGTTGCTCCATTACTGCCGCCTCATACGCGGCATCACGGTTTATGGGGCGGTCGGGCAAGGTGCTCTATAATCGTAGCGGCTCAACGGTCCTGGGCCTCAGTTGTTTTGGGGCCGTTTTGGGGCACGATCAGGCTGTTCTTCCACCCTTACCTGCCGGAAGAATCATCTCGCAAGAAATGGGGGAAGGTCAATGTCTTATGGCAAAGAACTTGAGATTTGTGTGATCGGCGCAGGTCATGGCGGCAAAGCGATGGCCGCCGATCTGGCAGTGCACGGCTACCTGGTCCGGTTATATAACCGCACCTACGAAAACATCGAAACTATCGCCGTGCGCAAAGGCATCGAGATCACTTTTGAAGACGGGCGGATGGAGTTCGGCCATCTCAAATGTGTGACGAGCGACGTGGAAGCGGCCATCGACGGCGTGCAACTGATCATGGTGGTCGTTCCCGCTTCGGCCCATCGCGATGTAGCGCTGGCGTGCGCGCCCTTCCTCAAGGATGGGCAGGTCGTTGTGCTGAACCCTGGACGCACAGGCGGCGCGTTCGAGTTCCGCGAAGTCTTGCGCGAGGGCGGCTGCACCGCCGATGTCACCATCGCGGAAGCCGAGACCTTTTTGTTCGCCAGCCGCAGCGTTGGCCCGGCTGAAGCGCACATCTTCCGACGAAAGAACACGCTGCCCCTGGCCGCGCTGCCTGCTATTCGCACACAGGAAGTGCTGGACCTGGTGCAGGAGGTCTATCCACAGTTCATCGCCGCCAAAAACGTGCTGTATACCAGTCTCAACAACATGGGGGCGATCTTTCATCCGGCGCTGACTCTGCTCAATGCCGGATGGATCGAAGCGACCGGCGGCGATTTTGAGTTCTATATCGATGGGGTCACCCCCACTGTGGGCCGCATCCTCGAACGGTTGGATCGCGAGCGCGTGACGGTGGCGACTGCTCTAGGCATCCGCGCGCAAACCGCCAAAGAATGGCTGGCACGGGCCTATTCGGCGCATGGCGACACGCTGGAAGAAGCCATCCACGCCAATCCCGGCTACCGGGGAATCACCGCGCCGCGGGTGCTACGTCATCGCTACATCTTTGAGGATGTCCCCTACAGCCTGGTGCCCATCGCGGAATTAGGGCGGCGCTTTGGGGTGGACGTGCTGGGTATGGAGGCCATGATCCAGCTGGCCTGCATCATGCACGGCACTGACTATCGCCATCGCGGGCGCACCCTCAAGCGGATGGGGCTGGAGGGGCTGTCGGTGACGGAGATCACCCAGTTGGCCGAGACAGGCGAAGTTGAGCTTGACGGCCTGTAAGGAGAAAGCATCATGGCTCATACGACGACCGAAAGAGTATTGGCCGGAAGCCTGGGCGACTGCGTACATGTCGCGGGAGTGACTCGTTTCCTGGCGGCTGCCGAGCAAGAAGGCTGCGAAACGTATTTCACCGGCCCGGCCACCGACCTCGAAGCTTTCATGGATGCGGTGGTCGCGTTCGATCCCGACGTGATCGGCATCAGCTACCGCCTGACCCCGGAAAATGCCCGCACCCTGCTCACCGATCTGCGTGGGATGCTCGAAGCCGCCGGTATCCTGGGGCACAAGCGCGTGTTTTTCGGCGGCACTCCGCCTGTCGCCGAGGTCGCCCGCGAGTTGGGATACTTCGATGCGGTCTTTTCGGGCGACGAATCGCCGCACCAGGTGCGCGCTGTGCTGCGCGGCGAGCCTGCACAGCCGCGGGACGCCTCCGCCTATCCGCAGCGCACGGTGGACCGCATCCGGTGGAAGTCGCCCTACCCGCTGCTGCGTCACCACTTTGGCATCCCTGCCCAGACCATCGATCCGACGGTGGAAGGCATTGCCCGCATTGCCGAGGCGGCGGTGCTCGATGTGATCTCGCTGGGGGCCGATCAGGACGCGCAAGAGAACTTCTTCCTGCCCGCCCAGCAGGACCCGCGCAGCAAGGGTGCGGGCGGCGTCCCCTTCCGCACCGAAGACGACCTGGAGCGGCTCTACCAGGCCAGCCGCCGGGGGAACTATCCCCTGCTGCGTTCCTATTCCGGCACCGCCGATCATCTGCGCTATGCTGACATGCTGGTGCGGACCATTCACAATGCCTGGTGCGCGACTTCGCTGTTCTGGTTCAATGCGATGGATGGTCGCGGCCCTTCGCCGCTGGAACACTCAATCCGCGAGCACCAGGACCTCATGCGCTGGCACGGCGAGCGCGATATCCCGGTCGAGGGCAACGAATCCTACCACTGGGGGATGCGCGATGCGCCCGATGTCGTGGTGTGTGCCTCGGCCTATCTGTATGCGCACAATGCCAAACGTTTCGGCGTGCGCGATTATATCCTGACCTATATGTTCCAAAGTCCGCCCCAGCTTTCTAACGCGATGGATCTGGCGCGCTGCCTGGCGATTCTCGAACTCAGCGAGGGGTTTGCCGATGCAGATTTCCGCGTCTGGCGGCAGACTCGCTCCGGTCTGCTCAGCTACCCGGTGAACCTTCAGCGGGCGCGGGCGCACATGGCTCAAAGCACCATGCTGCAAATGGCCGTCAGGCCGCACATCATCCACGTGGTGGGCTATCCTGAGGCCGATCACGCTGTCACCGCGGACGAGGTGATCGAAAGCGCGGTCATGACTCAGGAAGTGATCGATACTGCCCTGCGCGGCAACCCGGACATGACCCACGACCCTGCCGTACAGCGTCGCAAACAGGAACTGATCGCCGAGACTCATCTGCTGCTGGAGGCTATCCGCAGCCTGGGCCAGGAGTCCGAAGACCCGTTCAGCGACCCGGCGGTGCTGGCGCGCGCGGTCGCGTTGGGGTTGATGGATGCGCCCCAGTTGGTGAATAACCCCTACGCCCCCGGACGTGTGCGCACCCGCAGCCTGGAGGGAGCGGTGCGCGCAGTGGATCGCAAGGGGAAACCGCTGGACGAACAGGCGCGGATTGCCGCCATCCTCTCTTGAGCTAATCACCGAAAGGAATCCGATCATGCAAATGGTGATGTTTGTGCTCGACAACCCCCAATACCTGGAGGCCGTCCTTGATGCATGGCGCGTGGTGGGAGTGACGGGGGTCACGATTATCGAGTCATCTGGCATGAACCGCGCTCACCTGCGGCGACCGCTCGGCGCGCGCTATGTGTTCGGCGCGCTCAGCGAAACCAGCCGGGTGAAGATGGAGCACTATACCCTGTTCGCCATTGTGCCGGACGAAGCAATGGTTCGCGCGTGCCTGCAGGCCGCCGAGCAGATTGTCGGGGACCTGGACGGGCCGAACAACGGCGTGCTGGCGTCGTGGGAACTCTCGCTGGTGAAGGGCGTTCCGGGCCGCTCGCACACTGCACAAAGCGAGGATCGCCTATGATCTGGGTGCAGTTTTTTGCCAGCGGCCTGGTGATCATCGTGGCCGCGATTCAGCTCGCCAGGTACGGCGATGTGATCGCTCTGCGCACCCGGTTGGGCGGTATGTTTGTCGGCACGCTGCTGCTGGCCGGGGCTACTTCACTGCCGGAGCTGCTGACCTCGATCAATGCCATCGAACAGGGCGAGCCGGGCCTCACAGTTGGCAATGTGTTCGGCAGCAACATGTTCAATATGTTTCTGCTGGCCGTGCTGGGCATCCTGTATGTGCGAACTCACTTTCTGGGCCGGTTGGGAGTGGTGTTTGCGCTCAACGCAGGGATGGCGGTTGCAATCACCGGCCTGGCGATGTTTTTCATCGTGGCGCAGGTCGATGTCCAGATCGGGTGGGTTGGGCTGGACAGCCTGGTGCTCATCGGGGGATACGTCGTCGTTACCCGCCTGTTGTTCAGCGGCCCTTCTGCGGATAGCGTTGCCGAGCCGGAAGCCATCGCGGACGATGTGCCCAGCCTGCGGTATGCCCTGATCGGGTTTGCGTTGGCAACTGTCACCCTGGTCGCCATCACCCCGGTGATGGTGCGCAGCGCGATCAAGATCGCCGAGGAAACCGGGTTGAGCGCCGGTTTTGTGGGAATCACCCTGGTCGCCATTCTCACCTCGCTGCCGGAGGTGGTGACCTCCATCGCTGCGGCGCGCATCGGAGCCTACGAGATGGCTGCCGGCAACCTGTTCGGCAGCAACACCTTCAACATTTTTACGCTGGGCGTCACCGACTTTTTTATGACCGAGGGGCGCTTCCTCGAGGCAGTCTCCGCCGATATGATGCTGGCCGGGACCATCGCCCTGCTGCTGACCCATGTGGCCCTGCTGGGAATCCTGTTCCGCAACGTGGCCCCGCGCGAGGCGCGCGTGCTGGTGGTGGAGATCGATTCGCTGCTGATTGCGATTGGCTATTTCGCAGGCATGATTCTCATCTACGACCGGGGATTGATCGGCTGAGCGCGAGGTGCCGCGCCGGGCGAACAACAAGACAGGGCCGGGATACGCTCCCGGCCCTGTGCTTTGCCCATCTGCTATGGAGCGAGATTTACTCTGCCGGGGGCAGGATGACCGCGTCGATCACGTGGATGACACCGTTGGAGGCCATGATGTCGGTCATGATGATCTTCGCGCCGTCCACATAGATGCCCTCGTCGTCAGCGGTCACGGTGAAGGAAGCACCGTTCAGCGTCTCGACCTTCAGACCTTCCTCGCCCGCCTCGGCCAGCGCCGCAGCGACATCGTTCGAGTACAGCGGTTCCTCGCCACCTACGACATGGTAGAGCAGGATACCGGCCAGGCCTTCGCTGGCGAGCAGGTCTTCAGCGGAGATGTTCAGGGCCTCGAGCGCGGCTGCGAAAGCGGCATCCGTCGGGGCGAACACGGTGAAGGGACCCTCACCGGAGAGAGCTTCGGCCAGGCCAGCCTGCGCCACAGCGGCCAGCAGGGTGGTGAACTCCGCGCCTTCCTCAGCGCTCGCGGCTTCGGTCACGATCTCGGCAATGGTCTTGCTGGGCGGCATGATGACGCTGTCCACCACGTGAATGATGCCGTTCGAAGCCATCACATCGGGCATGACCACCATCGCATCGTTGATGTACACGTTGCCCATGTCCACGCTGACCTTGAGCGGCGTGCCATTGAGAGTATCGACCAGCACATAGTCGGCATCGCCCACCAGCTCAATCACCGAGGCGGCGTCAAATGCACCCGCGACCACATGATACAGCAGGATGTCAGACAGATTTTCAGCGGCCAGCAGTTCCTCAGCCGTCATTCCAGTTTCTTCGAGCAGGGCGGCGAATGCTTCATCGGTGGGGGCGAACACGGTGTAGGGGCCTTCGGCCTTCAGGGCATCCACCAGTTCGGCCTGCTGCACGGCGGCGACCAGGGTGGTGAAGCTGCCGTTCTCGACCGCGATGTCAACGATGTCTTTTTCGCCCTGCGCCACAACTGGGGCAACCAGGACCAGCATCATGACGATGGACAGGAACAGGGTAGTGACCTTACGCATGGTGTTGATCTCCTCTTGTTGTCGTTTCGTTCATCGAATGTACATGTATTGTACATGTTTGTTTGACAAACGCAACGGGTTTTGCATGAGTATCTGATAAGCATTCGGGGTATGGAAGATTAATGGAGGGGACGAGCGCTTTATTCAGGCTGCCAGGGGCGGCGGATCCGGGGCTTGCTGCGATCGGGGAGCTTCAGATCGTCGGCGCTCTGGGTGGTATCCTGGATCGCGGCCCAGAAGCCCTCGTGCGTGAGCGGCTCGAAGCCCTGCCCGGTGACGCGATAGGCGGCAGTCTTCATGTAGAGGAACAGGCGCTCACCGCGCTCGGTTCGCAGGTTGCGCGCTACCATTGGCAGCAGCATTTCGTCGCGCGCCTCGAAGCGGCCCTTGACCTCGACCCAGCATTTCAGTGCGGGCAGATGAAAATCGACCAGGTAGCGCCCACCCTTGAGCCGTTCGGGTTCGTAGGTCCAGGCGATGTCGCGTGCATCGAGCTGTTTGGCGAACTGCACCTCAAACAGTGAACGCATCGCCGCGCCTTTGTAGACGGCTTCGATGGCCGGAACCCGGCGCGGTCCTTTGGCGGTTTGGGGCTGCTTACGCGTCGGGCGTGGATCGTCGCTCACCGGGGCTGCTCCGTTCAGATTCCTCGCGCGCGGCGCTGTCGCATAACCTCGAAGGCGATCACCGCCGCCGCTGCTGCCGTGCCGAGCGATTGGTCGAAGTCGCTGGCGTAGGGGATCGCCAGCCGGAGATCGGCGCGGTCTTCGAAGGACCGGGTAATGCCGCGTTTTTCGCCGCCGATGACCAGAAACAATGGCCTGGTCAGGTCGGCATCGTAGAGGGAGATGGCGCGCTCGGTGGAGGCCACCGCGACCTGCAGCCCACGCGCGCGGAACGCCTCGGCGGCATCCTGCGCGGTGTCGGCTGTGGCGGTGGGCATCCATTCAGTCGCCCCGGCAGAGGCACGCGCAACTACGCTCGCCGCCGAAAGCCAGTTGCGCGGACGGAGAACCAACCCGTGCGCGCCCGCTGCGTAAAGCGCGCGCACAGCCTGCCCAAAGTTGAACGGGTCTTCAACGCCATCCAGCATCACCACAAAGGGCGCAGGCTGCCCGGCGGCGATCTGGTCAAGCGGGACAAACTGGCGCGGCCCGACTTCGGCCACGACCCCGCCATGTGTACTGCCTTCGGCCAGGGCGTCAATGATGGCCGCATCGACGCGTTCAACCGGAATTTGCCGACGCGCAGCTTCGTGTTCGAGCCAGGCAACGGCGCGGTCCATTTTGTCGCGCCGCAGCACGATACGTTCGATCGGGCGGCTGCCGCTCTTAAGTGCCGCCCGCACCGAGACAAAACCTTCGAGCCGTGCACCAGCGAGAGTATCGCTCACCGGGGCGTTTGCTCCTCTACGCGCATCGCCTAGCGGCGCGCCACCTTGACGACTTCGCTGGCCTGTGGCCCCTTCGGCCCCTCGACGATGAAAAATTCGACGCGCTCGCCCTCGCGCAGATCGCGGAAGCCTTCCATGACCACTGCGCTGTAGTGGACGAACACATCTGGGCCATCATCCGGCGCGATGAAGCCGTATCCCTTTTGCGAATTGAACCACTTTACCACGCCGGTGTGACGTTCTTGTGACATTGCTGCTTGCTCCTTCTTACCCCATCTACACACGAGCTTCCGGCCCGCGCACGCTATCATTGTAATGAGGACGCGCCGATCGCGCTAACTGCGCCGCGCGAGGCTAGTGGGGCAGAGGTAACGTCCCGGTCATGGCAGCATCGGCCAGCGCCACGCCCAACCACGCGCTGACCTGGATCGCGCCCAGGTCGTTGACATGGTGCGCATCTTCGGCCCACCCTTCGAGCGGCACCAGGTCTAGCGGCGACAGTGACCATAGCGGCACTCCGTACCGTTTCCCCCACGCTGCCAGCGACTCGATTTCGCCCAGGTAACCGGCTATGCCACCTTCCATCTGCTCCAGGAAAAAGCGCGGCAGCGGCATCTCGATCAGCAGCACCTGCGTGGTTGGCGAATTGAGCGCGACCAGCCCGGCAAAGGCTTTGAGCGCGTCGGGATCGGGCCGGTAAGGGCTGAAATAGGCAGGAATATGCACTGTTTCAGGATTGAGCGCGCCGCCGCCGGCAAAAGGCGCATAGCCGCCGCCAGACTCCGCCTGGCGGTACGGATCTTCGCGCTGGCGGTAATCGCTGCGCATCCAGTCCCGGTAGGGCAGGTAATAGCGCAGCGCGTCGGACTGGGCGATCAACCAGCCTTCGAGCGTCCACTCGCCGCGCTGGTAACGAATCCAGGGCGTCCCGACGATCTGCTGGTAGACCTCTTTGCTCTGTGGGACATCCTGCGCCAGCGCGCGCAGCGTGAACCCATAGACCAGCAGGCGCGGCTGGTAGCGCGCGACGACGGCTTCGGCCAGTGCCTCGGCTCCGGTCGCGGTCAAGGCGGGGATGCCCAGGTTATAGCAGGCGATCGCTTGCCCGGTCCGCTCGCGATACGCCTGCTCGATCACCTGGGGCACCAGGCCATAGAACACGACCGAGCTGCCGATCAGCAGGCAGTCGAGCGAACCTTCCCGGTCGATGAGGCGCTCTACCGCGCCCACTTTGGCATCAACGTAAGGATTGCTGCTGCCAATGCCCAGCCGGCGCGATCCCGGCTCGATCAACAGGCGCGCGCCAGATTCGAGCGCGGCACACAGCAGCGCCAGCAGCGCCAATGCCAACAGCAGCGTCCGGCCCGGTGATGGTCGCGGGGAGTGTCTGGCGGTCATGGGCGATCACAAGAAATGTGCAGAGGGGACACGGAGAAAGAAAAACAAGGCGGAGGGGGTGGGATTCGAACCCACGGTAGCGCAAGCGCTACAACGGTTTTCGAGACCGCCCCATTCAACCACTCTGGCACCCCTCCGTATGTCGAACTATTCAATTGTAAAGCCCTGGCCGCGCGTTACTTTTGCCCTTCGGCGCGCAGCCGGGCGAAGAAATCCCGGATCAGGGCCGCGCTTTCGTCGGCCAGGACGCCCCCAACCACCTCAACCAGGTGGTTGAGCCGGGGATGATGCAGCAGGTCCATGATGCTGCCTCCAGCCCCAGCCTTAGGGTCAGAGGCGGCGAAGACCAACCGGGGCACGCGCGCCAGCACCATCGCGCCCGCACACATCGCGCACGGTTCCAGCGTACAGTAAAGCGTGCAGCCTTCGAGCCTCCAATGGCCGATCACCTGTGAGGCCGCCCGGATAGCCAGCAGTTCGGCGTGGGCAGTCGGGTCGCCATCGGCCTCGCGCCGGTTGTGTGCCCGCGCGATGAGCGTGTCCCCGCGCACAACGACCGCGCCGATCGGCACGTCGTCATGCTCCAGGGCGCGCCGGGCTTCGTCCAGGGCCGCGTGCATCCAGGTGATGTCGTCCATCGTGCGGCGCATTATAGCACGCCCATTGCACTACCGGAAGGGTGATTTTGGGTCGGCACGCGGGCAGGTTATCATCCACCTATCCCTATCACTTCTTCGATTTTTTGCCGCTGTTCACCTTATCGGCATAATGATCGGTGATATAAATATGCGCGTTCATGGGTGGACGGGTGTAGTTTTCGTCATCGGGCGGGCGCTCTGGCAGCTCAATCGGCTCCGGGATGATGTCCTCGTAGGGAATCATGCTGAGGATGTGGCGGATGACGTTGAGCCGCGCGCGGCGCTTGTCGTCCCCGTTGACCTGGTACCAGGGCGCTTCGGGGATGTCGGTGTATTCCATCATGATGTCTTTGGCTTTGGAATATTCGACCCACATCTCGCGCGATTTGAGGTCGATGGGGCTGAGCTTCCAGCGCCGGGTGGGGTCTGCCGCGCGCGACTGGAAGCGCAGTTCCTGCTCTTCATCGCTCACTGAGAGCCAGTATTTGAGCAGGATGATCCCGCTGCGCACCAACATACGCTCGAACTCTGGCGCGGAGCGCAAAAATTCCCAGTACTGCCGGTCGGTGCAAAACCCCATAATGTGCTCGACGGTGGCGCGGTTGTACCAGCTTCGGTCGAAGATCACGATCTCACCGGCAGAGGGCAGGTGCGCCACATACCGCTGAAAATACCACTGGGTTTGTTCGCGCTCAGTGGGTTTGCCCAGCGCGACCATGCGCACGCCGCGCGGGTTGAGCGGTTCGGTGAGCCGCTTGATGATGCTGCCTTTGCCTGCTGCGTCGCGCCCGTCAAAGGTGATGAGCACCCGCAGTCCTTGATCCTGAATCCAGTATTGCAGCTTGACTAACTCTAAGTACAGGCGTTTCAGCTCGGCTTCATAAAACGAATTGGAGATACATTTGACGGTCGATTTGGGCAGCTTTTTTGATGCGGATTTGCCGTTCACTTTCACGGCGTGATCGGATTTTTTCCCGTTCGATTTACCCATCTCCAGTCCTCGCTGATGGTGTCAAACGTGTGAATGATATTGTTAATATTGTAACATAGGTCTGGATCACCACTGGGCACCCATCAGGTATGTAATGAGCAGGTTTTGTCCAAAAAAACCTTGTGCAACCGATCAAATCTTGCGAACATCATAGAGACAGCCTCAAACCGTTTTTTATGATCTCCCGACCAGGATCAACATACACACAGCAGGATGAGGAGAGTCAGTTATGGTGATGGCAGTGCTGGCCGGATTCGCCGCGGCAGTGTTTGCCCCGCTCATCCAGCGCACTTTGCGCGACCGGGCGGGTTGGGTGATCGCTCTACTGCCGTTTGGCATCACGGTCTATCTTGGCTCATACCTGGCGCGTATCGCCGACGGGCGCACCTTCGAGCAGTCCTTTGCCTGGATTCCATCGCTGGGGATCGACCTGGCCTTTCGCATGGATGGGTTGGGCCTGGTGTTCGCCTTGATCATCAGCGGCATCGGGGTGCTGGTTGTGCTATATGGCAGCGGCTACCTGAAGCACGACCCGTTGCTGGGCCGCTTCTATGCCTACCTGTTGATGTTCATGGGCGCGATGTTGGGCGTGGTGCTGGCCGATAACCTGATCACCCTGTTTGTGTTCTGGGAACTCACCAGCATCAGTTCTTACCTGCTGATCGGTTTCAAGCACGACAAGGCCGACTCCCGGCAGGCGGCGCTGCAGGCCCTGTTGGTCACCGGCGGCGGTGGGTTGGCGCTGCTGGCTGGCCTGGTTTTGCTCGGCCACGTGACCGGAACATATACCATCAGTGCAATGGTGACTCAGTCCTCAGTGGTGCAGGCCGGCAGCCTGTACCCGGCGATCCTGGTGTTGGTGCTGGCAGGAGCCTTCACCAAGTCGGCCCAGTTCCCCTTTCATTTCTGGCTGCCCGGAGCGATGGCTGCACCGACGCCTGTCAGCGCTTACCTGCATTCGGCCACGATGGTCAAGGCGGGCATTTACCTGTTGGCGCGCCTGAATCCGATCCTGGGCGGCACCGATGAATGGCAGGGGATGGTCACTGCTTTCGGGGCAGTGACTATGGTCCTCGGCGCGTTTATCGCGTGGCAGCAGGTCGATCTCAAGCGCATCCTGGCCTATTCGACGGTCAGTTCGTTGGGCATTCTGGTGATGCTGTTGGGCATCGGGACCGATTATGCGGTGAAGGCGGCGCTCACCATGCTGGTGGCGCATTCGCTGTACAAAGGCGCGCTGTTCCTGGTGGCCGGGTCGCTGGATCACGAGACCGGTACGCGCGATGGCACGATGATGGGCGGATTCTGGCGCGCAATGCCGTTCACCGGTACGGCGGCGCTGCTGGCGGCAGCGTCGATGGCCGGACTGCCGCCGCTGTTCGGCTTTATCGCCAAGGAGGTCTTTTACAAAGCCGCCTATGATGCCCCGAACCTGGCCGCGATTCTGACGACGCTCGCGGTTTTCAGCAGCATCCTGACGGTAGTGGCCGCTGCCCTCGTTAGCCTCAAACCATTCCTGGGCAAGCCGGGTCAGACTCCACACACGCCCCATGAAGCCCCGCTCAGCATGACATTGGGACCGGTTCTGCTGGCGGCGCTTGGGCTGGCGTTTGGGTTCCTGCCGTCCGTAGCTGCTACCTACCTGGTCAAGGGGGCGGTGCGGGCGACGCTGAATTCCGGCGCAAAGGTGGAGCTGGTGCTGTGGCCCGGCCTGAACGTGGTGTTGCTGTTGAGCGTGCTCACCGTCGCGGCGGGCCTCACCCTGTATGCATTGCGCCACAAGGCGCTGCCCTACGCGGCCAGGGTCGATGTGGGCAACCGCTTCGGCCCAGAGCGTGGCTACCGCGCGACGTTGGCGGGCATGTTGTGGACGGCAGATTACCAGACCCGCGTGCTGCAAAACGGCTATCTCCGCGTGTACCTGATGACTATCGTCCTGTTCACCACGGCAGTTGTTGGCTATACACTGCTCTCGCAGGTGCCCCTGGACGGCGTCTGGCGCGCGCCCGAAGCCCGATTCTATGAGGTGCTGATCGCCGTCGTGATCCTGGCCGCAACCTTCACCGTGACGCAGGTTCGGTCGCGGCTGGCGGCGGTGGCGGCGCTCGGCACGGTGGGCTACAGCATCGCCCTGCTGTTCATTTTCTTTGGCGCGCCAGACCTGGCCATGACCCAGTTCGCCATCGAGACTCTGACAGTGCTGTTGTATGTGCTGGTGCTCTACCGCCTGCCGCGCTTCGGGCGGCTGACCAACCGCCCCGCCCACATCCGCGATGCGATTATCGCGCTCAGCGCCGGGATCATGATGACTCTGATTGTGCTGGTGGTGACGGCGGACGCCTCTCACACGCGGCTCACATCCTTTTTCGCCGAAAACAGCCTGGTCCTGGCCAAAGGGCGAAATATTGTCAACGTGATCCTGGTGGACTTCCGGGCATTTGACACCCTGGGCGAGATCGTGGTGCTGTCGGTGGCGGCGGCGGGCGTCTTTGCGCTGCTCAAGCTGCGCCCCGCCCCGACAGAAGAATCGCAGGCCAGCATCCCGCGCGACACGATTCAGCAAGCTGCCGTTCGGCCCACGGAACCGACAGCGGATTAGGCCGTGAACGCACGATCTGGGAGGGAAGGGGTATGGATTCGGTAGTTTTGCGAACGGCTACTCGCTATTTGCTGCCGCTGCTGCTGCTGTTTTCGATCTTTACGCTGCTGCGTGGGCACAACGAGCCGGGTGGAGGATTTGTCGGCGGGCTGGTGGCGGCGACTGCTTTTGCGCTCTACGCCATCGCTTACGGCGTGGAAGCTGCTCGCCTGCTGTTGCGCGTCAGTTCACGCCGCTTGATCGGAGTCGGGCTGATGATTGCGGCGGTCAGCGGTGTGGTTGGGTGGTTCTATGGCCGCCCGTTCATGACCGCGCGCTGGGATACGCGTGAAATAGGCGTCATCGGCAAGCTGGGCACGCCGTTGATGTTTGACATCGGGGTTTATCTGGTGGTGATTGGCGTGGTGCTCACCATCATTTTTGCGCTGATCGAGGCCGAGGGGGAAAGTTAGCGATGGAAGTGCTGCTCGCTATATTGATCGGCGCACTCTACAGCGCCGGGCTGTACATGATGATGCGCCGCAGCTTTGTGAAGGTAGTGATCGGGCTGTCGCTGTTAGGATATGCCTCAAGCCTGCTGATCTTCACGGTGAACGGCGTGACGCGCGGATCGCCCCCGTTGATCGCTGAGGGCATGACCCGGCCTGCCGAGCCGTTTGCCGATCCGCTGCCGCAAGCGCTGATCCTGACTGCGCTGGTCATCGGCTTTGGAGTGCAGGCGTTCGCGTTGGTGCTGTTCAAGCGCACCTACCAATCTACCAATACTGATGATCTCGACGGCATCCGTTCGACCGAAGAACGGACCAAAGTCAAGCTGCCGGACATCAAACCGAGGAGTCGCACATGAATATTGTGCTCTTGCTGCCGGTATTGGTGCCTTTCCTGACGGCTGTCAGTGCCATGTTGTTCTGGCATAACCTCGCCGTTCAGCGCCGGATCAATGTGGTGGGCGCGATTGCTCACGTAGTATCGGGGTTCGTGCTGCTGGCGCTGGTCTGGCGCGA
Organism: Anaerolineae bacterium; assembly: GCA_034429275.1. Taxonomy (GTDB): domain Bacteria; phylum Chloroflexota; class Anaerolineae; order Aggregatilineales; family Aggregatilineaceae; genus DAOUFU01. The sequence continues at coordinate 16,301 of DAOUFU010000013.1, read as the reverse complement.
TGGCATCCAGGCCACCCAGATCGGCAACTGGCCCGCTCCGTTCGGCATCACCCTGGTGGCCGATCTGCTCAGCGCGATCATGGTGGCGATGACAGGCCTGATGGGCCTGCTGGTGGCCGTCTATTCACTGGGCAGCATCGACAGGGACCGCGAAGCCTTTGGGTACTATCCCCTGCTGCACACGCTGTTGATGGGTGTCAGTGGCGCATTTTTGACCGGGGATATGTTCAACCTGTATGTCTGGTTCGAGGTGATGTTGATCGCGTCGTTTGTGCTGATGGCCCTGGGCGGCCAGCGCGAGCAGCTTGAAGGCGCGCTGAAGTACGTCACCATCAACCTGCTGTCGTCTGCCTTGTTCCTGACCTCGGTCGGCATCCTCTACAGCGTGACCGGCACGCTGAACATGGCCGACCTGGCGCGGCAGGTCAGCAGTGGGCGGGTAGATTATGGGCTGACAACGGTGCTGGCTGTCTTGTTTTTGATCGCGTTTGGCATCAAGGCGGGCCTGTTTCCGTTGTTCTTCTGGCTGCCTGCGTCCTACCACACCCCGCCGATTGCCATCACGGCGTTGTTTTCCGCCCTGCTGACGAAAGTGGGCGTTTATGCCCTGGTGCGCGTCTTCACGCTGATCTTTGTGCAGGACGTGAACTACACACACACGCTCATGCTGGTGATCGCTGGGTTCACGATGGTCACCGGTGTGCTGGGGGCCGTCGCCCAGACGGAAGTCCGGCGGCTGCTGTCGTTCCATATCATCAGCCAGATCGGCTACCTGCTGATGGGGCTGGGCCTGTTCAGCGAACTGGCGCTCACCGGCACGATCTACTTCATGGTGCACGTGATCTTCGCCAAGTCCGCGCTGTTTTTGGTCAGCGGGATTGTGCGACAGGTGGCGGGCAGCTACGATCTCAAGCACCTGGGCGGCCTGTACCGCGCGCGGCCCGGCCTGGCCGTGCTGTTCTTCCTTCCGGCGATGGCGCTGGCGGGTCTGCCGCCGTTTTCCGGGTTCTGGGCCAAGCTGACCCTGGTCCGTGCCGGGCTGGAGACCTCCGACTATGTGATTGTCGGTGTTTCGCTGGTCGTGAGCGTGCTGACGCTCTTCTCGATGACCAAGATCTGGGCCGAAGCCTTCTGGAAGGATTATCCCGATGGCGACCCTGACACCGCGTTCTCGCCGGTGACGAATCGTTTCTCGCTGCTGGCGCCCACCGTCACGCTGGCCGCGCTGACCCTGATCATGGGCATCGGGGCGGAGCCGGTGCTCAAGCTGGCCCAGGAGGCGGCAGCCCAACTGCTCGATCCGACGCTATATATTCGGGCCGTGTTAGGAGGTGGCGCGTGACCCTGTTCTTACTGAATAACCTGTTGGCCCTGGCCTGGGCCGCACTGACCGGCACCTTCTCCCCGGCGAACCTGGCGGTGGGCTTTGCAGTGGGGTTTGCCCTGCTGTGGCTGACTCAACGCTTGATGCAGCCATCCAATTATTTCGTCAAGGTCCCGCAGGCGGTAGGTTTTGCGCTGTTTTTTTTCAAAGAACTGGTGGTGGCCAGCCTGCGCGTCATGCTTATGGTCATCTCGCCGCGCCCAATCATGCGCCCGGCGATTGTCGCCATCCCGCTCGACATTCAGACAGACGCGGAAATCACGCTGCTGGCCAACCTGATCACGCTGACCCCCGGCACGCTCTACCTGGATGTCTCGCAGGATCGCTGCGTGATGTACGTTCATACCATCTTTGTTGACGACCTGGACAGCTTTCGCCAGGAGATCAAGCAGGGGTTTGAGCGCCGTGTGATGGAGTTGCTGCGAAAATGAACCTCGATGACTTCACCACCTACATAGTGATGCCTATGCTGGTTCTCTCGGTGGGGATCGTGTTCGTGCGGCTGGTGCGCGGACCCAGCCTGCCCGACCGGGTGGTCGCGCTAGACCTGATGAGCGCGCTGGGAATTGGAATCATCGCTGCTTATGCGATTGCAACTGAGCAGGCAGCCTTCCTCGATGTGGCTATCGCGATGGCCCTGATCTCATTCCTGGGGACGGTTGCTTTTGCGTATTACATCGAACGGAGGGTGTGACAATGCAGGATGTCTTGACCGCCGCGCTGATGCTGGGAGGGGCGCTGTTTATGTTGGTTGCCGCTTTGGGAGTGCTGCGGATGCCCGATTTGTTCCTGCGGATGTCGGCCAGCACCAAAGCAGCTACCCTGGGGTCCGGCTTCATTCTGGCGGCGGTGGCCGTTCACTTCGACAATGTGGGAATCACCAGCCGTGCAGCGGCGACGATCGTTTTCCTGCTGCTGACCGCGCCCATCGCCGCGCATATGTTGGGCCGGGCGGGCTATTTTGTAGGCGTCAAGCTGGCGAAAGAGACCATCGCCGATGAGCTGGCAGGGCATTACGACCCGGTGACGCATGTCCTCGATAGCTGCGAATCCACCGGCGATTCGCTTGACATCAAAGAAACCACACCCTCGGAACCCTGATTGAGCGCCGCCAACAAAAAGGCTGCCTTGTGGGCAGCCTGGCGTGTCAGCCGGTTCTCGCGGTCTATCCAAATCGCCCGGTGATGTAATCTTCGGTGCGCGGATCGCTGGGCTTCTTGAAGATGGTCTCGGTGCGATCATATTCGATCAGCTCACCCGCGCGCTTTTCGTTCGAGAGCATGAACGCGGTGTATTCAGAGACACGCGCCGCTTGCTGCATGTTGTGCGTGACGATGACGATCGTGTAGCTGCTCTTCAACTCACGCATCAATTCCTCGATGCGCAGCGTGGCGATGGGGTCAAGAGCCGAGCATGGCTCGTCCATCAGGATCATTTCCGGTTCGACGGCCAGCGCGCGGGCGATGCACAGGCGCTGCTGCTGCCCACCGGAAAGGGCCAACCCCGACTTTTTCAGATTATCCTTCACTTCATCCCACAGCGCGGCCTGCCGCAGGCTGCGCTCGACGATGTCGGCCAGCACGGCTTTGTCTTTCAGCCCCAGGATGCGTGGGCCATAGGCGATGTTGTCGAAAATCGACTTTGGGAAGGGGTTCGGCTTCTGGAACACCATCCCAATCCGGCGGCGTACCTCAACGGCGTCCACTTGGGGATCGTACAAATTGATGCCCCGGAACCAGACACTGCCCTCGGTGCGTGTGCCGGGGATCAGGTCGTTCATGCGGTTGATCGAGCGCAGCAGGGTGCTTTTGCCGCAGCCCGATGGCCCGATCAGCGCGGTGATCTTGTTCGGCTCAATCTTCAGGTTAACCCCGCTCACCGCCAGAAAATCGCCGTAATAGATGTTGAGGTCCTCGATTTCGATAGCATACTTGCTGGTGGTGCTGACGGTCATGAGAGTCTCCTGCTGAAGCGGTTGCGCAGAATGATCGCGATTGAGTTCAGGCTGAGCAGCATCACCAGCAGCACGATGATGGCGGCAGCGGCGGCGTTGCGGAATTCGGCCTGGGGAAGGGTCGTCCAGCGATAAATGATCATCGGCAGCGCGGTGAAACTGGAGAATGGTCCCTTGGGGTCTTGAGTTAGATAGGTGGCGGCTCCAACCAGGATCAGCGGAGCAGTTTCGCCGATGGCGCGCGAGATCGCCAGGATCGTCCCGGTCAGAATGCCGGGCATGGAATAGGGCAACACGTGGTTCCAGATCGTCTGCCATTTGGTAGCGCCCAGCCCATAGCTGGCCTGGCGCAGCGAATTGGGCACAGCACGGATCGCTTCCTGCGCGTTGATGATGATCAACGGCAGGATCAGAAGGGCCAGTGTGAACCCGGCTGATACTACAGTCCGGCCATTGGCGGTAGTCGTCCCAAAGACGTTGCCGCTCGTCAGGTGGCTCAACGCGCGAACAAATATCCCCAGCCCCAGCATCCCGTAGATGATCGAGGGCACGCCGGCCAGGTTGCTGATATTAGTCTGGATCAGGTCGTTCAGCCGGTTTTTACTGGCGTATTCTTCCAGGTAAATGGCTGCGCCGACCCCGATCGGGAAGGCGACAACGATGGTGATCAAGATGATCATCACCGATCCATACAGTGCCGGGCGCAACCCTGTCGCATCAGGGCGGCGTGGATCGAGCGGACTGCTGATGAAGTCCCAGTTCAGCCACGAATGCCATTCCAGGCGGGCCTGCGGATACTTTTCCGCCATCGTGGCCTTGATGTCGCCCTTGTTGGTCAGCGATTCCCACAGGGGCCACCCCTTGACGATCTGCGGCTGGATGATCTCGTCCAGTACAATCTGCCGCAGATCTTCTTTTGATAGGTTCGCTTTCAGAATTTCTGCTGCCTGTGAAGCATCAACCTGGTTGAACGGAAGGTCGGCCAGTTCGGCGGGATAATTGTGGCCGCTCAGCAGAAGCCGGAGTGGCTGCTGGCTGAGGTCGGCGAACTGATCCTGGCTGGCTCCGCGTACCTGCTCCAAGACGGCCACGCGCAGCCGGGCCACGCGCACGCCTTCGGCCAGGACCAGGGCCAGCTCATCTTCGGAGAGGTGTTCCAGGCCACGCCCGGTTGGCTGCCCGTTCACGAGCAGATCTTCCGGTTCGACCGCATACTGGACTGCGGTGTAACCGACGCTCTTGTCAAGCACGGTTGCGATCAGCGTGGCCAGCGAGAGCAGCGCGAAAGCAACGGCAGCCAGGAACAACGCCCGCATCAACTTGCCCCGCAGGTGGCGCGCCGTCACATTGCGGCGCAGGTTCTCGCCTTCGGGCAGTCCATCCTGCTGGGCGCTGCGATCCGGGGTCAGGTTCCACAGGGTGACCAGCCCAACCAGGCCGCCCACAAACCCACCCACTGCCCCGATGGCATCGCTTGCCACGACCCAGAGCAGCACGGCGGCCAGCCAGGTGCTGGCAAAACCGACGATGCCCCCCGCGATCATCCCCAGTTTGGGGCTGTATCCACGGCGGGCGGCGATGGATGAGGAAGTCATGCTGCCGTTGACGCCCAGCAGCAGGCTGAACAGTAGAACAGTGAACAAGGCAACGCTGCTGGCCATCTCAGTCGTACACCTCGCGGAAGTGGGCGACAACGGCGCGGCTGAGCAGGTTGAGGCCAAAGGTCATGACGAACAGCAGCAGACCCACCACAAATACGCTGTTGTAGTCCAATGTGTCGTAGGCCAGGTCGCCACCGCTGATGCTGGCGATGTAGCCCGTCATGGTCCAGGCAGACTCGAAAGGATTGAGCGACAGATTGGGGCGCGCTCCCGCCGCAATCGCCATGATCATCGTTTCACCGATGGCGCGCGAGATGGCGATGATGAACGCGGCGATGATGCCCGATACGGCAGCGGGCAGGACAACGCGGATCGTCGTTTCGAACTTGGTTGATCCCAGCCCATACGAAGCTTCGCGCAGCGAGCGGGGCACCGCGCTCAGCGCATCCTCGCTCATCGACGCCACCAGCGGCAGGATCATGATCCCCATCACCATGCCGGCGGAGGCGAGGTTGAAGGTCTCGACTGTGCCCTGCCCAAACAGGTCTTTGAGCAGCGGGGTCATGAACTGCAGGGCGAAAAAGCCGTAAACCACGGTCGGCACCCCAGCCAGCACTTCGAGCACCGGCTTGAGCGTATTCCGCACGCGCGGCGACGCATATTCGCTGAGGTAGATAGCTGATCCCAGGCCCAGCGGAATGGCGACCAGCATGGCGATCACCGAACTCATCACGGTGGCCGTGACCAGTGGGGCGATGCCGACTTCGAAGCGGTGCGGCTGCCAGTTCAGTGTGTTCACAAAGTCGAGCGGCGTGATCCGGTGAATGGCCCCGCTGGCATCGACATATTCCGACGTGACCAGAAGCAGAGATTCGCGCCCCAGGATCACCACGATGGCAATCGTTGTGAAGATGGTGAGGAACCCGCATAAAAACAAAAACCCCTGGATAGCCGCTTCCCCACGCCGGAACTGCTTGCGCAGCAGTGGCTGTTCTTCCAGACTGCTCACCAAAGGCTGGCTTTTCTGTTGAATCATGATGGCCGGGTTGTCCATAATCCTGTCCTCAGGCTATGTTCACCACAAGAGGGGAGGAAACAATTTCCTCCCCTTGTCCAGATGCGCGCTGCCGTGCGTGCGCGGTCGATTTACTGGGCGGCTTCGACGCCCATCGCGTCGAGCCAGGCCTGCTTGGCCGCATTCAGGGCCTCAACGCTGACGGGGAAGTAGCCCACCTCGGTCACGACTTCGTTGGCATTCATCAGGTAGTAGTTGATGAAGGCAGCGACCTGGGGTTTCTCGTTGAGGATACTGGCGTCGCTGTAGATGAACAGCGGGCGGCTCAGCATATAGGTTCCTGATTCGGCGGTTTCTTCGTTAGGCTCAATGTATTCGATCGGCTTCTCGGCATTGGCCCATTCTTCTTCGGGCACGGCGACGATATTATCGGCGTCATCGTAGGTCACGTCGTCGGCAATCGCGATGGCGGTGAGGTTGTCGCGGTTCTCGACGTAGTAGGCGAAGCCGAAGTACCCGATTGCATAAGGGCTGCCCATTACGCCTTCCACCAGGGTGTTGTCATTCTCGCTAACGGTGGGGTTGGCGGCCAGCAGCGCTTCGGTGCGGGCCTGCTCTTCTTTATAGATTCCCTTGGTACCCAGCACAGCTTCGCCAAAGAAGGTGAAGGTGCCGCTGTCGGTGCCGGGGGTGAAGAGCTGGATTGTCTCGGCGGGCCAGTCGGGATTGATCTCGTTCCACTTCGTGACTTCGCCGGTGAAGATCTTGATGACTTCACTGCGCTTCAGTTGGGTCACAAAGTCGTTGTTCTTGTTGACCACGATGGTGAGGGCATCTGTGCCGACACGGAATTCCAGCACGTTGGTGCGACCAATGGCGGCGCAGTTCTCGATCTCAGAGTCTTTTACCGGGCGGCTGGCATTGGCGATGTCGATCGATCCTTCTTTGCAGAAACGCTCGAACCCCGCGCCTGTGCCGGTTTCGGCCACGGTAATGTTGCCAAAGAAGCCATCGTCATTGAAGCGCGCCACCATCGCAACCGTAATCGGCTCGACGGTCGAGCTGCCGGCGATGGCAATGTCGCCGGTCACACTCAGCGGGTCAACTTCGGGCAGGACAATCGGTTCTTCGCCCTGCGCCAGCACAGCAGAGAGGGGAATGACCAGCGTCAGCACAAGAGCCAGGGCCAACAGTTTCATCCAACGGGTGTGTTGCATCGAGTTCTCCTCATCAGGTTCCACAACGGATGGGCATCATTGCCTCAAACACGATGCACATGGTAGACAGCACAGATAAAGATGGTAGTAAGTAATGTTTAAAGTCCGAGTATGCTTTGTTTAATGATCTTTAACGTTTTCAAAGTGTGGCAGCCGGGATTTTTCACCGGGCATGCAGTGCGTTAGCCTGCGCCACGAGCGGGTAAGGTGTTGACTCGCTGTCGTTAATCCGTTTGACGTGTTTGTTCGTATCCGGTAAATTAATCGTAATTGCCAGTCCGGCTGATGACCGAAAAAACTTACTGACTTCCCAATCTTCTTTCCTCCACTGCTGTTGGGAGGCTTTCTGCGGTAGAAGGCAAAGACCGACATCCACCCAAGAAAGGAGGCCAAACAACGCGATTGATCATTTAATAGATCCGATCAGGCGGTGTTGATGTTTGTGCTCATTGCCCAGGACAGCTCAGCCGAGACCGTCAATACTTCAGGCGTCCAGTGGCCGCTTGTATTCAAGAGGGCGTTGATCGAGCAGGTCAGGGCGATCGACACTGCCAGGCCAGCCGTGTGATTGTTCATGTACCTTTGGTTTTTCATCCTGGGAGGCAGAGATGATAAAACGTCTTTTGGTGCTTGTGGTTTTGGCGACAATGGCATTGGGGCCGCTGGTCAATGCCCAGGAAGGTGAGCCGATCAAGATCGGCTTGCAAGGTCCCATGACCGGCGATTATGCCTATGAAGGTCAGGGGTTCGTCAAAGCAGTCCAACTGCTGGTGGACCAGGTGAACGAAGCGGGCGGCCTGCTGGGACGTCCGGTGGAGCTGGTGATCGAAGATGACGCGGGCGATCCCACCCAGTCCGCGCTGGTAGCTGACCGCCTGGTGGATGCGGGCGTGATCGCGGTAATCGGTGCGTATAACTCGACCGCCACCGAACCGGCCTCTGAAATCTATGCTGAGGAAGGCATCCTGCACATCACGCCTTCTTCGACCGCTACGCGCCTGACCCAAAAGGGATTCACCCAGTTTTTCCGCGTGTGCTTCCTCGATGATCGCCAGGCCCTGTTTGCCGTTATGGCGATGGACCAGGTGCTCGGCGCAAAGAAAATTGGCATTCTGCACGATAACTCGACCTATGCCAAGGGCCTGGCCGACTGGACCAAAATCTACGCTGAGGAAGCCGGGCTGGAAGTGGCATTCTTCGACGCCATCAACCCGGATGACCAGGACTTCAGCCCCATTCTGACCAATATCGGCAACGCGGGCCTGGATGTCGTCTATTTCACCGGCTACCATGCCCAAGGCGGCTTGCTGCTGCGCCAGTCTGCCGAGCTTGGCCTGAATATCCAGTGGATGATGGGCAATGCCAGCAACAACCCCGAAATGGTCGAGATCGCGGGCGTTGATGCTGCGGCTGGGACTTACATCACCACTGAGCCGCTGCCCAAGGACCTGGAATATCCCGAAGCGATCCAGTTCGTCAAGGATTTTGAAGAGGCTTATGGCGAGCCGCCCAGCAGCGTCTGGTGGATGTTGGCCGCCGAAGCTTTCAACGTGATTGCGCACGCCATCACCGAGACCGAGAGCACCGATCCTGAAGAGCTGGCCGCCTATCTGCACGAGGACTTCAAGGACTATCCGGGGCTGAGCGGCCCGATCCTGGGCTTCGACGAGAAGGGTGACCGCCTGGGCACCATTCACGCCCTGTACCAGATCAACGCCGAGGGTGAGATCGCGTACTATCCTGAACAGCCGCAGCCCGAAAGCGCCGAATAAAATTCACTTACAGCCAGCCAGTGAGGGGGCGGTGAAATGCCGCTCCCTCATCGACTCCCTGCTTTGGAAAGACGCGCACTCATGGAAACATTCTTACAGCAACTCATCAATGGATTGACCATTGGCGGCTTCTATGCGGTGGTCGCGCTCGGCTATACGATGGTGTACGGCGTGCTCAAGCTGATCAATTTCGCGCATGGCGATATGTTCATGTGGGGAACATTGGCCGGCTGGGGGCTGCTCACCTCGGTCCTGGCCGGGCTGACGGATATGGACCTGGTGGCGATCCTGGTCGCCTCTGTGCTGGTCATGGTCTTTATCGGCCTGATGGGCATGACGGTGGAGCGCGTGGCCTATCGTCCGTTACGTTCGGCGGGCCGCCTCTCGCCCATCATCTCGGCCCTGGGCGCGGCCTTCACCCTGCAAGCCATCGCCCGCAACCTGTCCAATGCGCGCTGGCGCACCTATCCACAAGGGCTGCTTTCCGACCTGCCCGCGCTGCAACTGACCGACCGCGTGTCGGTCTCTGGCTTGCAGGTGTTGATGCTGCTGGTCTGCGGCGCGGTGATGACCGGGCTGTACCTGTTCGTACAGCGCACGCGCATCGGCACGGCCATGCGCGCTGTCTCGCTCGATCACAACGTTTCCCGCCTGATGGGCATCAACGTGGACCGGATCATCTCGCTGGTGTTCTTCATTGGCCCGGCGTTGGGTGGGCTGGCCGGGGTGTTGATCGGCATCTATTATGGGTCGTTCAACTTCACCCTGGGATGGGTCTTTGGCCTCAAAGCCTTCATCGCCGCCATTCTGGGGGGCATCGGCAACATCCCCGGCGCGGTGTTGGGGGGATTCATCCTGGGCATTGCTGAGACTATGGTAGTCGCCTATGGGCCGAATTTGGGGCTGGCGGATGCCTCTGCCTGGAAGGATGCGATCGCGTATGTCCTGCTGATCACCATCCTGATCGCTCGCCCGACCGGGATTCTGGGCGAGACTGTCGCGGAGAAGGTGTGATATGGACCAGGCTCTCAAACGACTCCCACGCCCCGCGCCCTGGATGTGGCAGGCTGCCCTGCTGCTGCTGGCGATTGCGCTGCCCTATTTTTCGTTTATGGACCGCTCGCGGACCTCGCTGGCGGTGTTCGCCGGCATCTATGTGATGCTCGGCCTCAGCCTGAATATCATCGTCGGTTATGCCGGGCTGTTCCAGCTTGGACACGCGGCTTTCTTCGGCCTGGGGGCTTATACTGCCGCCATCCTCAGCATCGACCACAACATCACCATGCTGGCGACCATCCCCATCGCGGCACTGGTGGCGGGCGGCGTGGCGGTGGTGGTCTTCCGGCCCATGCTGCACCTGCGCGGGGATTACCTGTGTATTGTCACCATCGCCTTTGGCGAGATTTTCCGCATCAGCATGACGAACAACATTTTTGGAATCACCGGCGGCTCGAACGGCCTGTTTGGCGCGGGTCGCCCGGAGCTTCCGCTGCCCTGGGCCCAGCCGGTCCCGGTGATCGTGCTGGCGGTTCTGCTGGCGCTGTATGTCTATACCATGCGCAAGGGCGGCCCGATTCTCCGTTGGGGGGGCGCGGTTGTGCTGGCGGCAGCCTACTACCTGCCGCAGGCGCTCGATCACAGGCAGTTGTTCATCGTCTCGATGGCGATGGGAGTGGTAGTGCTGGTGGTCGCGGCCTCGCTGCGCGAGCGCACCTCGATGTGGGGGCAGGCAGCTGCTATGGTGGCGGTGGTGGCGGTCTTCTCGCTGCTGATGCTGGCCCGCACCGATCAGATCGTCTCCGAGATCGACTACAGCCTGGACGAATACTTCAATGTGCAGGACTCGACAACGGTCCTGGGCATCGAGTGGACGCCGGTCGCCTTCCGCCGCGACGCGCGACCTTATTATTACCTGGTGCTGACCTTCATCGTGCTGACCATTGTGGGGATGCGGCGGCTGCAAGACTCGCGGCTGGGGCGCGCCTGGCTCTACGTGCGCGAAGATCAGCTCGCCGCTGAAGCGATGGGTATCGATACAACCCAGGTCAAGCTCATGGCGTTTGCCATCGGATCGGCATGGGCGGGCGTGGCAGGCGTGCTCTATGCCAGCCGCTTCACGGTCGTTGCCCCGGAGAGCTTCAACTTCTTGCAGTCAGTGATCATGTTTTGCATCGTGGTGCTGGGTGGGAGCGGCTCGATCCCCGGCATCCTGGTGGGCACATTGGGGATGGTCGCACTGCCGGAGCTGTTGCGCGACGTGGGGCCGACCTTCCTGTATAAGGGGACGACGCCGGTTGTGATCCTGGCTGCGATCCTGGGGCTGTACCTGTTCAGCGCGCGCGAACGCCTGCGCTCTGCCCTGGTGGAAAGCGGGGCAGCGGTGATCGCCTTCCTGCTGCCCGCTGTGGTCTTGAACGAGCCTGCGCTGCGCGCCCTGGGCCTGGCGATGGCCCTGCTGGTTATCATCATCTCGAAAGTGGCCCGACGGCGCACCGAGAACGCGCGTCCCTGGGTGCTGGGCGCGGTGGCGGCTTATATCGTTGTGGCGCTGGCGTTTGGCAACGCCCTGGGGCCGGACCTGGAGCGGCAGATCACAGCCTTCCGCATCATGGATTGGCGTGATGGCCTGATGGGTGTAGCGATGGTGATCATGATGGTGCTGCGCCCGGCAGGGATCATCCCGGAACGGCGGCGTGGTGTGGTGGTGTCGGCGCTGGCCGACGCACCCGATCCGGTGGCAGTGGCGGCACAGGCCACCTCGTGAGGACACCAGAGATGACCCTACTCGAAGTGACCGCACTCAGCAAAGATTTCGGTGGGCTGCGCGCCATCGACGGCCTGGATTTCAGTGTCTCGAAGGGCGAAATTCTGAGCATCATTGGCCCCAATGGCGCGGGCAAAACCACCGTGTTTAATGTGATCACCGGCATCTACCCGGCTACCGAGGGCACGGTGAAATTTGATGGCAAGGTGATTGTCCAGACCTATCCCGGCAAGACTCAGCGCTGGCTGCGCACCACCTTCACCCGGCTGGGCAACCTGGTTCCCCAGGTGCCGCGCCTGGTACTGCCGCTGCTGGGGATCGTGCCGGTGCTGCGCCCGCACGACGTGGTCGAGCGTGGAATCGCGCGCACTTTCCAGACTATCCGGCTGTTCCCCCGGCTGACCGTGCTCGAAAACGTCATGGCGGGCGAGCATCACCGGACCAAAGCCGGGGCGCTCAGTGCCCTGCTGCGCCTGCCCTCTGAGCGGGCCGAAGAGCAGTACATCATTGACCAGTCGATGCAGCACCTGGAATTCATCGGGCTGGCAGGTGTTGCCAACGAACTGGCACGCAACCTGCCCTATGGCGACCAGCGCCGCCTGGAGATCGCGCGGGCACTTGCGACCAATCCTAAACTGCTGATTCTGGATGAACCGGCGGCGGGCCTTAATGAGGCTGAAGGGCTGGCCTTGATGCAGACTATCAACCGCATCCGCGAAAAAGGGGTAACGATCCTGCTCATCGAGCACGATATGAAGGTGGTGATGAGCATCTCGGATCGCATCGTCGTACTGGATGATGGGCGCAAGATCGCCGAGGGCACACCCGCCGAGATTCAGCAGAATCCCAAGGTGATCACGGCGTATCTGGGCGAGGACGAAGACGAAGGGTATCGCCATGCCTTTGCTTGAGCTTCGCAATGTCAATACTTACTACGGCAGCATTCGCGCGCTGAAGGGCATCTCGCTCTCGGTGGAAGCGGGCCAGGTGGTTACCTTGATTGGGGCCAATGGGGCCGGCAAAACGACCACGCTGCGCACTATTTCCGGCCTGCTGCGCGCGCGTTCGGGCGAGATCATCTTCGACGGCACGCCCATTCACCAGATGCCCGCTCACCAGATCGTCTACCTGGGCATGACTCAGGCCCCGGAAGGTCGCCAGATTTTCCCTACGCTGACGGTGAACGAAAACCTGAACATGGGCGCGTTTTCGCTGGGCAGCGATCGCGCCGCCATCGAAGCCAACCGCCAGCGTGTGTATGACTTGTTCCCTCGGCTGGCTCAGCGCAAAAAGCAGTTGGGCGGCACGCTCTCCGGCGGTGAGCAGCAGATGCTCTCGATCGGGCGAGCGCTGATGGCCAGCCCCAAGCTGCTCATGCTCGATGAACCCTCGCTGGGGTTGGCTCCGCTGCTGGTCAAGGCGATTTTTGATACCATCCGGGCGATCAATGAACAAGGGGTGACCGTGCTGCTGGTTGAGCAGAATGCGCGCGCCGCGCTGCGGCTGGCCGACTATGGATATGTGCTGGAAACGGGCACCGTCGCGCTGGAAGGCCCCGCCGATGATCTGCTGCACAACGAGCGGGTCCGGCACGCCTATCTCGGTGAGCTGTAAGCCCGGTGAGTTGTGACGGTATGGCGAAAGATCGTTTGCTGTGGATGTTCGCCGCCCTGGCCGGGACCGGCATCATGGCTACGCTGGGCGTCTTCGTCCGGCAGGTGTCACCGGGCAATGAGTTCGCTATCGCGCTGGGGCGCTTTGGCATCGGGCTGCTGTGCCTGGTGGTGCTGCGCGCCCTGACCCGTCCGGGCCAGGCAGGCGAACGACCTGCCCGGCTGTGGGTTTCGGCAGGATCGGGCGTCTTCCTGGCGCTGTTCGTGGTGAGCTATTTCAAAGCGGTGATGAGCGGCACGCTGGCCAGTGCCGCTTTTTTGCTCTATCTCGGCCCGCTGATCGCCAGCACCCTGGCCGCTGCCTGGCTGGGCGAGGGCCTGGACTGGACCAACGGCTTGCTGTTGGGCTGCGCGCTGCTGGGGACGGTGTTCATCACCGAGTTCAAGCTGCCTACCGGCCCGGCGCAGGTCGAGAGCCTGGTCTTTGGTTTTCTCTCCGGCGTGTTTTATGGCCTGTTCTTGTTGTTCAACAATCCCCGGCTGAGCGGGAACAGCGCGGGCCTATCGCGCACCTTCACCCAGTTTGCCTTCGCCACCCTGGTGATGATCCCGGTGATTGCCGTCGCCGGGGCCAATCTGACCCTTGCAGACGTGCCCTGGATTCTCGCCATCGGCGTGCTGCACGGTTTCCTGGCCCTGACTCTGGTGATTGCCGCCTTGGGCCATCTGAAGACCATCGAATACGGCACGCTGTCCTATGGTGAGCCGGTCGCGGCGGCACTGTTGGGCGTGGTCCTCTACGACGAGCGGCTCTCCGCCTGGCAAATCATAGGTGGCGGGCTGGTCCTGGCGGCGGGTCTGGCCCGCGTGCTGATCCGTGAAGCAGAACATCCGACGAGCGTGCCCGCTGTCGAATCCGGCGATGGAATCCGGGTGCCGTGAGCAGCGTAACAGGCAGAGTAATTTCGACTGGTAGGGGATACCCTCTTGTGCTAAACTGAGTACAAATTACATGCCATTTTCGGTTCAGGCTGTCCCAGATGGGACTTTCCTCTCGACACCTTCAACTCGCCCGCAGTTCCGGCGCGGTGAGCTTCAGCGACCTGAAGCGTTGTGGCAAAAACACGATATAATGGCCTGTCCCTGGAACGGAGGCAAACCCCAGGCGGATTCCAATTCAATTTGCCCAGGATTTGAACTGTTTCCAGGATTGGGATGTATTTACCTGTAGGTGGAATCTGTTTTGCAGAAGAAGGGGGGTGGCAGAACATCCCAAACCGGGTTTGTGAAAGGCAAGAGTGTTGCTTGACATGTGCTCCTAAGGAGGAACCTTTTCCATGAAACGTACACTGGTTTTTGCGCTTGTCCTGGCCTTGCTGGTGACCCCGATGGTCGCGGTTGCCCAGGGACCTGAGACCGGCAGCGGTGGCCCCATCATCCAGGGGAATGGCGGTACATCCATTGGCCCGATCAACGACCTGCGGTGCTCTGGCACCGACTGCCGCGCGGTTACTGCGTGGCTGACGGTTGGGTTTATTGGTGTGGACCCCGTCACCCAGTTCTTCGCCCCGAATGTTGAAGGTGCGTTGGTCAAGGATTGGACCGTCAGCGAAGATGGCCTGGTCTATACCTTCAACCTGGTGGATAACCTGTTCTGGTCGGATGGCGAACCGGTGGATGGCTGGGATTACCTGTTCACCTACTATGCTTACAAGCACGCCGATGAGTTCGAATCGCCCTACGGGTACACCGTGGACGACATCGACAAAGTCGAAGTCAGCGAAGATGGCCGCACGGTGACCATCACCTTCCTGTCGGCTTCGTGCGGTGTCCTCAGTGATGCGGCCAAGAGCATTGTGCCATCGCATGTTTTCGGCTGGACGCCGGAGATGGGCGAGGACTTTGACTGGGCATCGCTGATCGGGCATCCCTACGAACTCACCCCCAACGTCAGCGGTGGCCCCTTCGTTTTCGAGTCGATGGACCCGGAGCGCGTGGTGCTGCTGGCGAATAAGAACTACTACAAGCCGGTGATCCCCGAAGGTTTCCTGTATGTGACCGTTCCGGACCAGGTGGTGCTGGCCGAGCGCTTCATCGCGGGTGAGCTGAATGTGATCGACAACCCGCAGGCTGCCAAGCGCGCCGAAATCCGCAGCAATCCCAACCTGCAGAGCTTCAGCTATGCTGCCGGCCTGTGGGATTACCTGTCGCTGAACTGGGCCGATCCCGATCAGCCGATGGACGGCTTCGAGAAGGATGCCAATGGCGAAATGGTGCTGGACGAGAACGGGCTGCCCATCCCGGTGCCCCAGGCTCCGCACCCGCTGTTCGGCGATGTCAAGGTCCGCCGCGCCATCCAGCTCGCCATCAACATGGACGAGATCATGGAGAAGGCCGTGCTGGGCGAAGGTACGGTGATGGCCTCGTTCCTGATCCCCTCGTCGTGGGCGCTCGATCCTAACCTCAAGCCCATCGCGCAGGACCAGGAAGCCGCTAAGGCTCTGCTGGCGGAAGCTGGCTGGGCCGACACCGACGGTGATGGCATCCTCGATAAAGATGGCGTCAAGTTCTCCTTCGAACTGCTGACCAACGAAGGCAACACCCGTCGTGGTCAGATTGCGGAACTGGTGCAGCAGCAGCTCGCCCAGATCGGCATCGAAGTGCAGGTCTCGGCCATCGACTTCAACCAGCTCCTGGACATCCAGGATTCGCAGGCCTTCGACGCGGTTGTGCTCGGCTGGCGCAACTCCTATCCGGATGATCCGGACTGGACCGGCCTGTTCACCACCGATGGCGATATCGTAGGCAGCGGCTTCAACAGCATGTCCTATAGCAACCCCGAAGTTGACCGCCTGTTCAAGGAAGCCCTGAACGTGCCCGGTTGCAAGCCCGAAGATCGCGCCCCGCTCTATTGGGAGCTGCAGCGCATCCTTCAGGAAGACCAGGCTTACGTGTGGCTGTTCACCCAGAACGGCGTCTCC
>DAOUFU010000012.1:0-7936 GCA_034429275.1 Anaerolineae bacterium | reverse complement strand
CTGGGTGCGCTGGCGCTGGCGGATGGCTCGCTGCTGTCGTGGGCGGATGACGGCACGCTGCGGCGCTGGGGTCCCGACGGCACACTCCTGGCCGTCATTGAGGGCCACACAGCCCGGGTGTGGGGCGCGCTGGCGCTGGCGGATGGCTCGCTGCTTTCGTGGGGGGATGATCGCACGCTGCGGCGCTGGGCTCCCGACGGCACATCCCTGGCCGTGCTTGAAGAGTCGTACTGGGGCGACAAAGCACGCATTTTCGCCTGGGCACGGACGCAGGGCTTCGACGCCAACCTGTTGTTTGCAGAGGAGAACGAACCGCGCGTTTGCGGAGGGCGGGCTGCCCGGCGCGGGAACCAGGTCTACGTCTACGATCCGGCCTCGGGGGAGACGCTGGCGCGCTTCGTGGGCGATGCTGCAATTACTTGCCTGGCCGTCCTGTCAGGCGACGTCATCGCAGCGGGGGATGAGTCCGGGCGGGTGCTGTTCCTGCGCTGGGTGCGGTAGGTCGGCAGCGGGCGTTCTTGCGCGTAGCGTGCGGTGTGTATGGAGTGGCCGTAGGCTTTCGGCGATATGAGTGTATCTCTAGCTGGACCTATGTCTTCCTGATGCTGCACATGGAGGTACTCAGATCTGGAGCCGGGCACCGAATGGAATTGCCTACGGGATGGTGCTCATGTATCTCAGCCAGAAAATGCCCTTTGCGGCGATTACGGATCACACACCGAAGAAAATCGGCGCGCGATATGCCCAAGGCGAACGCCTTAGACGCTGCTGAAAACCCAAGCTGATTTTGCACTTTTGATTGGTACTAGCTTTGGGGAGCAGCTCACCATCCCGACCGCCTTGTTTTCATTGATCACTTTCGGTCTTAGTGGAGCTTTGCTGGGTGTTTTGTGAAAGGGTTGACGGCAGTGTATCACCTCATTCAGAAACAGACTTTTATCGACCACTTCGTAGATCTGAATAAAGATTTGCAGAGGCGCATATGCAAGGATCTAGAGATCCTGAGGCAGACCCCCAACAATGCATCTAGCAAGAACATCGAAAACCTGGGTGGTCAGAGGGGACTTTGGACTTTTCGTGTAAATGACAATTACCGGCTACTCTATGCCATCGCAGGTTCATTTGTCCAATTAATTGATGTGGGTAAACATGACTATATTTATGGCTTAGTGGATCGTGCGCGGTCGGAGAAAATCGCCGATTTTGGAAAACTTGGCGAGGTATTAGATCCTACAGTACCTACAACCGCTGCTGATATTCCAAACTGGCCTACAAGTAAGGCGACTAGGGATTTCCCTTCGAGAACTAACCACGTCACGCCTCATGGCAAGTTATTACCTATGGAGATCACTCCTCAAGTTCTAGAACGTTTGGAAATACCCGAAATTTACCGTGATGATCTCCTTAGATGTGAAACTGAAGATGTGCTGCTCAATCTAGGACTTCCCGAAGATATTTTTGAGCGCCTCTGTGCCTGGCTTTACAATCAGCAGAGTTTGTACGATATTGCACAAGAACCCAACTACCGCCTGCAACACCCGGAGGATCTGGAGCGGTTTGTCACAAAAGATTTGTTGGGCTTCCTATTATTGCTTGACCCCGAACAAGAGCAGTTGGTTGATTTTGCGCTGTCTGGCCCAGCGCTTGTCAAAGGGGGACCAGGCTCTGGTAAGAGCACTATCGCTCTATACAGAGTGGCGGAGGTTATAACCCAGAGCTATTTGCCTGGTACTGAACCACGTATCCTTTTCACAACCTATACCAATGCTCTAGTTAAAGCATCGGAACAGCTCTTGATACAACTTCTAGGCACTCTCCCGGACACATTGGAAATTTCAACGCTTGATAATGTTGCCAAACGCATGGTCGATGAGATATCCGGCCAACCGCAGAATATGGCACAAGCAGAGGATTGGAAGTCGGCATTCAATAGCGCCAGAGCAGTGTTCCATAAGTCGTCTGAACAGGAACTGCAATCTTTGCTGGACCCTAGGCAAGGACGTTTTTCTGAGCGGTATTTACAGGAAGAGATCGAATGGATCATTGAAGGGCAAGGTCTTTCTAGTCTAGACGAATACTTGGCTGTCCAACGGACAGGTCGCCAGCATCGGTTGGATATCACAACGCGCCGCGCAATTTGGAAAATCTACGAACATATTCGTACCTTCTTTGCC
This sequence comes from Anaerolineae bacterium, assembly GCA_034429275.1. GTDB lineage: Bacteria > Chloroflexota > Anaerolineae > Aggregatilineales > Aggregatilineaceae > DAOUFU01. The sequence goes on along the minus strand of DAOUFU010000012.1, from coordinate 5,762 downwards.
AGCAACGGATTGGTAACCTGGAATGGCTTAAGGAGTAGAGCTCTAGATTATTTATTCGATGCGCGATGGAAAGCAGTTTATGGTAATTACGACTTCGTATTTGTAGATGAAGCACAGGACTTACCCCCAATTGGTTTACGTTTATGTCTTGGTCTGTGCACTAGCCCTACTGGTCTTTTTCTAACGGCTGATCAGGGGCAATCACTATATAACAAAGGCTTCTCGTGGCAAAAGGTTCACAAGGACTTGCGATTTGCCGGACGGACGCGCATTCTCAAGCGCAACTATCGCACGACCCGTCAGATTGCTGAGGCCGCGCACGCTTTTTTGCAGGGTACCCAGGCAGGGGATAATGAGACGCTTAGTCAACACTATGTGCATAGCGGTCCACGACCCTGTGTGCATGGCGATCATGGTGAAAGGCCCCAGCTAGAGTGGTTATATAATGAACTGCATAAGGCTATGTATGAGCTTCGCCAAGACTGGTCTGCAGTAGCTATTCTCGTTCCTAAGCATAAATCAGGAGAACTGATCACCGAATACTTCAAGGCCCGGAATGTGCCCATCGTTATGGTTGAACGCGGACAGGACCTTAATCTCGGCTTACGCTGTGCCAAGGTTATGACTATACACTCGGCTAAGGGGCTCGAGTTTCCAATAGTGGCTATACCTTTTCTAAACAAAAACGAACTCCCTCGTTGGTTAAAGCCCGGCGCGCATGATTATCATGAGAATATGCTTGAGCAACGTCGATTGTTTTATGTGGCCTGCACGCGTGCAATGCGCCGTCTATTCATTACTTATGACCTGGCTAATCCATCACCATTTGTTGAGGAGTTGGCATCTAATTGGTGGGACAAGGTGTAGCACCAGCGATATGCCTTATAGGAATGGATGTTTTTCCCTCTGATAAGGTTTTCTTAATATTATGCATTTAAAATCCTGACGACCTTCTGTTTCTAGACGCAGTCGCTGGTAGAAAAAGAGGCGTATGCGTATACTTGGTCAGAATGATTTGTAAGAGAATGTTGAGATTGACCTGAAGTAAGGTCAATCATATCCATTCGCTGTTTGGGGGGAGGACGTGCCTTTGAGGTTCACTGATACTTCCATTGAATTCCTGGATTGCACCCTCTGACATTACTGATTGTCTTTATGGAACATCATGAGTCTACGGGAACTCTCGCTTAAAATAATCCTCGATACCTCACGAGATGATCTTATAGCGGATTTTTTCATCCCCGCCTTGAGGGCATCGATAAGATACGATCGTGGGGTAGGTTTCTTCAGCGCCGCGTGGTTGCGAATCACAGCGAGAGGAATCGTCGAGTTTGCACGAAACAGTGGACGTGCACGGTGGGTGACCAGTCCCATTCTATCTGAGGGTGATTGGCTTGCTTTGCAGCAAGGCGAAGCGGCGCGGCATGACGTGATTCTGCGACGTGTGATTGAGCGCAATATAGCTGACCTCGAACAAACCCTCGAACATGAGACGCTCTCTGCTCTGGCATGGCTCGTTGCAGATGGAATCCTCAATTTCAAACTGGCATTACCGCGTAACAAGCTAGCAGGGGGCGAGTTCCACGACAAGTTCGGAATTTTCACCGACCGTGAGCATAATCAAGTTAGTTTCAACGGTTCATATAACGAGAGTGAGCAGGGGACGCGTAATTACGAATCGATCAAAGTCTTCTGTTCATGGGATGAGGCCTTTGCACCACTTGTCGCGGCGGATGTCCAGCGATTTGAGAGGCTATGGAACAACTTCGACGAAAACGTGCAGGTCTTCAATTTGCCTGAAGCGGCACGGGCACAAATTGTAAAACTTCGAAGCAGCGAACGTCCATACCCCGAACCAGATTGGGCATTTTTGCGTTCGCTGTCTGATGCGTACACTGTCGATATTGTTGTACCATGCCTTCATATACCCCCCGAAATCCAGCTCCGTGACTATCAACTCCAAGCTATTGAAAGCTGGTTCGAGCATGATTGTTGTGGACTGCTCGAGATGGCAACTGGCACTGGAAAAACTATTACCTCGCTGGCGGCGATAGCCCGACTGTGTGAACGCGAACAACGCCTGGCGGTGGTAGTAGCTGTGCCATATCAACACCTGGTAGATCAGTGGCGGAACGACGCAGAAGCCTTCGGGCTGCAACCCATACTTGCTTATCAGAACAAAGCGCGGTGGCTTAACAGATTGCATCAGCAAGTAATGGAATTCAACCGGGGTGACCGTAACGAACTCTCGGTGTTCACGACACATTCGACGTTCATTGATGAGGATTTTCAGAGGGTTATTAGGCGGTTGACTGGACAAGCCGTACTAGTTGCCGACGAAGTTCACCACCTGGGAGCAGAACGTAGTCGTACACGATTGCCTGAAAATATTCCATTCCGGTTGGCACTCTCTGCAACGCCGGACAGGTGGTTCGACGATGTCGGGACGGCTGCTCTGCGTGAGTACTTCGGCAAAACAGTTTTCAGTTTTACGCTAGCAGATGCCATCAAACGTGAAATTCTTACACCCTACGTCTACTACCCGCAGTTGGTTGAACTGACTCCAGATGAACTGGAAGAATACCAGGTGTTGAGTGAACAGATAGCCAAACTCATTAATGCAGAAAACGATGAACTTCAAGAGGCTCTAAAGATGATCCTCATCAAACGAGCCCGATTGCTCAATAATGCATCCCAGAAGCTTGTTGCTCTCAAAGAACTGGTTGGGCAGTTAGAAAATCTGTTCCATGCCTTATTCTATTGCTCGCCTGAGCAGATTGATGAGGTGTGTCAGCTCTTGGGCTGGGATTTAGGGCTATTGATCGGACGGTTCACGGCTGAAGAACCTAACAACTTGCGCCAGCAATTGCTTTCAGATTTTGACAATAGGGTTTTGCAGGCGTTGGTTGCCATGAAATGCTTGGATGAAGGTGTCGATGTACCGAGCACGCGCACTGCCTTCATTCTGGCGAGCAGCAGTAATCCGCGCGAGTTTATTCAGCGGCGAGGTCGCATCTTGCGCCGCGCCCCCGGCAAGACTGAAGCCACGATCTACGACTTCATCGTTTGTCCACCACGGACGTGGAGCAATGGCTCACCTAGCATCGAAAGAGGTATTATGGAGCATGAGCTTCATCGTTTCCGGGAGTTCGCTGACTCTGCACGCAACAAGCACCAGGCGCTGGACGTGATTTGGGACCTTGCGAAGCGGTATGGGATTCAATTGTGAGGTAGGTATGCCTAGCCTGCAAAAACAAATTCTTGATTTATTCAGCGACGTGGACCCCGGTATTCGCGAGGTAGTAAAAAGAGTCCTCGAGGTCGAGCAGTCTCTAATCCACTTGGAAAAGCCTCACGGCGTAATGGAACAGATCGACCAGATACTGGAAACCGTTGCTAAGCAAGGTGAATGGAAGGAGTTTGAACGCGATGAAGATTGAACGCGTGAGCCTCCTGAACTTCCGTCAATATTTCGGTGAGCATCGTGTTAGATTTGCCCAGCATGATCGGCAGAACGTCACCGTCATTCATGGCGTCAACGGCGCGGGCAAGACATCATTCTTCTTGGCTCTCAACTGGTGTTTGTACGGGGAAGGCGTAGAAAACATAGGCCAGATCACCAACAAAGAGGCGGTGAGCCGTGCCAAGGTTGGTGAGATGGTGACCACAGAAGTCAAGATCACCTTCCTGCATGAGGGTGAGCGTTACATGGCGTCACGGCAGTTGACCGGGCAGAAAAGAAATGATGGCTTGCTGGGTGAGACACGGAATGGAAACGGGTTTCTTCTGACACGCACTCCAACCAGTGGAGTTGCGACCCGAATAGATAACCCCATCGGCGTCATGAACACCATTCTGCCGAGCAACGTACGCACGTACTTCTTCTTCGACGGAGAGAAGATCGACAACTTTGCTCGTCCCGAGTCGGCACAAGAAGTCCAAGAGGCGATATATAAGGTCCTTAGTCTTGAGACGCTAACCCGTGCCAAGACTCACCTGTCGAAGGCAGCTCGTGAGTTGCGAGGTCAGCTCAAGGGCATTGTCAGCGACGAACTGAAGGATCTACTCTCTGAAGATAACGATCTGCGCCAGCAAGAGGAAGAACTGCTTGAGCGACAGACCCGACTGAGAGAGGATATCGCAGCTGCTGAGCGCCACATAGAAGAAGTGAATCAACAGCTGCGCGACCTTGCAGCAGTTGAGACTTTGCAGCGCCAGTACGATGTGTATACACAACAGATTGAGGAACGCCAGCAGGAATTCGAGGGCCTGAAGAGCCGAGTTCGTGACTTTGCTAGTCAGGGATATATCCTCCTAAGCCGAAACGCCGTGGAAGTTGCTCTGCAGATATTGGATGAAAAACGCGAACGCGGTGAGATTCCGAGCAATATTCGCCAGCAATTCATCCAGGATCTATTGGAACGTCACCGATGCATCTGCGGTCGGCCATTTGCCGATGGAGATGAAGCTTACGCGCATCTTTCAAGCTTGCTCAGTGCCTCCGTGCCTAGTTCGCTTGAGGATAATGTGCTGACTACCAGTGGCCAGTTACGCGCACTCATCGAACGTGGAGAACAGATCGTTTCCGATCTGAACACGGCGATGCAGGACAAGGTGCGCCTTGAGCAAACCATTGAGCGTTTATGGGCGCAGCGCGACGATATCCAGCGACAGATGAAAGGCTCAGAGCAGGTTGAAGTGAGCCAATTAGCTCAGCGGCGAGATGAATACCAGGCAGACAAAGACGAATACAATGCTGAGCTTGTCCGAAACGAGATGACGCTAGAACGCATCCGCATACGGATCAACGAGTTGGAAAAGCAGATCCAGCAGGCGCGCAAAACTGAACTTCGCCAGCAGCGTCTTAGCCGAAAAGTGGAACTGGCTCAAAATGCTGCGGATATCATTGATCGCGTCTATGCTACCTTCGCAGAACACAAACGCCTTGAGGTAGAGCAAGAAACCCGCAGAATCTTCCATTCATTGGCATGGAAGGGGGAACATTTCCAGGATGTACGCCTGACCGAAAACTATCAACTTGAGGTGATTGACCGTTACGGCCTACCTGCCCGCCCAGAGCTCTCTGCTGGCGAGCGCCAGATTCTAAGTCTCTCCTTCATCACGGCAATGGCAAGAGCCGCTCAGCGTGAGGCCCCACTCGTTATGGATACGCCTTTTGGTCGTTTGTCGTCCGCTCATCGCGAAGCGATCACCCGTAATCTTCCTAATCTTGCGCCACAATTGGTGTTGTTCGTGACCGATGAGGAGCTACGCGACCAAGCCCTAGAGAACTTGGCACCGCGTATTGGTGCAGAATATCGCCTCAATTTTGACCCCAGGACCAGTTGTACGACTATCGAGGAGTTGAAGTAATGGCTGACGTACTGTCAAGCGGTGGTGGGCGCGTGAGCATCGAAGCCGATGTCCACGACTTGTACAAACAATTATCAGAAGGAAACGATCCTCTCCGGGTGCCTTTCCGCACGATGAAGGACATTTTCATGTTGGCGACGTGTATAGGCTTCGAGCGTGGTGAACGCCGCCCGTTGGCAAGTGGTAAACGGCAAATCTTTCACTACACCCAGTTCTCCGACCAGGTAGATATTCCGATCCTCAAAGCAATTGCTCTCGCAACCACAAACGATATCCAGGTTCTTGCCGATCTCGATGAGATTGTCTTCATCGCAGAGGAGTATGCAAACGCAGGGATTGATTACATTCGAGCGGAGGTTACTGATCAGGCAGGACATCCGCTGTGGAAT
>DAOUFU010000011.1:0-48290 GCA_034429275.1 Anaerolineae bacterium | reverse complement strand
GAAACCGACCGTCACGATGATGTCGTAGTCGTTCTCGGCGAAGGTGGCGATGTTATCGGCATAGTCGGCGGCCTTCTGGGTCTCGACATAGTCCACCGTCGCGCCGCAGGCTTCCGCTGCCAGCACGCCTTCCCACGAGCTTTGGTTGAAGCTCTTGTCGTCGATCTCGCCCACGTCGGTCACCAGGCCGATCTTCAGGTCGCTCAGGTCATACGCCTCGCAGTCGATCAGGGGTTCCTTTTCCTCTGTTTCCTGCGCCATGACCAGGCTAAACGAAGGCACACATAACACTAGAATGAGCAGAATGGTCAAAACACGCTTCATTGCAGGATTCTCCTTCTCCCAAACATTTTTTTGACCGGTTCACACCATCCGCGTGAATCGGTCGCAGATACGCACCTATGAGTATAACACACGGGAATAAGCGCCGAAAACACAAGCGCGATTGATGAATCCCCACGCCGGACCAACTCTGCTACAATCGGCAGAGGATTTCCTGAGCTGATGAAAGAGGACTGCGGCTCCTATGACGCCTCTTCCGCGCGATACTCACAGCGCTTATGTGCAGGATATGTTTGGGCGCATCGCCCGGCGCTATGACCTTATGAACCGCCTGATCACCTTTGGGCAGGATGGCCGCTGGCGGCGTTTCGTCGTGCAGCAGGCAACGCTGCCGCCAGGTGGTTGGTTGCTGGATATTGCCACCGGCACCGGCGACATTGCTTTCGAAGCGCAGCGGCAGGTGCCGAGCCTGCACATCGTGGCGGCGGACTTCGCCCTGCCGATGATGCGGGTCGCCCAGCAGCGCGAGCGCACCCATCCGCAGCCATCGAGCATTCACTGGCAGGCAGCCGATACATTCCACCTGCCCTATCCGGCCAATACCTTTGATGCCATCACCAGCGGTTACCTGTTCCGCAACGTCAGCGATATTCCCGGCGCGCTGGCCGAGCAGGTCCGTGTGCTCAAACCGGGGGGACGCCTGGTCACGCTGGATACGACTCCGCCGCCGCGCAACTTGCTGCGCCCATTCATTCAGGTGCACCTCGCATGGGTGATTCCTACCCTGGGCCGCTTGATCTCCGGCGAGGCGGATGCGTACCGCTACCTGCCCGAAAGCACGCTTGGCTTCAAAACCGCCGAGCAGCTTGCAGAGCTGATGCAGTCTGCCGGGCTGCGCGAAGTGGGCTTCCGGCGCTTTATGTTGGGCACGATGGCCGTGCACTGGGGGACCAAACCCTGATGAGGATTATCCCTGGTCCGCCGTGATCTTATAGCCTACGCCCCACACGGTTTCGATCTGCGCGCGGCTGGCACCGAGCTTGCTGCGCAGGTGCCCAACGTGCACATCCACCGTGCGCGTCTGCCCATAAAAGTCGAAGCCCCACACCAGGTCGAGCAGTTTTTCGCGGCTGAGCACGATACCCTGATTTTCGACCAGCGCCAGCAGCAGATCGAATTCTTTGGCGCGCAGATCGAGCGTGCGTTCGCCGACTTTTGCCACGCGCCGGGCCGGGTCCACCACCAGATCGCCACACACGAGCGGCCTGGCGTCGCCCTGGGCGCGGCGCGGTTCGGCCCTGCGCAGGATGGCTTTCACCCGCGCGACCAGCTCACGCGGGTTGAAGGGTTTGGTCAGGTAATCGTCCGCGCCCAGTTCCAACCCGACGATTTTGTCCACGTCATCATCGCGCGCGGTCAGCATCAGGATCGGCAGGTCAGAATCCGCCCGGACGCGCTTGCAGACTTCCCAGCCGTCCACTTTGGGCAGCATCAGGTCGAGCACCATCAGGGCGGGGTCGTCCTCTGCGATGCGGCGCAGAGCTTCCGCCCCATCCCGCGCGCTGATCACGCGAAACCCGTCCTGGCGCAGGTACAGGCTGGCCAGCTCGATGATGTGCGGCTCATCATCGACCACCAGGATCAGTTCATTCGTCATCGTCCTCAGCCTGATCTGTCTCCGGCAGGACGGCAATCGCATCAATTTCAACCAGGATATTCAACGGCAGGTCTCTGACCGCATAAGCCGCACGGGCGGGCGGATCAGCCGGGAAGAACCGCTGGTAAACAGCGTTCATCTCGGCGAAGTCGGCCATGTCGGCCAGCAGCACCGTACATTTGACCACGTGAGCCATATCGGTCCCGGCGGCTTCCAGAATGGCCGCGATGTTGCGCAGCGTTTGCTCTGTCTGCGCGGCGATCGTATCGCCCGCAAAGTCGCGCGTGCCGGGGATCAGCGGCCCCTGCCCGGAAACAAATACGAACTGCCCGGTGACGATGCCTTGAGAGTAGTGGGCAATCGCAGCCGGTGCGTTGTCGGTTCTCACACGTTCACGAGTCATTGCGGCCTTTCTCCTTGTGCAGATCAACCGGCATCGGGCAGGGTGGCGATGACTTCGATCTCAACCAGCGCGCCGAGCGGCAGCCCCTTGACGGCGAAGGTCACACGCGCGGGCGGCTCGTCGGAGAAAAAGGTCTGGTACACGCTGTTCATCGCAGCGAAATCGGCCATGTCGGCCAGCATCACAGCGCATTTGCCCACGTGGGCCCTATCAGTCCCGGCGGCTTCCAGAAGGGCCGCGATGTTGCGCAGAACCTGTTCGGTTTGCGCGGGGACATCGCTTCCCGCGAACTGTTTGGTGCCGGGCACCAACCCCAACTGGCCGGAGACGAAGACCAGCCCATTGGCTTTGATCGCCTGCGAATAGGGGCCTACCGCGGCGGGCGCGTGGGGCGTGCTGATCACGGTACGAGACATGTTTCTCTCTCCTGTTGAAAGGTAGCTCACGGGTTGCGGACTGATATTCCGGCACAGTCTATCCCCGTCCGGGCGCGAGATACAAGAACCGGTAGGCATCCAGCGTGACCGGCTGGTAGGCGCGGTACGACTCACCCGTCAGCAGGTCAGTGGCGTCAGGCGGCATCCAGCTCAGCGGCACGGTTTGGGACTGTTCGGAGAAGTTGACCAGCACAAGCACCTGCCCGCCGCGTACATAACCCAGGACGTGTTTGTTGGGCAGGGTCAGAAAATGCGTCTTGCCGCCGCGCAGCGCGGGCGTTTGCTGGCGCAGCGCGATCAGCCGACGCAGCGTGGTATAGATCCGCCCGGCGTCTGTCTCCGGATCGTGGCGCTGCGCGGCCCGCTGCCAGTCGAACCGCAGGCGGTGCACCCACCGGCTGTCATCCGATTTATCGGGATTATCCCGGTAGCTGTAATCGTTGAGCATGGCGATTTCGTCGCCCAGATAGAGCAGGGGGATTCCGCCCGCGCTCAGGATGATCGCCAGCAGCAGTTCCAGGCGGCGTAGAGCGTGCTCGCGCAGCAGGGGATTGCCCTCCAGGTGAGCGCGTTCCAGACCGGCCAGCGAGGCCGCCATGCCGGAGATGCGCATATCGCGCGTGACCGGGTTGAAGTTGAACGGCACGCCACAGGCAAAGCTGCCAGGGAACTGGCCGGTGTAGAACTGGTTGAGGAACTGCCGGTGATCGAAGCCATTGATGCCCAACTCGGCGGCATCTTCATCGGCGAAGGTCCAGCCGATGTCATCGTGGCAGCGAATATAGTTCACCCACGCGCAGCCTTCGGGCAGGGCAAACCGGCGCTGCATCGAGAGCCGCAGCAGCGAGACATCGCGCGTGGCCAGTGCTTCCCACAGCAGCGCCATCAGCGTCGGGTTATACGAGATCGGCGCTTCTTCCGGCGCGATATAGCGGGCGACTTCGGCGGGATGCACGATTGCCTCGGATTTGAAGACCATCGCGGGTGCAGCGATGCGAACCAGCGCGTTAAACGCCCGGATGATGGTGTGCACCTGGGGCAGACCCTCGCAGCTCGTGCCCATCTGCTTCCAGATGAAGGCCACTGCGTCCAGGCGCAGCACCTCGCAGCCCAGGTTGGCGATGAACAGCATCTCGCCCAACATGGCCGCGAACACCGCCGGGTTGCTGTAGTTCAGGTCCCACTGGAAGTTGTGGAAGGTTGTCCACACCCAGCGGTTGATCTCTGGGCGATAGGTGAAACTGCCCGGCGCTTGTTCGGGGAAGATTTCGCGCAGCGTGCGTTCGTACTGATCCGGCAGCGAGCGGTCCTCGAACATCAGGTAAAACGCCTGGTAGTCTTCATCACCGGCCAGGGCGCGCCTGGCCCAGTCGTGCTCGTCCGAGGTGTGGTTGAAGACAAAATCGAGGCACAGGCTGATGCCTTCGGCACGCAGCTCGGCGGCCAGCCCGGCCAGCTCTTCGGCGGTGCCCAGCCGCGGCTCCACCTCGCGGTAGCTGCTGATGGCATAACCGCCGTCGTTGTGGCCTTCCGGCGCGCGGAACAGGGGCATCAGGTGGAGATAGGTCAGCCCCAGTTCCTTGAAGTATGGAATCTTCGCACGCACACCTGCCAGGTTGCCCGCGAACAGGTCCACGTAGATGATGCCGCCCAACATTCGCTCGCTGTGGAACCACAGCGGATCGGCTTCGCGCCGGGCATCGAAGGCTTTGAGGTCAGGCGAGCGGCGGGCGTAGCTCTCGGCGGCGGTGCTCAGAATTTGTTCCAGGTGATAAAAGAAATCGTAGCGGTCCGCGTAAAGCTCGTGCAGCAGGCGGAATACAGTCGGAAAGTGCACGTCGAGCCGCGCGCGGAAGATGGCGCGCTCCGTCTCGTCGGGGATGATCGGCGCGATGCGCGGCCACAGCCGTTCGAGTGTGCGTACCGCTTCGCGCTGCATATCGATGGGAGTGATCATAGGCAGTCATCTCCAGGGGGTGTCTCGCAAAGTTAACTTAACGCAGCACAGGCCAGTGATCCGGGTGCTGCATATCGACCCATACCTGCATCATGCCCGCCATGCCGGGGGCCATCGGCTGAGCCAGCAGTTCGGCAGGGGGCACAAAGCGCACTTCGCTGATCTCGTCACGGTCGGCACGCAGCGCGACACCTGTCACCTGGCACTCAAAGCAGATGCCGACTCCGTGCACTGTGTCCCCATTTGGATACGTGTAGGTCATGTTTTCGCTGTAGACGCCGATCACGCGCCGGGGCACGACTTCCAGGCCGGTTTCCTCGCGCACCTCGCGGATCACAGCGTGGGTGGTCGTTTCGCCCAGGTCGCAGTAGCCGCCGGGCACATCCAACAGCAGGTCATCGGTGCGGCGGGCGGCCAGCACGCGCCCCGCCTCATCGCTGATCACAGCCATCACGCCCGGCAGAATGATCGGGGCGCGGCCCACGTGTGGGCGCAGCACGCGGTAATACTCGCGCAGGCTGCCATCGGCAAAGTCCGGCTCCAGGTAAGCACGCTGCGGCGATCCCGGCGCAGCGTGGCGCGACTCCAGCGCGGCGCGCACCATCGCCTGGTAAGCAGGCGGGAGTTGAGGCAGCGCCTCGGCAGTCGCCATCCACTGCGCGCTGAGCGTCTCGCCCTGGTCGGGATGCAGCGATCCGCCTACCGGGCGTGCCACGACGCACACGCTCCAGGGCTGCACATGGTCGCCATTGGGATAGAGCAGGTTGTACCGGGGGTGGCTGAAGACCCCGACCAATCGCTCGATCTCGATCTCGATGCCCGTTTCCTCGCGCGTCTCGCGGATGGCGCAGTCGCGCAGCGCCTCGCCCAGTTCCAGCGCGCCGCCCGGCACGCTCAGCCAGTCGAAGTCGTAGCGGCACTGAACCAGCAGGCGGTCGTGCTCGTCAAACACCAGCACGGTGGTATACACCAGGTAGATCATCTGGGAGCCTACCTGCTGCCGCAGCCATTTCACATATCCATCCGCTTTGCTCTCGGTCCACTGGCCCACGATGCAACCTTCCTTGCGCGCTCAGCGTAGAATAGGATTGAAAGCTATAATGTGATTGTACCGGGGCGGGCCAAGTTCGCCACCGGTGCATCCGCAAAGCTTCAAGCCAAGGAGAGAGACATCATGCAACTCGCCAGTTTACCTACACGGTTAGGCGCCCTGATTATCGACAATGTGATTCTGTGGGCCGTTGGTGGTATTGTGGGCAGCATCATCGGCGAGAGTATCCTGGGCATCGGCATCGGGTTTATTCTCGGCATCAGCTACAACTGGTACTTCTGGACGAAGAACAACGGTCAGACTCCTGGCAAAGCGCTGCTGGGCATTCGCGTGGTGAAGGCTAACGGCGGCAAGATCGACACCATCACCGCAGTAGTGCGCTACGTAGGGTACTACATCAACACATTCCTGCTGTTCATTGGCTGGGCATGGTCGATCTGGGACCCCAAGAAGCAGGGATTCCACGACAAGCTGGCCGGGACGTTGGTTGTGCGCGCCTGAGTGTGAGTATTGCCAGATTGAGGGGGCGCGGGCACGACTGCGCCCCTTCTGTTTGATTGTGCGCGTAGAGGAGAGGAGCGTGCCATGCAGCCGATTTATGAACAACCCAAGAGCAAGCTCAAGCCCAAACAGAAGCGCAAAACCCAGGAAGAACTGGTGCTGGCTCCATTTGGACGGCGGCTGATCGCGTTTGTGATTGATTCCATCATCCTGTCGGTCATCGGCAGTGTGCTCTATTATGGCGGCGACGCAACAGGCGGCGCGGCGAGCGCGATCATCGGCGGGGCCTATTACTGGTATTTTCTGACGGCGGAACGCGGCCAGACGCCTGGCAAGCGCATCATGAACATCCGTGTGATCAAAACGGACGGCTCACGTATCACCGACAAAGACGCGCTGGTGCGCTATGTCGGATATTGGGTGAGCGCCGTCTTCATGCTGCTGGGCTTCATCTGGGCGTTTTTTGACCGTTCGAGCCAGGCCTGGCACGATAAGCTGGCTCATACTTATGTGGTGTGGGCAGACTGAGGCCAGGGGCAGCATGAACAACTCCAAGCGGATGCGCTTCCGGCAGGTTCACCTCGATTTCCACACGTCGCCCGCGTGTACCGACGTCGGGGCCGACTTCGACCCGGTCACGTTCGCCGAAACGCTGCGGGAGGCCCGCGTCGGCGCGATCAATATCTTCGCCAAGTGCCACCACGGATACTCGTATTACCCGACCAAAGCCGGTACGGTCCACCCTCACCTGAGCTTTGACCTGCTCGGCCAACAGATTGAGGCGCTGCACCGGGTGGATATTCTCTGCCCGGTTTACTATTCCATCCGTTGGGATGAACTGGCGGGTCAGCAGCACCCGGAATGGCTGGTGGTGGACAGGCAGGGCCGCCTGGTGACCCGCCCACCGCTCTCTGGCCAGTGGGGATGGGCCACGCTGGATATCGCTTCCGGTTACAGGGAATATGTGATGGCCCAGGTGGAGGAAATCTGCGACTGGTACGAAATCGATGGGCTGTGGTTTGATATCTGTTTCCCGCTGCCGAACTACTCACCCTGGGCGCAGGCTGAGATGGGTAGGGCAGGCGTGCGCATCGACGACGAAAGCGCCGTCTGGGCCTATGCGCGCCAGCAGCAGGAATCATTCTTTGAGCGGCTCACCCGGTTTGTGCACGACAAAGTCCCCGGCGCGACGGTGTTCTATAACGGCACCATCGAGCGCGATATGCGCCGCGTGGTGCCCTTCATGACTCACCTGGAAGTCGAAAGCCTGCCCACTACCGCCCAGTGGGGCTATTTGCATTTTCCCATCATGGCGCGGCAGGCGCGCACCTATGGCAAAGAATTCCTGGGCATGAATGGCCGTTTCCACAGTTCGTGGGGCGACTTCGGCGGGCTGAAGACGACAGATCAGCTCGACCAGGAATGCGGCACGGTGCTCGCGGCGGGCGGCAAGGTGTCGGTGGGAGACCAGCTTCATCCGCGCGGCGGGCTCGATCCTGCCGTGTACCGGCTGATCGGGCGCACCTTTCGGCGGATTGAAGCGCTCGAACCCTGGCTGGTGGATGCTCGCCCGGCTGCCGAAGTAGCGATCCTCGGTCTCGGCCCGGCAAACGGCGCGCACCACGGAATCGGCGCACACAGTGCGGATGTCGAAGGCGCGGCGCAGGTCCTGCTGGAAACCGGCATCCAGTTCGACATCATCGACGAATGGGGCGATCTTTCCGCTTACCCGGCGGTCATCCTGCCCGACCAGGCATCGCTGAGCGGTGACCTCAAAGCGCGGATCGAGCGCTACCTGGCCGGGGGCGGGCGTCTGGTGTTGAGCGGTACGGCAGCGCTGGCGGCGGATGGGCGCTTCCAGCTTGCCGCTGTGCCGGTGGAGGTTGTGCGCCCCGCACCGACTGTCCCCAGTTATCTCCGGCTGGATCGTGCGCTGTGTGGGGTAGGCGAACTGGCGGATGATTACGACTACGCCTTCTACGAGCAGGCGTATGTAGTCCGTCCTATCGCCGGGGCAGCAGCCTATGGCGATCTGCGATCGGCGTTGTTCAACCGCACCTGGGAGCATTTCATCAGTCACCAGCATGCGCCCGTTGGCGAATCGCTGGCTGCACCGCTGGTGGTGCGCACGGATCGGGTGCTCTATTTCGCTGCACCGCTGTTCAGCGCTTACCGCGCCCACGATTACTGGGTCTATCGCGCAGTGGCCCAGCGCGCGCTGGCCGACTTTTTGCCGCCCGCGCTGCTCAAACCGACTGGCCCCGGTTGGATCGAATTTGCGCTGCACACTCAACCGGCCTCGGATCAGCACCCAGAGCGTCGAATCGTGCATATCGTTGCCTATCACCCGCGCCGCACACTTCAGCCCATCCCACACGTAGACCAGTCCTGGGCGACTGCCGGGCTGGCGGTGGATGTTCGCTGCGAGCAGCCCCCCCGGCAGGTTTACCTGGCTCCCGGCGGGGAAGCACTGCCATTCAGCCTGCGGGATGGGTACGTACATGTTGAACTGCCGCCGTTGGGCGTGCATACGGTGGTTGTGATCGAGTAGCGCACAAATCCGCCCACGAGGGTAATCAAACAGGCGGGCCGGGTGGTCCGCCTGTTGTTTGTATTGGTTCTGAGGGATGCTTCGCCTTACCGGCTGCGGAAGTCGTAGCTGGCGATCACCTCATAGGCCGGAGCCGGTGCCCAGTTCGGGCGCAGCAGCGCGTAGGGCACGTTGTCGTTGGTGGGGTCCCAGCCGCCCTGCGCGCCATAGTTCAGGTTCCACACCCAGGCGATCCACACGAAGCCCCATTCCTGCATGGCGTCGATGGCTTCGCCGAAAAATTGCGCCTGCTCGGCCAGCGTGTTGTCGTTGGCGAACTCAAAACCGACCGGGTAGCCGTTGAGGTCTTCGGTCACCGGCCAGCCGAACTCGGTGATGCACAGCTTGGTATCTTTACCGGCTGCCGCGATGCGATCGTGATAGCCGTGGAGCGTGCTGTAGAACGACCATGAATGATGCGGGTTGTCGAACGGCCCCCGGAAGCGGGCAGTCGGATCGTTGGGGACGCTGTTCCAGGGCACGGTCGGCCCGATGTTGTAGCCGTTGTGATGCGCGCCTACACAGTCCGCATAGTTGAGCATTCCGGCCTGGATCAGCATGTCCATGTACACAAAGTCATCGTAGGCCGCCACGCCATCGTTCCAGCCGGTGGGCGAGAGTGCGCCGCTGATCACGATCACACCCGGATCGACCATCTTGATCGCTTCATAGGCCGTCTTCAGCAGGGTCACGTAGTTCTGCGCGCTGAGGCCATAGATCGAAGCCCATTCGCGGTCGATGTTCATCTCGTTCCACACCTCGACCGCCTGAATCTGCCCGCGATAGCGCTGGAGCAGCGTGATCAGGAAATTCGCGTAATCCATCGGGTTGGCGGGCGGTCCCACCTCGTCCAGGCGCTGGTTGCCCGGCTCGCGCGCCCATGCCGGCGCGGTCACCACGCTGACCATCACCTTGATGTCATACTCTTTGACCAGGGCGAAGGTCGTATCCAGCGCGCTCCAGTCATACTGGCCGGGCTGCGGCTCAATGTTTTCCCAGCGTACCTGCTGTTTGATCCAACCCAACTTCAGCTTGTCGCGCACCTCGCCCAGCCAGATACGATAGACTTCTGGGTCGGCATTGGCCTGCACCTGGATGCCCAACTGGAAGGCGGTATTGCTGATCGGGATCGGCGTGGGAGAAGGGACGGGCGTGGCCGCCTGGGCCGCGGCAGCGGCATTCGATGAGCTGCTGGCAGCCGGTGCATTCTGGGCGGCGGGCGCGGCAGCATTGGCGGCGGAGTTAGGGGCCACCTGCGCGACCGGCACGCCGGTCACACTAATGCTCTTGGGGTCAAATTCCGTCGGTTGGCCTTGCGTTTCGTCCACGCTGCCATTAGGCAGCGCAGCCACACCGGCCTGCTCCGTCCCGGCATTTTCGGCGTTCACCAGGCCGGTCGCGTAATAAATCCCCACAAACGTGAGTGCGCCCATCAACAACGTGATACCCAGCCACGCGACCACAAACCCGCGTATCTGGCGGCGACGAGACATCAGCGCAGAAGCTTGCATCCGTGTTTCACTCCTTACCTGGTGCGGGCTGCCGCGTGATCGAGGTGCGAACAAGGCAGCGCGCACGTTCCGGCATGTTTTTTCAGTCTTCCCATTGTACACCATTCGCGTGCATCGCCCGCCACTTTTGGCGACGCGACCACCCGGCGAATGCCCTACGGCGTGAATACTGCCGTGATCAGTGCGCAGGCCGGGCACGTGCTATCCGGGCGCAGCAGCGAATAGACCCCGCGCTCAGTGGGCGTGTCCAGCGATGGCGCTTCGACCAGCCACACCATCGCCAGCCGGACCCGCGAATCGCCGCGCAGCACGGTGAGTGCATTGGCGAGCGACTGCCCCGCTTGCTCCGGCGTGATCTCCTGTGCCCAGGCAAACGTTTCGGGCAGGTAGGTATAACCGGCAGGCGCGGGATAGCCTAAGCGGGTATAGCACACCTGGCGCTTCCCGCCAAATGCATCCCAGGCGCGCGCCGTCTGCCCCGGCAGGTAGTAGATCGCTTCCGGGCCGCGTGGATCGCCGCTGGTCTCGGATGGGCTCACCCGCCCGCCCAGGTATTCCGCGCCCACGCAGTCGAGGATCGAGGCCCCACCCGCCGCAGCCAGCCCGGCGTAAAAGGCATCGTCGTCCCAGGCATCGGGCGTCTGCTCGGCATCGGCCTGTTCGATGGCGGTGGGCGCGCCGCTGATCACCAGGGTGGCGGGCTGCGCCGTCTTGATGGCGTAATAGGATAGGCCGAGCAGTCGCGCATAGCGGGCCGGATCGATGGTTTCCGCGGGCCAACCAGCAGACGTATTGGCTCCCGGCCAGATTTCGATGGCATCCACGCCCAGCGCCGCCAGTTCGCCCACGAAGCGGGCGTAATCCGACGCATAGGCCGCCCAATTCGATGTCGCGGCCAGTTCACCGGGCCACCCGGTCACACTGACCAGGACTTTGAAGCCGTTCGCCTGGGCAATCGTGATCGTCTCGCCCCAATCGCTGCCCTCGGCCCCAAAGGTGAACGATGCGTCCAGCCGCAGCCAACGCAGTTTCATCTGCCCGACGGTGAGCATCAACCGGTCGGCGGCTCGCAGTGCTGCGCCAGCCTCGAATTCATTGCCCAGATTCACTCCGGCCAGCAGCGCAGGATCGACGGTAGGCACGACCAGCGCATCCAGGGTCGATGTATCGGGCGTGGGGGCGGGCAGCGTCGGAATCACTTCGGGCAATGGGGCAGGCGTGAAGGTGGGCGGTTGGCTGATGGCCATCGGGCTGGGCGAAGTCGTTGGCGCGCCGGGCAGCGCTTCCACCTGCGGACTCGTGGCTGTGATTTCCTGGGTCGGCGACTGAGTTGGCGACTGGGTCGGTGAAAGTGTGGGTTCGGCGGTTGGACTGGCGGTTGATTCCTGAGTCGGAGTCGCGGTCGGTTCTGGTGATGAGGTAGCCGGCGGCTGCTGCGTTGGCTCTGGTGAGGGTTCCGCTGTTGGCTGCGGTGATGGCACAGCAGCTCCCCCTGTCAGCGGGATCACCTGGCTGCCCAGCGATACGCCGTTCAGTTGGGCCTCAATGGTGAGTTCCGTCAATTCGCCGGGCAAATTTTCCGGCACGGTGAAGCTAAACGGGCGGTCCGGCTGGCCGGTCTCCAGTGCCAGCACGGTATCCCCGCCCCGCACAATCCATTCCATCGCCAGGGTGAAGTTCTCCAGCAAAGCGGGTTGATCCAGGCGATAAGCCAGCAACGCGCTCCGCACGCCCGGCACAACGCCTGTATCCAGCAGGTGAAAGACCAACACGCCGCCCAGGTTTTGCCGTGCGGCCCACGCCATGCGCTGGTAGAGTGCGACCGGCGTGGTGATCCACATTGTCCGCAGGGTTTCGGACTGCTGGTTCTGGTAGCGGATCAGCGGGACCCCCAGGCCCTGGTTGAATTCGAGGCTGGCCCCTATCCCCGCCGGATGCACCAGGCGAGCGGTGAGCACCTCACCGGGCGCGGCGGAAGCGGGCGCGGTCTCGTCCAGGGTTACCCGGCCCAGGTAACTCAGTGCGTCGGCCAGGCCGACCGGGGCGAACAGGTCGTCGCTCTGTTCTTCAACGCTGCGCGCATCCAGGCCCAACCACAGCTTGCGCGCCCCCACCTGGCTGATGGCCCAGGTGACCAGTTCATCCCCGGCTGCCTCTGCCGCATACAGGCGGGGATCAAGGGGCATCCGCAGCACGATTACATCAGCAGCAGCGCCAAGCGCCGCCCAGTCATAACCCCCCGAGTCTCCGGCCTGCGGTGCGGGCAGGATCACGGTCAGCGTACGTCCCTGGCTGTGCAACAGCCGGGCCAGTTCGGTCACAAAGGCGGTGAAGTCGTCACGCAGACTGACCGGGAGGGCGCGGTAATCCAGTGCTGCGCCGCTGTAGCCCGCATCTGTCAGCACAAAGGCGGTGATCTGGCGGGCGTGTTCACTGCGCAGCGCAGCGTTGGTCACCAGCCGTTCCACCGTCGCCACATCGATCACCGCGGGGTCGTCGAAATTCTGCACGACCGGCAGCACCTCATAGCCCTGGCCAGCCGCGAACCCCGGCGCGAGAATGATCGACAACGTGCCATCCGGCAGCGGCAGCGCGCGCCCAGGTAGCAGACGCTCACCGCTGCTCACGATCGCCGGATCGAACTCTTCGGTGATGTCCTGTGCCACTCCGATCAGCCGGGCGGTTTCGGGCACGCGGAATGCTGCCACACAGCGCGGCACATAATCCAGCGTGGCGGAGAGCATCCCCTGCTCAGTGAGTGTAGCGGGCAGCAGCACCCAGGCATTCGCTTCGGCATCCCAACTGAAGAGCGCCACCGTGCCAGGCGACAGGCTGACATTAGCGCGCGGGGCTACCTGCACCCGCAGCGATTGCGGCGGCGTGCCATCTTGGGTCAGGCTGTACACCTGACCGGCCAGGGCATGGCCTGCCGGGAGATCAATCCCACAGTACCATCCCTGCTCCGGCACGCGCCCCACCAGGTAATCTTCGGCGCTGACGCTGACCACCCGCACACTGAACGGGGCCGTCAACGCGTCCGGCGAGGCATCCAGCGTCAGCCCATCGACAAACAGGCTAGGCGAAGATGCCGTCAGCGGGGTGAAAGGAATACCACCCTGCGGCAGCAGCACGGTGGTGCTTTCCTGGTCTTTATCTTCGTTCAGATAGGCATCAATCCGGTCCCACAGCTTGATGGGCGGCAGGAACAGGGCCAATGCCACCAACGCCACCGCGACCACGCTCACAACCAGCGCGACTACCGTCCAGTCATCTGAGCCGGTCAGCGTGCCTCGCAGCGCATCCCATCGTGAGCGCGGACGCAGAGGCTGCCGCCGGTCCAGAGTCTCTGGATCGGGGAATTCTGGCGTGACGATCTGGCGCATACGCCCCAGATCGGGTGGAGTTCCAGGCGTGCGCGGAGAGCCTGCCTCGGGGGAGGGTCCCGTCTGGCGCGAAGCCCCCAACTTGCGCGCGGGCTTCGGCTCATTCGGCGGAAGGGAAGATGCCATAGATCCGGATACTCCGTGACTAGCGAATGGCGGCCAGGGCGTCACAGGCCGGGCACACACCGCCAGGCCGCACAATGGCATACCCTGCCATCGGGTCACCTTCGTACTGGGTAAAGTCCACGTTCCAGACGATCACCAGCCGCACTTTGCCACTGCTGCGCGCAAGCTGAATGGCCCGCGCCAGCCAGCTAGCTTGCTCGGCTACGCTGGTATCGGCTCCCCAGCCAAAGCCATCGGGCAGGGGGCCAAACCCTTCGGGCGAGACATAACCCAACTCGGTGAAGCAGATCGGGCGCTGCCCCCCAAAGGCCCCATAGTACAGGTTGACCATCGACCAGAAGTAGCGCGAATAGTATTCGCCACGCGGATCGCCAGAGGTCTGGTCGGGACTGACGATACCTTCATTATAATGCGCACCAATGCAGTCCACATAGCGCGCTGCGCCCGCTGCCGCCATACCCCGCAAATAGCCATCGTCGTTCATCACGCGGTCGCGCCCAAAGGCTCCCTCTGCGCCGGTGGGGGCCAGCGCCCCACTGATGACAGCGACGGAGGGGTTGGCGCTCTTGATCGCATTGTACGACTGGGCCAGCAGCCGCGTATACATCGCCGGGTCGATCTGGCCGGTGGGCCATTCGCGGTCGATGTTCATCTCGTTCCACACTTCGATGGCGTCCGGCCCCAGTGCAGCGACCTCGCCGACAAAGCGCGCGTAATCCTCGAAATAGCCGGGATTGTTCAGATGTTCGGCATAGCCCACGATTCCCAGCAGCACCTTGAAGCCGTTAGCATGGGCCTGGTTGATCGCGCCCGCTGCCACACTTCCCGGCGCGCCCGGCTCAAACCGGATCTGGCGCTTGGCCCAGGTCATGCCGGCGGCCCGCATCAGGTCCGGGTAGGCGAAACTGTCCACATGCCCACCATATCCAAACCCGTTCAGGCCCGCCCCGCCGCTCACCGGTGCGGGAATCGCACCCGCCGCGGCGGGTGCAGGCTGCGCCGGGGCGCTGCTCGCGGCAGTTACCTGGTTCACCACGACATCGGTCACCGGCAAGCTGCTGATCGCACCAGACGAGAGGCGCACATATTCCCAGAACATCCACCCGTCCTGGCCGTTCGCGCTGACAAAAATCCAATCCATCGAATCGTTGCGCCCCTTGACCAGCAGGGCCGTATTCACCGCGACTGTCGTCAGCACACGGTAAGCGGAGCCGGGACCTGAGCGCAAATTGACCGTGCCCATCGCGGTACCGGGGATGCCGGTGCCTTCTGGGAAGCTGACCGGCGCAGATTGTTCGGCAGGGGCCGGTACAGGGGAAGACTGTTCGGCGGCGGGGCGTTCCATCGGCGTGCCCAGATCGGCGGGAGCATCGCGGAAGGGCAGCACATCCAGGTTGACACCGGGCGCGAGATCGAGGTAATCGGTGGCTACCCAGCCTTCGGTGCCGCCCGGTGTGCGTCCATAGAGCCACGTGCCGTTGCGCGCCAGCAGGTCGATCACCGTGCCGCGCCGGAGTTCGGCGATCACGGCATACTGGCTGCCTGGCCCATACCGCATATTCAGCACGTCGGGCCGCACGGTTGCCTGCTGGCCGCTCTGCGCGCCAGCGGGCACAACACTCAACAGACCGACGATGATGGCGGCCAGCAGCGCAAGTACCACCAGCCGGTTGCTCGCTCGATGGTCCATAACCATCCTCCCACAGCTTTTATCGCAATGAGCGGGCGAATCTGAAAGATAGAGCGCGCCCACAAGCATCATACACTTGAAAGCACGCTGTTTCCTCGATGGCCGGTTTTCCCGGCGAATCGCCGGTAGTGTAGCACGCGGGATCGCGATGTGCAAGGCAGGTCAGGAGGGCGTAGGGTGGGCGATGGATGCTGTCCCGGGTTGGGCGTCAGCGGCAGTTCTCTACCGCGGGATCAGAAATTCAGCCAATAATTGACCAGCGAAAGCGCCAACAGTCCACCGCCCAGCAAGATCGCCAGCGCCAACCCCAGCCGTTGCATACGTCGGTCCCATTGGGGCGTGCGTTCGACCGGCTGCCCGCGCTGGCGCATAGCATCGGCGTAGCGTGCCCACACGTTGTCCCGGTCGCCCAGGGCGATGCGCAGCCCAAGATACACGATCAACAAGCCAAACAACACCGGACCATAAAACAAACAGGCTGCCATTCGGCTCTTCCCCCCGCCATGCCCTGGATGCCGGGCATGGTTGACACACAATGACCCTTCCACTCTAGCCGATTACCCGGCGAAGGGCAACCCATGAAGCGATTTGCATTATATTATGTTAATGTGATAAGAATAATATTTATAGAAGATGTGAGATGGGTGCTTCACCCTAGAGGATACTTTGCATGAACCGGATCATTTTGGTGCTCCTGATCGCAGCTCTGGCCTTCGCTGGTGGATCGCCGCATGTACCACGAGTACATGCAGACACCAGCGATGAGCTTTTGGCGTATGTTCGAGAAGCTTATTTTAACCTCTTGAGTCTGGACAGCTTCACGGGGAATTCCGATCAGCTTTACCAGGTGACTGCCAACCTGGAAACCTACCGTGTAACCCTCGAATTCACCTATAAGGCGGCTGTCACCAGCGAGGTGACGCCAAAGGACGTATTCAGAGGTCATGCAGCATTCGATGTCACTATGACTAACAACATGGAACCGGACGCTACCAACGTCACCATGGAAATGTTCATCGATGGCTCAACTGTCTATGCGCTCATTGGCGGGGGCAACTTGCCGCAGGGCGGACAGGCAGGAAAAATCGCGCCGGGGTGGGTGAATACCGATCTGCTGGGAGATGACGCAAGTCCGGCTTATCAAGGCTTGAACGAACCGACATTCTTCCAACTCTATGGCCTGAATTACCTGTTCGAGCCGGGTGCAGTGAACACCGTCAGCGAACTGGAGCCGATGACCATCGACGGCCAGAAGATGCGTGTGATCGAAGTGGGATATACCGCATCGAACCTGGAAGCTTCTGGTGTACTTGAAGACATGATCGAGGTATTCAACGGCCAGGCGATGGGCTTCACTGAGGAAATGACCCGGCAGATGTTAACAGGGGGGTCGGTATACCTGTTCACCGTGTGGATTGGTGAAGACGATCACCTGCCGCATCAGTTCGCCGACTACATCGAGATCGAGTCGTCCATCAATTACCAGGGGGCCACTACCAAGATCTCGGCCACGATGGCAACAGCGACCAACCTGACCGGCATTAACGAACCGATCACGCTGACTCCGCCGGAAGTGGAATAGCACCAGCGTTCGCACAGGGTCTTGACATGGCGTGGCGGCTTGAGTTATGCTGTCACCATAATAGCATATCCACCGCCAAAGCGTTGAACGGGACCGCAGCCGGGCTGCATCATCCCAGGGAGCGTGGGTCTCGGACTGAAAGCCCGCGTGAATGATCTCCGGCCAAGACCACCCGTGAGCGCCGCGCAGAACGGCCTGCTGGCTCATTAAGCGCGGACGGTTAGCCCCGTTATCGGCTGCCAGAGGATAGTGCGCGCTGCCCAGAGGGAGCGCGACTGTCGAAATTTGGGTGGAACCGCGTGGCCTTATAGGACCTTCGCCCCAATTTTGGGCGGAGGTCTTTAATTTGGGGGGCAAAAAGGTGTAGTATGGGAGAAAGCAAATAACGGGCGAGGCAAAGAAAACCGTGCTTATCAAACGTGTCTGGATCGACTCTGAGCCTGAGATTGGCTTTGATCCCAAAACTGACAGTGCCGATGTTCTGGCCGAAATGGAAGATGGCAGGTTGTGGCAGGCGCATTTTGTGACACTGGCCCATGTTCAGCAAGAACTTGCGCTCAGCCTGGAAGTGGCGCGCAATACACCTGCGCTTGCCCCCCGCCAATTCCTGGCGATGGAAATGGCGCATGTCATCGTCGAGGAACTCACACCGGAGATCATCGAGGATGTGGTCGATAACCTGATGGCGCTCGGCGTGTTTGAGAGCGTGTTCGCTGAATGCAGCCCGGATGCCGAATCAGAACGCGCAAGCGTTCCCGCCACACTGCTCACGTCTGCGCTGATGCATCCCAGTATGCCCGGATGAGTGTTGAGACAAGGAGCCGCCCATGAGCGATCCCCCTACTGGTGAACTGAACAAATCGCTCCGGTCAGTCGGGCGGCGGTGGTAGCGAATAGTCTGCGTCAGTCCGCGCCACCGTCCGCGCCCCCGGCGAGGTGTGCTCAGTCGCACCGCCGCGCCGGAAGGACGTGCTGAGGTGGCGGTCGGGAATAGGCCGTGTGGACATTCGAACCCGGCGAGATTTGCGCCCTGTGCGCGGGCGAATGTCACTATGTCCTAACGCAGACTTTCCCCCGATCATCCCCGGCAGGTCACGCATACAATCGGCCAGCGCACCGGTTCGTGGGTGCGGCGTGCGCCCTGGCCTTCATCTGCACCCCTGAGGAGCACATACCCGATCATGGAACGTTATCAGGACAGCCAATTGTACAAAATCCGGCATTCGGCGGCGCACGTCATGGCGCAGGCAGTGCTGGAAAAGTTCCCCGAAGCGAAGATCGCCATCGGCCCGCCCATTGAGGATGGCTTTTACTATGACTTCGACCTGCCCCGCCCTTTGACGGACCAGGACCTGCAGGAGATCGAAGCCCGGATGCGCGCCATCATCCGCGAGGGGCACGACTTCAAGCGAAAAGAGGTCAGTGCCGACGAAGCGCGCGCGCTGTTCCGCGACCAGCCGTATAAGCTGGAGTTGATCGACGGGCTGGAACAGGGCGGCGTGGATGAATATGGTGAAAAAACCAGCGACGCGGTGGTGATCAGCACGTACACGCAGGATACCTTCGAGGACCTGTGCCGGGGGCCGCATGTCGCCAACACGCGCGAGATCAACCCCGACGCGCTCAGCATCACGTTCAAAGCGCCCGCTGGGGCCTACTGGCGCGGCGACGAAAATCGCGAGATGCTCACGCGCATTTACGGCACGGCCTGGGAGACGACCCAGCAGCTTGAAGAATACCTGCACCTGCTCGAAGAAGCCCGCAAGCGCGATCATCGGACGATTGGGCAGGCGCTCGGATTGTTCACATTCAACCAGTTGGTGGGCAAGGGACTGCCCCTGTGGAAGCCCAACGGCGCGGTGCTGCGCGATCTGTTGGAGCGCTTCCTGCGCGAGGTGCAGATTTCGCGCGGGTACGAACCGGTCATCACGCCGCATATTGCGCGCGTGGCGCTCTATGAGCGGTCAGGACACTACCCCTACTACAAGGACAGCCAATACTCGCCGTTTGAGGTCGAGGGCGACCTGTTCATGCTCAAGCCGATGAACTGCCCGCACCACATCCATATCTTCAAGGATGAACTGCACTCGTACCGCGACCTGCCGATCCGCATGGCTGAGTTTGGCACGGTCTACCGTTACGAGAAATCGGGCGAACTCCACGGCCTGACGCGTGTTCGCGGTTTCACCCAGGATGATGCGCACATCTTCTGCACCCCCGAACAGCTTGAAGACGAATTCCTGAAGGTTGTGGACCTGGTCGAATTCATCTTCAACAGCCTGGGCCTGACGGATTACCGCGCGCGGGTGGGCATCCGCGACCCGCAGAGCGATAAATATGTGGGCGACGACGCGATCTGGGACCAGGCCGCGCGCGCCATTATCGCCGCTGCCGACAAACGCGGGCTGACCTACACGGTGGAGGAAGGCGAAGCCGCCTTTTATGGCCCCAAGCTCGACTTTATCGTGCGCGATGCGCTGAAGCGCGAGTGGCAGATCAGCACGGTGCAGGTAGACTACAACCTGCCGGCCCGGTTCGAACTGGAATACATCGGCGAAGACAACGAGCGCCACCAGCCCATCATGATTCACCGCGCGCTGTATGGTAGCCTCGAACGCTTTGTCGCCGTGCTGATCGAGCACTATGCGGGGGCGTTCCCGGCGTGGTTGTCCCCAATCCAGATGGTGTTGATCCCTATCGCGGATCGTCACCTGGACTATATGCGAACCCTGGCCGACCAACTGCGCGCCGAAGGGTTCCGCGTGCAGATCGACGACTCGAACAACCGCATGGGCGCGAAGATTCGCAATGCCTCGCAGCTTAAAATCCCCTGGATGTTGATCGCCGGGGATCGCGATATCGAGCAAGGGGCGGTCAGCGTACGGCTGCGCAGCGGTGAAGACCTGGGCGCGATGCCTGTCGCGGATTTCATCGCGCACGCCAGGCGGATCGTGGATTCGAAGGCGCTTGAGCTGTCCTGACGAGGATCGGTTGTCTTTCGTTCAACGCATCATGGAAACGCCCCCGTGCAGCCTGCATGGGGGCGTTGTTGACCTGGGGTGAGATATGCCCGCCAAATCCAAAAAACTACCGCGGACGGTCGAGGCCCTGCTGCTGATTCTGGCCGCGCTGATTCCCCTGGCCATCGCGCTGGCGCTGGTGCACTGGTTCGGCTAGCCTGCGCGCGTCCCGTTGGGTACGGGCCGTTCAGGCATGGCCAGCGCCGGCTGCACGCCGTCGGCATAGCCGAGGTCGAACAGCATTCCTTCGGAAACTTCGCCTGCCATCTGGCGTGGCGCAAGGTTGACGACGAACAGCGCTTGTTTCCCCTCAATCTCGCGCGGGTTCTCGCGCTCACCCTTGATCCCGGCCAGGATCGTGCGGGTGTGATCGCCAAAGTTGACGATCAGCTTCATGAGCTTGTTGGATTTTGCCACATCGAGCACCTGCTCGATGGTTCCCACGCGGATATCGACCTGATCCAGCACCTCGAAGGCGATGGTTGGCTTGACGGACTGGGGGACAAAACCCTCTGTCTCGGTCATGACGGCTGCCTCACAACGCAATCGGCCCGCTCAGCAGCGCCACCAGCAGATCGCGCACGGCGGCCACGTCACCCAGGTCGGCGGTTTCGCTCGGTGTGTGGACTCCGCGCACCGGCACGCTGAGCGCGCCCGTTGGCACGCCGGACCGCACTACCTGGATCATCTCGCCATCTGTGCTGCCCAGTTCCATCACCTCGATCTGGTACGGGATGTTGTTGGATTCCGCGCAGCGGGTCAGCAGGCTGCGAACCGGCATGGGGACGATCAGCCCGGTATCGCGCGCTTTGATGGCCGCGCCGCCGCCCAGCGTGATCGCTACGGGCTTGGTGTGGGGCGAGTCGCCGCTCGGTGTCACATCCACTGCCAGCGCCAGGTGCGGATCAATGCCGTAAGCCGCCGGGCCAGCGCCGCGCGTGCCGACTTCTTCCTGCACGGTGAACACACAATAGATACTGTGGGGTGTGCCCGCTGTTTTGATGCGGCGCATGACATCCACCAGGATGGCGCAACCCAGGCGGTCATCCAGGCTCTTGCCGATCACACGCTGGCCGCGCACGAACGTATCGCCCACAAATGCGCCTGCGTCGCCAACACCCACCGGCGCATTCTCGCCTGCGCCGGTGCTGATGTCGATGTAGAAGCCGTTGGCGGTAGGCAGTTCGCGGCGCTTGGTGAACTGGTGCTCAACGCCGATGGTTCCGATCACGCCGTTCTCGAAGCGGACGCGCGCGCCCAACAGAGTGGCCGGGAACAGCCCACCGATGGGGGCAAAGCGGGCGTATCCCTGGCGGTCGATGTGGCTGACGATCAGCCCGATTTCGTCCATGTGGGCGGCGATCAGGATGCGTTGCGGGCCGTCGCCGATCCGGCAGATCAGATTGCCGAGCGAATCGACCCGCACCTCATCGGCTACGCCCTCGATCTCGGCGCGAATCAGGTTGCGTACCTGGTGCTCGAAGCCGGGTGGTCCCCAGGCTTCGGCTAGAGTCTTGATCAGTTCGTTCACAGGTCCATCCTTGCGTTAAGCGCTCAAGAGAGAATGTGTCGGCCCTACGGCTGGGGTGTCAGCTTGATTACCAGGCAGTCGTGCTCATCCAGCCGGGTGGAGAACTCGCGTTCGCAGATGCCCATCTCTTCGCCGGTGAGCAGGTTGCGCACCTTGCACGGGCGGCGATCGTGCAGGCCCAGTTCTTCCCAGCCGATGCCGACCACGCGCTGCGGGCGCTTGCCGAGATTGAACAAGCCGACCGCAATCGAGCCATCAAGCAGTGGTTTGGCCCACACTTCGGCGATTTCATCCGCATAGCTGTTATAGCCGACCCGGTAGCCCTGGCGGCCCAGCGGGTCCTGGTTGATGGCGATCAGGTCGCGGTTGAGCAGCAGATTGTGTGTGAAATCGTTGGTGTTGCGCACATCGCAGCCAATCATGAGCGGCGAGGCGAGCAGGCACCACAACGCAAAGTGGCTGCGGTATTCGGCGTCGGTACAGCCACCGCGCGCGACATTGCCTTTGCCGTACATGCCCACCACCATCATATCGGGGTCGTTCCAGTGCCCTGGGCCGGCGTATGGGTGGAGCGGAGCCTGCTGGCGAAAGCCTCCATCGACGATAGATTCCCACGAGTCGTTGATGTCGCCGGTGGTGCGCCACATGTGCGCGCCCACGCTTGCGCCCCATTCCCACGGTTTGTTGGCGCCCCATTCGCACACGCTGAAGAGAATCTCGCGGCCTGTCGCGCGCAGGGCCTGGCCCATGCGCTGGAACAACCTGGGTCCGCACGCACCCGCCGGGACATGGCAGTAATCGTACTTGAGGAAGTCC
This sequence comes from Anaerolineae bacterium, assembly GCA_034429275.1. Classification (GTDB taxonomy): domain Bacteria; phylum Chloroflexota; class Anaerolineae; order Aggregatilineales; family Aggregatilineaceae; genus DAOUFU01. The sequence continues at coordinate 25,753 of DAOUFU010000011.1, read as the reverse complement.
ACTTCCCATTCGGCGAAGGTTTGCGCGTCAATTTCCTCATAGTTGAAACTGGCGGGCTTGTTGCCACAGGTGTGAGTGCCCGCACAGGAATAAATGCCGAACTTCAGCCCTTTGGAGTGGGCATAGTCGGCCAGCGGCTTGATCCCGTGAGGGAACTTGGTGGTATCCCAGGTCAGCCGCCCGTTGACGCGCTCGTCCGCTTCCCACAGATCATCGATCACCACGTAGTTGTAACCGGCATCGCGGTACCCTTCGTTGACGAAGATGTCGATGGTCTCGCGGATCAGGTCCTCGTGAATGTGTGCGCCAAAGGTATTCCAGCTGTTCCAACCCATCGGAGGCGTTTGTGCAAGCATAAGTAGTCCTTTCGCAAAAGAGTTTAAGCAGAAGTTGAAAGTCCCAGCGCGCCGGGAGTAAGAGTCTCCCAGGCGGCGCGCAGCAGATCGTGTTGAGCGAGCCAGTCGGCTTTGTGCATCAGAGTGTGCGGGCCGTGCAGGTAGCGGCAGGGGGTGGAGATGGTTGCCGTCAGCACGCCGGTCCCGGCCTGGTGGATGACGCCCGCATCGGTGCCGCCTGCGTGCTGCGGCGAGCGGAACTGGTGCGGCAGGCCCGCGCGCTCGGCGGCGCTGCCCAGGTGCTGCACCATGCGCGGCGGGTAAATGGTCGTGCGGTCGGCCACGTAAATCGCCGGGCCTTCGCCCATGCGTGTAATTGTCGTCTGGTCCGGCTCGTCGGGGTCTTGCGGCAGATCGTGGCAGGCCGTCGTTTCGAGCACAAAAGCTGCATCCGGCATAAAATGCCGCGCCGCAACGATAGCCCCGCGCAGCCCGACCTCTTCCTGCACGGTGAACGCCACCTGAAGATCGAAGGGGAACGGCTCGCCTTGCACCAGCCGGATCAGCGTGGCGCATCCGGCACGATCGTCAAAGGCTTTGCAGCGCACGGTCGGCCCCAGGTCCACATACTCGCTGGCGAAGGCGATGCGGTCGCCGCGCTCGGCGGCGCGCTGGGCGGCCTCGCGGCTGGAAACGCCGATGTCGATGCGCAGGTTGTCGATTTCGACCGCCGTCTGGCTGCGGTTGAGATGAATGGGGGTGAAGCCGATTACGCCGGGTACGCGCTCCGGCCCAACCAGCACGCGCGCGCCCGGCAGGATGCGCGCATCCAGGCCGCCGATGCTGGTGAAGCGGATCAGGCCGTCGCTGTCTGCCCCCATGACCATCATGCCGACCTCATCCATGTGGGCTGCCGCCATCACGCGCAGATTCTGGGCACCGGTTCCGCGCTTCACGGCCAGGATGTTGCCCATCGGGTCGATGTGGAGATCGGTGACGTGTGGGCGGATGGCGTCCAGCACCAGGGCACGCACGGCATCTTCGTCGCCGGAGACTCCGAATGCCTCCGAAAGCTGCTTAAGCAAGGTGAAGTGTGGGGAATCGTCGTAGGATGCTGTGTCGCTCATGCCGGGCTGCCTTTCGCTGTGTCGGGGGAGTTGTTCAATCCGCTCCAGGCGATGCTATCCAGGAAACCGGCATCCAGCCGGGCGATGAATTCGGCCAGCAGACGCCCGGCCAGCGTCACATCGCGCAGATCGACCACCTCAAGCGGGGTGTGCATGTTGCGGATGGGGATGCTGATTAGCCCGGTGGGCACCCCTTCGCGGCTGACCTGGATCGCCCATGCATCGGTGCCGCTGTCGGCGTGCAGACCTTCGATCTGGACATCTAGCTCCAGTTCTTCGGCCACGCCGCGCAGCGCCTTAACCAGCCTGGGGTGGAAGTTCGGCCCGACTCCAATAGTCGGCCCATCCCCCAGGTCAAATGCCTCGTCGTCATCGGTGCCGCGCTGCGAGCCGAAGGTCGCATCGATGGCGATGGCCAGGTCGGGCGCGACGTGATGCGCCGCCGTCATCGCACCATGCAGCCCGACCTCTTCCTGCACGGTCGCTACTGCAACTACGTCCCACTCATGCGTTCGCCGCGCAAGCTGATCGAGACAAAAGGTTACCGCTGCGACTGAGGCGCGGTTGTCCAGCGATTTGCCCGCCACCCGGTCGCCTTTGAGTTCAAACGGCGTCACGTCGAAGGTGATCAGATCGCCCACCCGGACCAGGGTCGCAACCTCCGCAGCAGGCAGGCCGACATCGATCCACATATCCTCTGCGTCCAGGTATTTATCGCGTGGCAGTGCGACGTGAGTTGAAGCTGCGGCAAACACGCCTTTCAGCGGGCGTTGACCGTGCACCAGCACCGGCTGAGTCAGCAAAGGGCGGTAATCGATGCCGCCCAGCGGCAGGGTGCGGATGAACCCCTCGCGGACTTCGGCCACCATCAGGGCGATCTCGTCCATGTGTGCAGCCAGCATCACGCGGCGGCGCGGCGACCCGGCGGCGGGCGATCCGCGTTTGAGCGCGATCAAGCTGCCCAGGCCATCCACTTCGAACGAGTCGACATAGGGAGTCCAGGCGGCGCGGATCGCCTCGCGCGCAGGGGCTTCGTGGCCAGAGGGTGCGGCGATGGCGCTCAAGGTTTTCACATGCGATTTCAGGTCAAAGGTCATAAAGTTACTTTCCAGGCAATAGGTGACGTGTGCCGGCAGCTTCACATGGTTTCCTGGGTGGGCGGCGGCTCCAGTGTCGGTTCAGGTCCGGTGGTTGGCACGGGCACATCAGTTGGCACGGGCGCGGTAGTCGGTACAGGCACGTCAGTCGGTGCAAGCGTCGCTGTGGGCACGAGCGTCGCTGTTGGGATCGGTGTAATGGTTGGAACCGGTGTCAGAGTCGGGGCCATGGTCAGCGCGATGGTCATCGTGGCGAATGGCGTCCAGGTGGGGAAGAAAAAGGGCGTATTGGTGGGCAGCCATATCTGGGGCGGCGTGGGGCCAAGCGGGCTGCTCGATGTTGCGGTGCGGAAGGGGGTGATGGTAGGCGTAGCCGTAGGCAGGGCAGTCGAGGTGCGCGCTGCCAGAGTCTCGCTCATTTCGGATTGGCTGCGCGTCCGCGGCTCTTTGGGCGCGGTGGCCAGCAGCACGGTGCCCAGGCAGTAACACGGCAGCGTCACCAGGATGATCACCAGGAAGATCAGGCGGGTGGTGTTGCGCCGCCGCGTAAACAAGGATAATGGTTCGTTCATCCCTACCTCATTCCTGGCCGCGCTCAGACGATGTCCAGCCACACATCGACTTCGAGCAGCCGCGCCAGAAAAACTGCCGCGTGATGCGCGTCGGTATCATATTCGCGCAGCACCAGTGCCCGGCGGCCTTTTCGCTGCTGCGCGCGGTGCACAGTCTCCCACATGTGCGAAAGACCTTCGACCCGTCCCAGCCGGGCGACCTCGTAAAAACGCTGACCGTCATAGATGTGCAGCCAGCATTCGCTCGCAATGCGACGAGTCATTCCCTGGGCGCGGCCCAGGTCCTGGGCGGGTGTTTGCGAGAGCAGCACATACGTCACACGGTCGAACGGTACCCGCCATCGCATCCCACCTGTCAAGCGTCTACGGCAGCGAATCTCCGATTGTTTTACATCGACAATCACATCGGTCAGCGTGAGCAAGGCTGCCGCATTCTGAGCCGCCATTGCCGCCACCAATGCCGCCACGGCCAGCCCGACCCAGGGCAGCCATGCAGGCTTGACCGCCGCCAGCCCGCTGGTTTGCGCACCGATGCCCAACACAATGAACAATCCGCAGATCAGCACCAGGACGATGATCCGCAGCCCGGCCAGCAGCACGGTACGGCTGCGCTGCTGCCAAAGGTAACCGCGCGGGATGGCTTCAAATGTCCAGTCCTCAAAAGTGAATGGTACCATGCGCGGCGCGATGGCCGACAGTGCGCGAGGCACTTCGGCAACCTGAATCTGCGCGGTGGCCTCAATGGGTTGGGTATCGGCCTGGATGGGGGCCGTTTCGACGGCGGCAGGGACCAGGTGGAATGGGCGGTTGAGAATGCGCGCCAGGGACTGCCCGGCCAGCCGAGCAGGCGTGCTGTATTCGTGAGCGAGGCCGCTGGGCCAGCTTGCCAGGCCACACCATCGCATCCGGTAATCATTTTCCGGGCGAGCGGCCAGCAGCAGGCCCAGGTGCCAGTTGCGACTTTCCGGTGCCCAGCCGACCACGACCCGCGCGATATCTGCCGGGGCCAGCGATGGGCTGGGCAGTTGCCGCGCCCGCGTGAAAGCGGGTGAGCAGTTCAACCCGGAGCCGGAGGCTTCGACCAGTGCCGCCAATCCACCGGGGCGATCCGGCGCTTGTACACCGTTGAACAGCCGCCAGCTAGTTGGACCGAGTTCGATGGTCAGGTTGTGAGCCGCGTGAATAGTTTCCATGATGAGACGGTCTGGCCTGTTTCTATCTGTGCAAATCCCGTGCTGCCTAAGTCTACCGCGCCCTGTTCCTGGCGGCGAATGACCGTATCGCCAATCGCCACTCTGGCGCTTATGCCATGAACAATATCGCCGTGCCCACCATCGCCAGCACAGTCCCGGCGATGGCCCGCAGAGTCACCCGCTCCTTGAAAACGAAATGCGCAACGGGCAGCAGCACGATGGGCGTGAGGCTGGTCAGCGTAGACGCCACGCCCACCGGGGCATTTTGGACGGCGATCAATGAGAGTGTGACGCCGACAAACGGCCCGGCAACCGCTCCTCCCAGAATGTAGCCCAGGGCGCGCGGTTTGGCACGCAGAGCGACAAAAGTCGCGGGCACACGCCTCCGCATCGCCGTAAAGGCCCAGATCGCGCTGGTGGCAAAAACCAGCCGCATCAGGTTCCCCGACAGCGCCGGGTAATCATCCACCAGCCCTTGTTTCGAGGCGATGAACCCAACCGCTTGGCCCAGCGCGCCACCCAACCCAAAGATCACGCCGATCAGGTAGTAGCGCCGCGAGGGGTCCGGGCGTTCGGCGCTGCTGCTGGAATGGTCGGTGACGACCATCGCCACCCCACTCACCGTCAGCGCGATTCCGCTGATTTCCGTCCACGAGAGGTGTTCGGAGAGGAACACCCAGGCCAGCACGGCCCCCATCACCGGGTTGAGCGCCATCAGCAGCATCGAGAGGCGCGGGCCGATCATGACAAACGCCTGGAACAGCAGCGCATCGCCGATCACAAACCCAATCAGGCCGGAGATCGCGAACCATCCCCAACGCCAGCCTTCGGCTCCCATCGGCAGCAGCGCGCCTTGTGTGAACCAGTGCATCGCCATCACCATGATCAGCGCGAAAAACAGGCGCGTCCGGTTGACGATGGCCGAGCCTACCTGCCGCCCGGACAGCGTGAAAAAGATTGAAGTGAAACTCCAGCACACCGAAGTGAGCAGTCCGGCGATCTGACCGAGGTAGGCGTCCACGCTGAAATTGTCCCTGGGTTGAGCGACACAAGGCAAAAGGTGCCAAACGGGGAAATTGTACCAGCAAAAACGCGGACGGGGATGGCGAGTCAACAAAACCGATTGCAGCCGCCGCCTGCCGCCGGTTAGCAGCACAGCAGGCGGCGTGCTCAGTTCACCTGTACCCTGGCGGCTGGTTATTCGACCCAGACTTCGACGTGCTCGCCGCTTTCCAGGTCTTCGAGGTCCACCAGCTTGCCGCTCTCGCCGCTGCGGATCGCGTCCATAATCTCGTCATAATTCACATTGGCGCTGGCAGGTGCAAAGCGTGCACCGAGCTTGATCCCTACATTGACCAGGCCCATCGGGATGTTGACATTCACCTTGGTTTTGCCAGTATCCAGGTCGGTGATGCGCACGCGCAGCAGGCGCGGGTCGCGGCTGGATTGGGGCGCGCCGGGCCTGCTGCTGCTCAGGGCTTGCAGCAGCTTCGCGCCTTCCTCGGCGGTTACCGTGCCATCTTGAATCATTTGAAGAATCCGCATCCGTTCTTCCGAGGTTGTCATCACTGGTACTCCTCAAATCAATGATCGCGCTGTGATTGCGCCTGTCCGGCCCCCACCTGCCAGATCATATGCAGCAAAGATCGTTCCGGGCGAAAACCCTGTTGTTCGAGTGCTCGTGCTGCCATCGCGTCATCGGCAGGATGATCGGTCAACAGGGGCTGGCGATTCCCATCCAACCGGCGGATCACTTCATGGACCAGGGCCAGCTCGACCGAGTCGGGCAGGTCTGGTAGGGTGATGAGATCAAAGGTCGCCGTCAATCCACCTATCCGCCTTTCGAGACGCAGCGCCGCCGCCAGGGTCCCATCAGCATTGGGCAGCACCCACAGTTCGCTGCTTTTGCCGCCGATCAGCAGCGCCAGGTCCCCTAACCGGGATGATCGCAGGGCCGCCGGCTGGATGGGACGCAGCCAGCCCAGCCCGCCGCGCTCGTTGGGCCGCGTTTGTTGTGCCAGGGCCATTACCGCGGGTAGATCATCGGGGCGGGCGGCGCGGAGTGGCAGCGGCCCGGCTTCGGGGTTATTCGCCGCTTTCACTGCTGAGCGCCGCCAGCGTACAAATGCCCGCTGCGCTGCGAATCCCAACGACTCGTATAGGGTGCGTGCGGAGTCGTTATCCGAATCGACTTGCAGCACGGCGAACAGCCCACGTTGCGATACCTTATCGAGCGCCGCCTGCATAAGCGTGCGGGCGATGCCGCGCCGCCGGTAATCGGGCAGCACAGCCACATTGGCGATCACCCATCCCCGGCCATAACCGGCAGGCATCAGGGTCACATTGCCAACTATACGACCGGCTTCTTCCCAGACAAAACCATCGGTCGCCGGGATGCCGCCGGTCAGCCGACCGAGCCACCACATCAGCGACCCGGCCCGGCTGATTATCCGCATATCACGCAGCGCCGCGCGCCCGTTGATGTCGAGACTGCCCGCGAAACACACCTCCATCAGGTCCGCGATCTGGCCCAGATCGCGCCGGGAATGGACCGGGCGCAACCCGGATGTAAGCCGGTGTGCCGGTGAAAGTGCCGCCGATGTCATGAGCGTTCTTCCTGGTATACGTCCGCGCTGAATCTATTGTAGCGCGGGCGGCAGCGCAATGCGCACCCGCCTCACGAATCCAGCGCGGCCAGCAGGCGCTCGGCTTCCTCAATCGTGATCTTGCCCTCTTGCACCATGCGCAGGATCATCATCCGCTCCTGTTCGGTCACCGGCTCGACCGGCACCGGGGGTTTGGGCGGTTTGGGTGGGCGTCCGGGCGCTTGCGGGCGCGGCGGCAGATTCCACCCGAAGGTGAACTCGTGACGCTTCTTTTTGGGCCCCCGGCGTTCGATGCGCTCGCGGACATGTTCAACCGCGCGTTCGGCCTGGCGCTGAGCGCGCTCGGCCATGCGTTCGGCTTGGCGGACCCACTGCTCGGCGTTGGATTGGATGCGCTCGTCCAGCCCTTCAAGTTGGGCGCTGATGCGCTCCTCCAGAGATGACAGCCGCGCGTCCAGTTCCTCTTCGATCTGCATTCCCAGGTTGATGGTGTAATCTTCCTCTTCACCGACCAGGCGCAGAGTCGAGTGTGGGCCGGTGTGCAGGCTGACCAGGGCTTCGCCCGCGCCCACCGTGATCACCTGTCCCTCATCGGTCTCCACCACATCGGCTTCAATATCCAGCTCAAGCTCGGTATGCAGAGGCACCACAAAGCGCGCGCTGGTGTTGGGCGGGACGCGGCACAGAATGTCTCCGCCCGCCGAGAACCGGTAGTCCTGCCCCGGCACAAAGGCGAGATTGAGCACCAGGTCGGACCCCACCTGCTCGATCACGCAGTTGCCCGCGATATTGCGCAGATACAGGTCGGCGCCCACATTGGCCACCAGGACCGATCCCTCAATCTCGCGGATAGTCGCATCGGAGCCGATGTTCTCGATGGAAATGTTGCCTTCGGCCCATTTCAGACGCAGGTTGCCGCCCACATTGGCCACGCGGGCATCGCGCACGTTGCGCAGGATCAGATCGCCGCCGACAGACTGGCCCACACCCGGCCCGGCAAGATCGGTCAGCTTGGCATCTCCGCCCACACTCTGCACGCTGATTGAAGTGGCATCCGGGACACTCATCCGGCAGTCGCCCGCGCTCTGGATCACCAGGGGTTGATCGGGGCCAATTTGCTCGATCTGGACGCCATCGCCGTCCACGATGAGCGCTGTGCCGCCGCGCCCCTTGATTCGCACGTCGCCGCCCACCGATCGCACTACAACCGGAACGGTCACATTTTCACGCTCAATACGGGTCATTTAGGTTCCTCCTCCTGGCGCTGCGTCACTCGCCGCGCAGCAGTTCAATCGCCTGCTCGGACGAGATGCGCCCGGCAGCGAGATCGTCGAGCACCCGGCGTCGGTCCGGCGTTGAGGCGGCCTCATCCGCCGAACTCGGCACTTCGTACCCCAGGCTCAAGATCACATCGTTCAACCGGCTGCGCACGGTGGGGTAGGAAATGTTCAGCTCTTTTTCCACCCGCGTGATTTTTCCTTCGCAGCGCACGAATACTTCGACAAACTCCAGTTGTTCCGGTGAGAGCATCCCCAGCCGGCCCGACGAAAAACGTCCTTCAATGGCCACATCACACTGTGGGCAGTGCAGGCGGGTGATGGTCAGCTCGCCGCCGCACACCGGGCATTGACCGAGTACAGGATAGACAGAGTACATGGGTTGGTCCTCGTCTGGTTGCTGACAAATGATTATGAATCAAGATTAACCCGTTCAATTCAAAATGTCAATGATGTCCTAAAGAAATTTAATATCATCGATCAAAATACTGCATAGAAATGCACAGAACATCAAAAATTATGATCGCATCCCAAGGTTGCGTGTTTTTAACAGAGGTCTAACTCCACTCCCGACCAGGTCTCTGTCCATTCTCTATTGGATCAGGCTTCTCACTTGCTCAAAAATTCTGGAGTATAATAAAGAAACATTACAAGAAAGGAGGGTGCATATGGCGTTGCTGTCTTGGCTGAGAGCATTGGTTCGCTCCGGCGATCTACGGCGCGGACAGGGGCTGGTGGAATACGCGTTTATTATCATCTTTGTCGCCGTCGTTTTGATCGCCCTGCTCGTCGTCCTGGGGCCCGGTATAGCCAACATCTATGAGAATATCGTTGACGCGTTGACCGGAATCTAATCGCTCATCAATCGGTGAGCACCAGAGCACGCCGCGATTATCTTCATCATTCAGGCGCTCTGATCCAGGCATGATCTCCACGACGAAAAAAGACCTCTCTGCAGGCAAAAAGCCAGCAAGAGGTCTTTTTCATGAATTATTCATAGATACGCAAGGCTGACGATTCCAGAACCGCAGCCCCTCAGCCGGTCATGCTCGCCGTTTGCCCATCCAGGTTAGCACGCCGAATCCCAGCACGGCCAGCCACACCGCCGCCAGCGATGCAATGCCCAGGATCACCAGCCAATCGGGACCGCTGCCAGAGTCCGATGCGCGCGACTGCGCGGGCACATTGGCGGGCAGACCTATGGCGGCAGTGGCTCCCGGCAGCGCGGCTAGGGCCTGCCCGCCGGGAGTACCGGCTGCCGCTGTGGCGGCTTCTGCGGTGGCCGCTGCTGCTGTGGCCGGGGCGCTGTCCACGATCGGAGTCTCCGTCGCGGTGGGGGTAAGCGTCGGCGTGGCGGTGATGTCTGGGGTAGGCGTCGCCGGTATTTCGGTCGCTGCCGCTGGTGTCTCGGTGGCCGGTGGCACCGTCGCGGTCGGCGGTTGGACGGTTGGCGGCGGGGCATCCGATGGCGAGGTCGGCGTGATGATGATCAGGTTGGGGCGCGGCGTGACCGGTGCAGTTGGCTCTGGTGAAGGGGTTGCAGTGGGCGTGGTTGTCGGTGTGGGCGATATATACGTCGCACCGGGTGGCAGTGGCGACGCAGTGAGCGCGCCCAACAGCGAGGTAGGCGTCGGCGAAAGCCGCGGCGTGGGGGTGAAGATCATGACGATGAGGCTTTCCAATCCGGTGGGTGTAGGCGCGCCGGGGCGGGTGACTCCCTCAGGCAGGTAGAGCCATAGCTGGTCGCCCGGCTTGATCACATCTTCGCGCGTCAGGCCGTTGAGTTCGAGCAGTTCATCGACCGTCAACCCTTGCGAGACCGCGATCTCCCAGATTGTCTGGCCTTCCTGTACTACTGCGAACGCCTGCGGCGTGGCCGTGGGCGGCGGCTGCTGACCAGGACCCAGCTTGATATAGACCGGGTCACCCGGTTTGAGCACCACCGGCAGGTTGAACCCGTTCAGGTCCAGAATGTCGTCGAGCGGCACACCATAGCGGGCAGCGATAGCCCAGGCCGTTTGCCCCTGCTGCACCAAGTGGATCACGTTGCCGTTCTCATCGGGTTCCGCCAGTGTGATCGGCACCACGACCGGGCCGGGATCGACCTCTTCCGCCGGGGCCGAAGCTGCCCCACCGGGCGCACTGCTGGCGGAACTGTCGGGAGTGCGTACACTCGATGGGCGACCGGCGACCAGCACGTAGAGCGTGCCGCGCTGTCCGGGCACGGTGCCGATCCCGACATGGTTGGTTTGCGAGAGCAGGGTCGCCAGGTGGATCGGGCTGTTGATCCACCACTGAAGCGCCCCGGCAGGGTCCAGACCGGTGCCGTACACATAGTTTTCGTAGACGATGCCGCTGTATCCGGCGGCGCGGGCGCGATCTTGTGGGGTGGAACCGCCCTCGCCGGTATGGCCGTACTGCCCCGACGAAGTCATGTAATTGGCTTGAGTCTGGGCGGCGGCCATCAGCGCACCGTTGACTTCCCAGGCGGGCAAACCGTTGGCGGCGCGGAAATTGTTGACGAGCTGTAGCAGGGTACCTGTCAGGTCACCCTGAGCGAGAGCGCCGGGTGGCGCGGGCCACAGCCAGGCCACCACCAGCAGCAGCGCAATCGCACTCCCTATTAACGAACTGCGCCATTGGGCAGTGTTCAGACAGCTCAACTCCATGAGTCACGTTATCCTGGGCGCGGCGATGAGCGCCCCTCTACCGACGGTACCAGTCTAGCGCAGGCGGGCCAGATGATCCAGGGCGCGCGGCTGACGTTTTCCTGCGCACCACATGATGATCACGGACCGGGCTGCACCGGCGGCACGCGGGCCACCAGCCAGGCGGCAATTTGATCGATCAGAGCAGGCTGCGCGGCCAACAAGGCCATGCCGCCTCCGCTGACAGGTGCGATCACAAGCTGGTGATCGCCTGCTGCCATGCCATCGAGCGCGATGCTGTCGGCGGGATTGTTATTGTCGTTTTCGCCGGTGAGGATCAGGACGGGGCGCGCACCCATGCGCGCCATCGCACCGGGCGTGGTGATGCCGCGCAGCTCCAGCGCCGGGCTGATCAGCACCGCTGCCGCGCACCCGCCGCGGTCCGCACAGGCATTCAGTCCCAGGTTCGCGCCAATCTCCGCGCCAATCACCACCAGACGGCTGCCATCAATCAGCGGCAGTTCGGCCAGCAGCGCCAGCGCCGCGTTCACATCGCCGGGCGCGAGAGTCCAATCGGCAGTACTGCCTGTTGCCCCAAAACCGCGCAGATCGAGTGCCATCACCGCATAGCCTGCCACCTGAAGCCGGGCGATCAATGCCGCCCATGCGGTACTGTCTGCGCTCCGATCGTGGAGCAGCAGCACCCCCGCCGATGGGTGAACCGGCGCGTTGTAGAGGGTTGCGCGCAGCACCAGGCCATCCGCCCCGGTGATCGCCAGCGGCAGCGAGGCGGCAGTCGGTTGAGGCGTGATAGTCGGCAGGTCTTGATCGGGCTGACCTTCGGCAGGGAGCGCTGCCTGGGGGGGGTTGCTCACCCCCGGCGAGTCGAGCAGCGCAGAATCGCTGATCGGCCCTTCCAGCATTGGCGCGACCGGGTTCACGGTCGGGCTGGCGGGAATGGGTGGGCGCGGTGTGGGCCAGCTTGAGGTTGGGGTGGGCGTGCCCCCGCCGGTGCCGCAGGCGGTGATCGCGCCCGCGATCACCAGCGCTGCCGCCAGCATCAGCGCGATTCCGACCGCCCGGCGACCTGTACGCACGGCCATCACCCCTGCCCCGATGCTTTCTCGGCCAGCACGATCATTCGAGGGCTGCCGTCCTCAAACTCAGACTGATCGTAGTCGCCGTAGATGTGGGCCGCGCGCAGCCCTGCGGCTGCCAGCATCAGGGTCATCTCGCCGGGAAAGATATAGCGCAGAGTCAGCGGGGCCAGCGTGCGGTGAATCAGGCCGTCTTTGCCGATTTCGTCATAGATCCAGGTGATCTCAAGCTGCTGGGTGACGCGGTTCAGCGTGCTGACGGACTGCTGCATCACCATGTGCCCGCTCTCCGGCTCGACGAACATTCGCTCCAGCGCTACCGTGTCAGGATCGTGCGTGCCAAAGGCTTCACCCGCATTGGGCAGGTCGAGCACCAGCCAGCCTTCAGGATCGAGCGCTGCCTCGAAGCGGCGCAGCACGGCTAGCTGCTCTTCCTGGGTGATGAACTGCGTCAGCCCGTTGTAGGGCACAATGATCATGCGGAACTGCTGATCCAGCGCGGTGGTGCGCACATCGCCGTGCAGAAAGGTCACCAACGGCTTGAGGGCGGGCTGCGATTCGAGCTTGCGGCGTCCGCGCGCCAGCATTTGTTCGGAATGGTCGATGCCGATCACGCGGTGACCGTCTTCTGCCAGTGCCAGCGTGACCCGTCCTGTGCCGCAGCCCACATCAAGGATTGGCGCGCCGCTTTCCTCGGCCAGTTCGCTGTAAAGCGGCAGGTCTTCGATCATGGCGCTGTTTTCCGCGTCGTAAAACCGCGCGATAGTTTCATAAAAGTGTGCGTTGGGGTCCATCAATGGTCCTATGCTCTCAAGGCATTTTGTGCCAGGTGTGCTATGATGGCGCAGTGTAGCGCAAAACAGGGGGATTCGCCCAACTTCGCCGGACGCGCACCGACCAGGAGATCGCCGCCCATGACCTGTACGCACCTGTTTTTTTTGATCGCCGGAATCGCGCTGGCCTTGTTTGGCTGGCGCGGCTGGCAGCGCCGCCGCCTGTCTCCGCTCGATATCACGCCGCGCACCGCGCGTTGGAGCGGCGCGGCATTTCTGGCCGGGGGCGTGCTGCTGGCCCTGGGCGGGATCGCGCTGCCCACCTGGACAGAACCCGGCGGCTGGCTGCTAATTGGCGCGGTGGTGTGCAGCGTGCTGGGGGCGGGGATCATCAACTGGGAAAAACTGCGCCGCGTGCGTTAGTCTACCCGATCACAAGAGATCGGCTGGTTCAAGGAGTTTTGAGGAGGGGATTATGCGCAGCGAGACCCAACCACTGACGGGGCAAGGCGGCCTGCTCCTGATGAGCTATCGCTGGCTGCCGGAGGATGCTCCGCGCGGGATTGTTCTGCTCTCGCACGGCCTGGGAGAACATGCCGGGCGCTATACGCACGTCGCCGCCCACCTGACCGCGCGCGGCTGGGCGGTATTCGCAGTCGATCACCGGGGGCACGGACGGTCGGGCGGGACGCGCGTGTTGATCGATGATTTCGATGTCGTCGTGGACGATTTCAGCCGCCTGTATGACCAGGCGCGGAACGCGCTGCCGGGCCTGCCGGTGGTGGTCTATGGGCACAGTATGGGCACGCTGGTCGCGCTGTTGTTTGCGCTGGATCACCAGGCGGAGCTGGCAGGGCTGGTGCTGACCGGCTGCGCGCTGCGGCCTCCAATGGCGAATCCGGCCCTGCTGACAGCGGTGCGTGTGCTCAATCACGTGATTCCCAAAGCGCGCCTGGTCCCCGAACTGAATCTACACGCCATCAGCCGCGATCCGGCGGTGGTGGCGGCCTATGCGGCGGATCCGCTGGTTTATCACGGCAAGCTGCCGGTAACCTTTGGGGTGGCGGGCGCGCGTGCCATCGAGACCATCGAACGCCGCCTGCCGGAGTTGCGATTGCCGGTGCTGGCGATGCACGGCAGCGAGGACCAGCTCACCCTGCCCGCCGGAACACATCTGCTCGCCGAACGGGCGGCGCTGGCCCCGGTGACGGTCCGCATTTGGGATGGGCTGTATCACGAGGTCCACAACGAGCCGGAGCAGGCTGCCGTGTTGGATGAGATCGCCGCCTGGCTGGAGGCGCGGCTCACGGCGTGATTTCGTCTGCCGTCTTGGTGATGGGCGCAGTCTGCGGTATAACTGGCGCGCGGTCCTGACCAGACTTTGCGCCCAGCCGACTCGCCGTGTGTCCCGCCCATGAGCCTGACTTCGCTGACCTTTGCTCAATTTGTCCTGCTGACGCTGCTGCTCTATCACGCACTCCCGCGCGTGTTTACGCAGGAACGGCTCGCGCGGCGTGCCCAGAATGCGCTGCTGCTGGTCGCATCCTACGCCTTCATACTCACCTGGGCGTGGCTGTATGCGTTGGTGCTGGCCGCAGTCACCCTGGCGAACTTCCTGCTGCTGCCCCATCTGCGCCGCGAAGGACGCCCGCACTGGCGTATAGTGTGGTTGGGCGTGGGGCTGAACCTGCTCGCGCTGGCGGTCTTCAAGTACGAATCGTTTTTTGTGCCCGATCTGCGCGAGGCGCTCGACGCATGGGGAATGGAGACCGGGATAGGCGGGCTGGATGCGCTGCTGCCGGTCGGTATGTCGTTCTATATCCTGGCCGCGATCAGCACGCTGGTTGATGTGGCACGCGGGCTGTTGTCCCCACCCCGCGATCCGCTCGATTTTGCGCTGTATATGGCCTATTTCCCCAAGCTGCTAGCCGGGCCGATTGAGCGTGCGCGGGCTTTTTTGCCCCGGTTAGCTGCGCCATGCACGGTTGATCGGGCTGTCGTGGAGCGCAGCCTGGCGCTGATTGCGCTCGGTGTGGCGCGAAAAATCGTGCTGGCCGATACACTCTTCCGCACGCTGCCCCCGCACCTTTGGAATACTCCCGGATCGTTTACCGCAACCGAACTGTGGCCCTACCTGTTCATTTATGGGCTGGCGCTGTACAACGATTTTGCCGGTTATACCTGCGCGGCGCGCGGCGTAAGCGGATTGTTCGGCCTTGAACTGTCGCGCAACTTCGATTTGCCCTATGTCGCACGCACCGCCTCGGAGTTCTGGAACCGGTGGCACATCACGCTCTCGCAGTGGCTGCGCGACTATGTATTCTATCCGACCAGCCGCGCACTGCTGCGCCGCGATCCGCGTGCGGGCAACATTCCCAACTTGCTGCTGCCCCCCATGCTGACTATGTTGGTGTCGGGCGTGTGGCATGGCACGGGTCTGACCTTTGTGTTGTGGGGTGCGCTGCATGGCCTGTATCTGGTCGGCGAACGGGCGCTGGCGCTGAGATGGCCCGCCGGACCACCGCGCCAAATTTCCCGCTGGCGGCATTGGCTGTCGATGGCGATCACACTGGCGTTGGTGATGCTGGCGTGGGTGCCGTTCCGAGTCAGCCGGATCGATCTGGCCTGGGAGTTTTGGGCGCAGATGGTCACCTTCGACACGCTGCGCCGCCCCTCGGTGCGTGTGGTGATCGTGATCCTTCCCGCTTTGCTGCTGGATTGGGTACAATACGTCACCGGTGATGAGCTGGTATTTCTGCGCTGGCCGCGCCTGGTCCAGGCGGCGCTGCTGGCGCTGTTGGCGCTGGTGGCCTTTGTGCTCAGCCTGGCCGTCACCGGGACGCCGTTCGTTTACCAGGGATATTGAGCGCCATTCGTCCTGACGCTGAGTTGAGATTGAGAGGGAAGACCCGTGCAACGAGAAGAAGTCCGCGCCCGGCTGCGCGAATTCGTGCTGAAAGATATGATCCGGATGCCCAATTATGACCTGCAAGATGATGAGCCGCTGATCACCGGCGGGCTGGTCGATTCGTTCTCGCTGGCGCTGTTTGGCGTGTTTGCCGATGAGACGTTCAATGTTTATATCCCCGATCCTGATCTGACCGTCGAAAATCTTGACACGCTGCGCCAGATGGTGGATCGTGTCATGCAGGGGATGCCCTAACGCGCGCGGCGGCATGGGGCGAGGTAACGGGATGCAGCGGTCAAGCATGAGTGCGCGTTGGGTTCGCCGGATGCTGGTATTGGCGGCGATGATGATGATCGCGGTGGCGGCGTGCCAAAACGCCAACGGTTCTGCACCATCGTCATCACCGGGCGAAAATGCGCGCACGGGAATCACCCCCACGCCCCCCGCTGAGCCAGGATCACGCGCGGCGCTGCCCGTTGCCCTGGTGCAGCCGCCTGCCACCGCCACGCCGGTTCCCACTGCTACCCCGGCTGGCGCGTCAACCATTCATGTCTGGTGGCCCGAAGAGCTTTACCCTGCTGAGGGCACCG
Organism: Anaerolineae bacterium; assembly: GCA_034429275.1. Classification (GTDB taxonomy): domain Bacteria; phylum Chloroflexota; class Anaerolineae; order Aggregatilineales; family Aggregatilineaceae; genus DAOUFU01. The sequence goes on along the minus strand of DAOUFU010000011.1, from coordinate 9,530 downwards.
TCGCCAACGATGTGCTCAACAGCCAGTTCGAGAGCTTCCGGCTGACGTATAGCAGTTACTCGCTCGATATTCGCCGGAAACGCATGAGTGGGCTGGGCGGGATTCTCTCAACGCTGCGCACGGCTCAGCCGGTCGCGCCCGGCGCGATCCCCGATCTCACGCTGATGCGGCGGTCGGAACTGCTCACTGCTGCCACCGAAGGGTTGATCATGCCGCTCACCGATTGGATTCCGCCGGACCTGGTGGGGACAAACCTGTTCCCCGGCGTGCTGGCACTGGGTGAGATCGATGGCGAACTCTATGGCCTGCCCTATGCGATCAACGTGGTGCACAGTCTCTATCGTGCCACCGTTTTTGATGAGCCACTGATCACCTTTAGCGATGTGCTGGCGGCTGAGCCGGCACTGGTATTCGATGCCAACCATACGGCCAGTTCGGCGGTCAGCCTGACGGTGCTGCTGCAATATATCGCTGCCGGGGGGCGGCTGGTGGATGCAACCGGTCAGCCGGTGCTGGATTACGAGCCGCTGGTGGTCGTGCTGTCCTTCTATGAACAGGCGCTTGAACGGGGCATTGTCGATGAGACTCTGCTGCACTATGATGAGCCGGAAGACTATTGGGCTTCCTTCGCCAGTGCCCAGGCGAACCTGATCGGCGTTGATGCCTGGACCTATCTCCGCCACAAAGAGTCTGTGCCCAACGTGGGCTTTGCGCCCATTCCCACCGTAGAGGGCACGCCGATCACTTCGCTGGATGGGTGGATGTGGGTGCTCACCACCCACGACCCAGATCGGAGCAATCAGGCTCGCGTCTTCCTCTCGTGGATCATGCGTGTCAGCCAGCACAGCCTGTTCAGCGAGTCGATGGGAGTGCTGCCCTCGCAGCAGCGCGCGCTGCGCCTGTGGGATGACACGGCCTATGCGGAATTCGTCCAGTCGCTGATCTTGAGTGGAGAAATTATCCCCCTGGCACAGCGAACCGGCAGCTCAGCATCGGCGCTGCACGACGCCTTTGTCGCCGTGCTGGAGGGCACACCCGCTCAAGAAGCGGCTGATGCAGCGCTGCAAGCGCTCGCTCTGCCCGGCGGCTAGGGGATTTGGGTCAGCCGCCGAGCACACGCTGGAGTTCGGCGATCAGGGTGGGGAAGCTCACCGGCTTGTGCATGATCCCGTTTGCGCCTGCTTCCATTGCACCCCGATAAGCGGAATCTTCGGTGCGGGCTGTGATGACGAGCACCGGCAGCGCGGCGTGTTCCGGGTTGGTGCGCAGCCGCCGCAGCACCTCTTCGCCGGGGATGTCGGGCAGCATCAGATCGAGCAGCACGGCGTGCGGTTTTTCGATGTCTATCAGAATCAGCCCATCACTGCCGGTAGTTGCGCCATGCGGAATGTAGCCCTTGATCTTCAAAAAGGTCGAGAGCATCTCGATGATGTACGGCTCGTCGTCGATCACGACAATCGTTTCACCCGCCATGGTGCTTACTCCGCAGGGTGCGTGGTCAGATCACGCTCAAAAAAACGGTAGCGGCGGTAGGGTTCGCCACCCAATGCCAGCACCAGCCGGTGCATCGGCTCGTTAGTTGTCAGCACCCAGCCCGCATCGGCAGTACGCCATCGCGTGCGAGGAACCACTTCCTCAAATGCCCGGTAAAGTTCCGCGAACAGCGCCGCCTCGACACCGATATTTCGGAAGCGCTCGTCTACGCCCAACAGCGGGATACGAATCTGGGTGATGACCGGGCGCAGTTTCCAGTACCACAGCGCCTTGAGCAGCGTGACGATCTCCGGCGTGCCGGGGCGCGGATAGGCCCGGTGCAGCACCTGGTTCATATCGGGCACGGCCAGCAAAAACGCGGCTGGCTCGCCTTTGACAAAAGCAAACAGCGTCAGGCGAGGCATCAGGTAGCGGCCCAATTCTTTGATCAGGTCATCCAGTTCTTCGTCAGTGAGGGGCACAAAGCCCCAGTTCTTTTCCCAGGCGTTGTTATAAATGCCGCGCAGCAGGTTCAGTTCGTCCCGAATATGTTTGCCGTCGAGACAGCGCACGGTGATGCCGCGCCGCGCGCTGTTTTTATCCGACACGCGCAGCGACTGCTCCAGCGATTTCGAGCGGTGGAAGCTCTCCAGAGTCAGCCGGTAGCAGCGCAGGTCCATCACCGGGGAGAAACCGGGCGCGTTAGAGAGTAGACGCTCGTAGTAGTCGGGGTTGTAGGGCATCAGGATAGCCGGGACTTCGTTGTACCCTTCTACCAACACCCCGCACAGGTCATTGGTCGAGAAGCTGGCGGGACCACGCACGGCATGATAGCCGCGTGAGCGCACCCAGTCCGAGGCGGTTTCGAGCAGCGCATTGGCGGCTTCCTGGTCGTTGCGCACCTCGAACATACCAAAGAACCCGATATGCTCGCCGTGAAATTCGTTGTGCCGGTGGTTGATGTGCGCGGTGATGGTGCCGACCGGTTGATCGCCGCGCCAGGCGATGAAATAGTCGCCTTCCATATACTTCCAGGCCGAGGCTTTGGCCTGGTCGAGCTTGTGTTTTTGCATTGAGACCAACGGCGGGACCCAGCAGGGATCATCCTGGTAGAGCATCCAGGGAAAATGGATGAAGGTCTTCAAATCTGCCGCAGTTTCCACTTTGCGGACGGTTACAGGTGGTGGCGTCATGATGTCTCCGCAGATGGTGATGACGGGCGAATTGCCGGGCGATTCCGGGCTGCTCGCTCGCCGGGCAGCGCTTATTTCAGTGCGCGCTCATAAATCCGGTAGCGTTTGTAGGCCCTGGCCCCATGGACTTCGCATAACTGAATCATGGCGGTGTTGGTTTCGAGCACCCAACCGCCGTCGGCGTGAGTCAGCCCGATTGCGGGGGCAATCTCGCGCACGCGAGCGAACAACTCCGAGAACATGGCAGTTTCAACCCCGATGCCGCGGTAGCCTTCCTGCACGCCGAGCAGCATAACGCGGTAGCGGGTGATCTTGGAGCGAATTTTCCAATGCCACAGCACGCGCAGCTTGTTAACCAGGTCGGGCAGGCTGGGACGGGGATAGGCGTGGTGCTGGGGTTGGTTCATATCGGGCAGGGCCAGCAAAAACGCGACCGGCTCGCCGTGTACTTGAGCAAAAAAGGCCGTGCGCGGGTCGATATACATGCCCAACTCAGCGACCAGCTCATCCAGCTCGGCGTCTGAGAAAGGGACGAATCCCCAATTTTTCTCCCAGGCGCGGTTATAGATTTCGCGCAGGATGGACAGATCGGCGTCGAGGTTTTTGGCGTTGATCTGCCGCACGGTGATGCCTCGACGGGCGTTGTTTTTATCCACCACGGCGAGGAAGCGCTGGAATTTTTCGGAATGTTCGGTGCCATCAAGCGTGAAATGGAAGCTGAGCAGGTCCATCACTTTGGCAAAACCGGGCGTGTTTTCGATCAGTGCCTGGTAGTAGGGGTAGTTGTAGGGCATCATCACGACCGGCACATCGTCAAAGCCCTCGATCAAGACGCCGGTGAGGTCGTTGGTCGAAAACGTCATCGGGCCGCGCAGGGCATCATATCCGCGCGTGCGCACCCAGTCCGCCGCCGTATCCAGCAAGGCGGTCGCCACTTCCTGGTCATTATAGGCGTGGAATGCGCCAAAAAAGCCGATATGCTCGCCCTGGAATTCATTGTGGCGGTGGTTGATGTGTGCGCTGATGGTGCCCACGGGCCGGTCGTCACGCCAGGCGATAAAAAACTCGCCTTCCATGTGCTGCCAGCTAGCGCTCCTGGCCCGGTCGTGGTGATGCATTTCTGATGAGGGAAGTTGTGGTACCCAGTAGGGATCGCCCTTATACAGCGTCCAGGGGAAATAGACAAATGTTTTGAGATCGCGCCGGGACTCCACCGGACGAATCGACAGCGAAGACTGCGGTGACATGATTGTGTTCCTCTGATGATGCTCCCAGGATCGTTCCACGACGAATTGCCCCCACCACTACTCGCTTATCATACCCCTGATAGGCTTGCGATCAAAACCTCTCACCATAAAACTTTCGAGCACCGGGTTCATACATTGCCGAAAGCATCGACCCTGGCAATTCGCCAGAGCAATCCCGTATAATTCCATGAGTATTCCGCACCTGCCGCCAGGCGGAGGCGCGCTCGCCGGAGTGCGCGCACCGCACCTCGTTGAGTTCTGGGGCGGGTGTTCCCCTGTATATCACAGATGAAAGAGAGATTTGGATGGAGAACGTCAAGGCACTCAAAGCCCATCTGGCCGATGTGGTTAACCTGCGCCATGCGGCAGCTATCCTGGGGTGGGATCAGCAGACCTATATGCCACCGGGAGGCACTGCCGCCCGCGCCGAGCAATTGGCGACGCTCAGCAGGCTGGCCCACGAGATGTTTGTCGATGAAAAAACGGGCCGGGCCATCGAAGCTGCCGAGGCTGAGGTCGCCAGCGCTGATTACGACAGCGACGAGGCGGCGATGGTGCGCGTGGTCCGCCACGATTATGACCTGGCGACTCGCCTGCCTGCTGCGCTGGTGGCCGAAATCGCCCGCACCACCGCGCAAGCCCACGAAATCTGGGCTAAAGCGCGTGAAGCCAACGATTTCGCTGCCTTTGCCCCCAGCCTGGAGAAGATCATCGATCTCTCGCGCCAGCAGGCCGAAGCGCTGGGATATGAAGACCGCATGTACGACGCGCTGCTCGACCAGTATGAGCCGCACATGAAAACGCGCGACGTAGAAGCGATCTTCAGCGAGCTGCGGACTGAGCTGGTGCCCTTCGTGGCGCAGATTTTTGACCATCTCGACGCGGTGGACCCCTCGCCGGTCTTCAAGGAATATGCCATCGACAAACAGGCCGAGTTTGGCCTCAAGGTCATCCGGCAGTTGGGCTACGACATGGAACGCGGGCGGCAGGATGAATCGGTGCATCCCTTCACCACCCAGTTCTCGATCAACGATGTGCGCATCACTACCCGCTACCAGGCCGACTGGCTGCCTTCGGCGCTGTTTGGCTCGATTCATGAAGCCGGGCACGCCATGTACGAGCAGGGCAGCGATCAGGCGCTGGAAGGCACGATCCTCGAAGGGGGTACCTCGCTGGGGGTGCACGAGAGCCAGTCGCGCCTGTGGGAAAACATCGTCGGGCGCAGCCTGGATTTCTGGCGTTACTTCTATCCGCAACTTCAGGCGCTCTACCCGGACCAGTTGGGCAGCGTCAGCCTGAATGCATGGTACAAGGCGATCAACCACGTCTCGCGCTCGCTGGTGCGCGTCGAGGCCGATGAAGTGACCTATAACCTGCACATCATGCTGCGGTTCGAGATGGAAAATGACCTGCTGGAAGGCAAGCTGGCGGTGAAGGATGCGCCCGATGCCTGGAATGCCAAGATGGAGCAGTATCTCGGCATCACCCCGCCCGCCGATGGCAAGAAGAACATTTTGCAGGATGTGCACTGGTCTTCGGGGCTGTTCGGCTATTTCCCGACCTATTCGCTGGGGAACTTCCTTTCGGTTCAGATCTGGGACAAAGCCCTGGCCGATGTGCCCACCATCCCACAATCCATCGCGGCGGGCGATTTCGCGCCGCTGCTGAGCTGGCTCCAGCAGAACATCTACCGGCACGGGCGGAAATACTGGCCCCAGGAACTCACGCAGCGCGTCACGGGTGAAAAGCTCCAGGTGCGCTCGTTTATGCGCTACCTCAAGGCCAAGTACACAGAAATCTACAATCTCTAGCCCCCGCGCCAATCGCCCAAAACAAAACGGCCCTGCTTACCGTGTGGCAAGCAGGGCCTAATTTTGTGCGAGCATGGAGCTATCTTCCCCCAAAGAGCCAGCAGAACAACCGCCGAATGAAACTGCGCCGGGTCGGTTCTTTCACATAGGTGTTCCCCCGGCTGTCCACGGTGATGATCAGAGTCTGTCCCCGGTAGATGGCGTCGCGCAGGTCAATTGTGCGCTGGCGAGGAATCAGGTGAGCCACCAGCTTGTTATCGAAAGCGCGAATGCCGCCCAGCTTCCAATCCTGGCTGTACAGTTGGATGGTGCGCATCAGTTGATCGCGTAGCTCACGGTGATGCGACACCAGCTCAGGGTCGGTTGAGGTCGCCGCTTCGGTCAAGGGCACGCGCGCGGTTGGCCGGATAATCGCCGGTTCAACATTCGCACCGGGCAGATTGTCCTGGGCGTCGAGTGCTTCCGGCGGCTCAACCGGCATACTCGCAGGCCGGGCCGGAGGCACCTGGCGGCCAGGGCGTTCCGGGCGCGCAGCGGACGACGGTGAGCGCTGGGCGGGGAATTCGAGCGGCTGCCGGTTATAGTCGGATCGATCCAGGCGCAGATGCCGCAGCGAAGCTTCGTTAGTATCGGGATCAACGTACTGCTGGCCCGGAGCAGCGCCGAAATCTTCTCCCTCTGGGCCGAAATCTTCATCAAGCTGGTGTGGATAATTTACCGACGAATGCTCTGAAACACCATAAGGCAGCACATCAAAAGCACGCCCTGTTTGGCGGCGCGGAGACGAGGCGGGTTGTCCTGTCGGACGGGTCGCCGGGTGTCCCCGGTCATCATGCCGCGCCGACTCCAGGCGCAGCGGGGCCATGTGGACTTGATCGGGCATTGTGATCAGACTCCTTCAGCGGGTGCTCACTCACAGGCGAACATGGAACATTGATCGCAGCCTTCGCCACCGGTCGATACGTGCTCATGAGGCTGGTTTGTTCTGTGCACCGGGGTCGGATCGCCAGTACTTTCTCAACACAGGCCCAGTTACAGGTACGACTGAAACCTACAGACCGGGCAGCATCGCCATCCGGTCTGGCCTTGTCAGAGAAATCATTTGCCCCTTACGTGCGAAGAGTTTCCGGCCCAGCGAACGTTTACCCCCGTTCACCCCTGCTACCGCTTACCAGCATTTCAATTGCAGGAAATTTGCAGTGAACGGTACACCTACCCCACGACCAACAATTATACTATAGTCCTATTTCTGCAAAAAATCACCTATCTGGGCATAAATTTAAAAAACCTAACACCGTCTATTTACTAACTAAATACAAACCAAACGGGACTTGAACACCTATTCTAACGGCGTGGACCGATCAGAGAGCGCTCCACCGCCTGTCATCTGCATCCAGGAAGCCGCCAGGCTGGCCCAATCGTCGAAGTTGGGCGGCAGCGGTACCGCCCCCTCAGCGATCAGGGCTGCGTTGCCGGGACTGCCATCGGCCAGGGCGTAAAGGGGTCGCCCCTGCTGCGCGGCAAATCGCGCGGCGTGACGTGTGCCGCTGGTTGGACTGGATTCCACCACAATAACCGCACTGCTCAGCCCGGTGATCAGCCGGTTGCGCGCGACCAGTGCCGCGCTGTTCGGTGGGGCATCCGGCTCGACTTCGCTTAACAGCGCGCCCTGTGCAGCAATCTGCCCGGCAAGCTCGCCATTCTCTGGTGGATAGACCACGCGCACGCCGCAGCCCAGCACGGCCAGCGTTCGTCCTCCGGCGGCCAGCGCACCCTGGTGCGCCGCCGTGTCGATGCCCGCCGCCAGTCCGCTGGTGATCGTCCACCCCAGCGAGGCGAAGGCTGCCGCGATCGCTGTGGCACGCTGCCGCCCGCGTTGCGATGGGTGGCGCGTACCTACCAGCGCAACAGCGTTTGAATCGCCGGACTCCACCCCGCCGCGCACAAACACCACGGGCGGCGCATCGACCACCGTCAGCAGCCGGGCCGGGTAACCCGATGCATGGGGATCGGCGCGCAGGCACAGTCCAATTCCATCCGCCTGCCACGCGGCGATAGACTGGGCGACCTGTGCCAGGTCCACCTGGCGGATAGCTCGCGCCAGTACCGGCCCAATCCCCGGCACAGCGCGCAGCGCGCGCTCATCCGCTGCCAGGATGCCATCCAGCGTGCCCAGGTGATCGAGTAAGCGCGAAATCAGCCGGCTGCCCAGGCCGGGGATCAGGCTCAGCGCGATCCACTGCACCCGGACGGAATCGGGCACAGGATCAGGTGTTGGGTTCAACCTGGTCTCTCCATCTCTCCAGCAATGTGGCGAATGCCCACGCCGAGATCACTGCACAAACCAGAGTCAGCGCAAACAGCGCCTGGTAGCCGATCAGCCGGGCAATCGCGCCGCTCGTCATGGTGACCAGCAGCAGCACGCCGATCCAGGTATTAACCGCGCCCATATACAGAGAGTGGTCATTTTCAGGGGTAATGTTCAGGCCCAGCGCCATCATATTGGAGAACAGCAACCCTTTGTGCAGCGCCAGCAGCGCATAGACGACGAACATAAACGTTTCCGCCGAGCGGCCATGTACCCCAAGCGGTTTGGCCAGCAGCAGCATGAGCCAGCCCAGGCCCATCATCATCATACCCGCCGCGACAGGCAGTCGGTTGCCGATTCGCACACTCATTCGCCCGGCCATCATGCTGAACGCCGGGCTGAGTAACGAGCTGGCGAACAGGTACACGCCCGCCATTTCCAGCCGGACGCCCAATTCCTGGTTGGCGTAGACGATCACCAGGCCGCTCGCCATGCCGCCCAGCACGGCGAAGGTCCGCCCCAGCACATAGCGACGGAAATTGGCGTCCGATCGCCAGATCGAAGCGAACAGGCGCAGCGATGGCCGCGCATGAGTCACACGGGTATCGGCAGGCGGCTCGTCGATCAGCGCAAACGCCCCCTGGCCGAGCACCTGGGCGACTGTTGCCACCAGGAAACACATCCCAAACCCAACCGGGAAATCAAAAATCGCCTCAGGACCGGTGAACAGGATCACGACCTGCGAGCCGATGATGGCCAGGACTCCGGCCAGCGCCACGCGCAGCCCGAAGACATGCCCACGCTGGCTGGGCGGAATGGTCTTGCCGGTGACCTCGATGAAGGGCAGGCCGGCCACACCCCCGGCCAGCCCCGCGATGACGAGGAACGCGAACAAACTGAGCAACAAAACGGTCGGGTTGCGAGAGAGCAAAGCGGCCAGTGCCAGCACGATCCAGAAGCCAATTCGGACGAAAGCTGCCGCGCGGTAGATCGGCAAAGCGTATGCGCGGCGATGCATCAGCGGGATGACGAACAATTGGGGGAGTGACCATGTCGCGCCCGGCAGCGGTGTGATCAGGCCGAGCAGGATGGGGTTATCGGTCAGGTGGGCAGCATAAGCGGTCATCACCAGCTCTGGGCTGCCGACGGAATTCTCCGATCCCGCCGTGATCGCACCGTTGGCAACATTGAGCCGGAAGTTGCGCCGGGTAGCGCGAGTCAGGGAATGGTGATGCATGGCAGTGATGACTTTCGGTGATGAGTAGTGGCTTGTGCCCGCGCTGATCTTGCAGCGTGGCCAGGAATACGATTTCGCCAAGCATACCCCAGGACTGTTCGCGGGCCAAGACGCCCGTTCTTGACCTGTATCAAGGACAACCCGGGGCAAGCGGGGTAGTCTGGATGCGCGGTTCTGTGCTAAAACCGCCGTTTGACCGCGTGATCCTGATTATGTGATGAAAGGCGGGCTCTATGACAACGCCATCGACTTCTCCCACAT
>DAOUFU010000010.1:0-3786 GCA_034429275.1 Anaerolineae bacterium | reverse complement strand
GTAGCGGCCTGGTGCAAACATCACAACAAATCTGAAGGAAAGCTCTTTATGTGTTTGGGTGCCGTTCAGCTTCTTGAAACCGGCGATCTGGATGCGTTCCTGCGCGCCAATGAGGCGATCCGCCCGGCGATCGTGATCATTGATACTATGGCTCGATCTATGGTGGGCAGTGACGAAAACAGTACGCGCGACATGGGGCTATTCATCCAGGCCTGCGAGGACATGAAACGGCAGCTTGGTTGTGCTGTGCTGATCATCCACCACACCAACAAAGGCGGCATCTACGAGCGCGGCAATAGTGCGCTGAGAGGGGCTAGCGATGTGATGATCAAAGTCTCAGCTGAAGATGACCTGATCCGTATCGAGTCCGCCAAAACCAAAGACGCCCAACCATTCCCAACTAGATATATGCAATTGATCACCGTCCCGGTTGAGATTAACGGCGAAACAGCCGAAAGCGCTGTGATGATCGCCGCTGAGAAAGTCCTACAGACCCCCAATGATCGCCTTACGATCAATCAACAAAAGATTCTTTCGACCCTTGCCCTGGAAATCTTCACGAATGGCGCGACTCATGGGGAGATTGCAGAGGTTACTGGTGTCCCTTTGCACAGCCTGGCCCGTATCCTGTCACGGCTGTTAGGTTTGGGATTCGTTAGACAGGATGGAAAGCGCGAACCATACCAGATCACTGCCGAAGGCCGCGCAGCACTGGAACGCTTTGATCGGTTTGATCGATCTGATCACCCTACTTTACAAACCGATCAAAGTTTACCCGTTGAAAGTACTGATGATCAAGCCGATCAAACCGATCAAACCGATCAAAAGCAGCACCATCTGTCGATCTTCAGTCGGGAATCGAGCGCTTACTACCAGCCCGGGCTATGAAACTGGAAACCGCACTCAATGAATACCGGCTGGCCTGTATCGCTGAAGGCCTGAGTCAAGCCACCGTCCGATGGTATGGATCATTGTTATCTGCTTTCGCCTATCAATTCCAGGGCTGGGATATCGACAAAATCACCCCAACCTGGATTAGGCGCTACCTGGTCAAGCTCTCCGAACGCGATTCTCGTTATGTCAACGCCCCCCAGCAGCCACAAAAACCCGGCGGCCTGAGTCAATCCAGTATCGCCGCTCATGATCGTGCACTACACGCCTTTTGGGCGTGGTGTTCCAGGGAATACGGGATTCCCAACCCAATGGCTAATATCCGGCGACACAAGCCCCCACCACCGCGCCCGAAGGCGATCCGCCCGGCTGATTTTGTGAAGCTGTTCAACGCTGCGAACAATACGCGGGATCGAGCCATACTCCTATTCTTTGCTGATACCGGTTGCCGACTCGGCGGCTTGCTCAACCTAATGTTGGAAAATTTGTTTCTGGATGAACGCCGCGCGCTTGTCTGTGAAAAAGGACAGGAAACACGACCTGTTGTATTCACCCACTTCACCGCTCAAGTGCTCCGCCAATGGCTTGCAGAGCGGCAATCACGCACAAACTACGTTTTCTGCAATCTATTCACTGGCGAGCGGCTAACCGAGTCGGGCGTGAATCAGATGCTCGAGCGCCTGAAGCGCAAAGCCGGGGTTTCGGGCCGCTGTAATCCGCACAGCTTCCGCCACAACTTCGCCCGGGAGTATCTGCGCAACGGTGGCGACCTAGCAACACTCGCCAAGCTACTGGGCCATTCGAACATCTCTACCACTGCGAGCTACTATGCCGTGTTCGCCTCTGATGAACTGGCACAGTTTCACGAGCGGTATAGTCCTCTCAAGAGCCTGAAGCTGTAGTGAGACTTACTCTTAATCAATTGGTTAGAGGTTCGAGTCCTCTCGGGGTCACTATTTAGTGATGGGTTAGTGATAGGAGAAACCCCGCATACACGCGGGGTTTTTGTTGGGGGATACCTATATTGTATTCCCCTTTTTCTTGCCTTACAATACGAACATAAGTTCGCATGGCCGGCCTTACCTTGTTCCCGTATTTCGTCTAGGACTGCCCCCTAAGGGGGCAGAAAGGATTGAAACTTGAATCAACTTGAAATCGAAGCTGCCGTACTTGCAGTACTCGCCGAAAAGGGAAAAATGGACTACGCCGACCTTCTGGGCGCAATCCCTGGTGTGTCTCCTGAGCGGGTAGCGCACGCGGCGTGGCAATTGCGCGCGAATAACAAGGTGAAGTTCACCCTGACATCGCAGCCCGGCAGTAAACCCCTACACACGGTGGAGGTGCTGTAATGGCTATCTCTATCGTGTTTACCGTCAGTGACGCAAAGGGAGATCAGGCCACCTTCTCTATCCCGATCCCTGATGGAACCGCATATGCGGACATCGTGGAATTCGCCCAGGAAATGGCGGAACTGCTCAACCCGCTGATCAATGCGGCCCTGCGCGATCTGCACGTCACCATCCCAATCCCCTTCACCCCCTGGACTGCCGCAGCCAGCATCAGTGACATTCAAGAGAAAGCACGTTTCGCCTTCCGCACGGTGAACGGCTTCCTGAAACATGTCTCCCTGCCCGCCGCAGTGGAAAGCATCTTTTCGCCGGGGTCGCGCAATATTGACCTTGCCAATGCGGATGTAGCCGCATTCGTTACAGCGATGGTCGATGGAATCACGCTGACCTCGACCAACGACGTTGAACCCTGCGATGTCCGCGATGAGGACCTGACCGAATTGGAAAGCGCGACCGAGGCTTGGGGCAAGGCGCGCCGATAGGCTGCGCCTTGCATAGCAACAGGGGCGCTAAGTCGGAGTGCCCCTGTTTTTTTATGAGGTGCCTATGGAGCTATGGGAAATCACCTATACCATTGCAGACGCCAAAGGGAAACAATCGACTGTTACCATCCGGATTCCCGCTGGAATACCCGAGGCAGTTGCCCATGAATTCGCTTCTCAGATGGAATTTCTGATCGAAGATATGATTACTGGGGCGATCCGTCGCATCGCGGTTGCCAAAGTCTACAAGAAAAGCGATACACAGCCGCTCCCAATCGCAGATATAGAGGAAATAGCCAGTTTCTCGATGGTCACCACGAATTGGAATTTTTCCCGGCTGTCGATCCCCACAATCAAAGAGGAGATATTCGCTCCCCCTAGTAAAGGGATTGAAATGGTCGATGAATCCAATCCGGCGGTAGCCGCTTTCATCACCGCGATGATTGATGGTATCTGGTCCGATATTGGCGATCTCACCGTTCACCCCTGCGATGTGCGAGGCGATGATCTGTCGGAATTCGACTATGGCAAATCTGATTTCAGACCGCGCAAGAAAAAGAAAATCAAGCTCTTCTAGGGACCCCCAATGGACAGTGACATTCTCGCCGCCCTGATGAGTCAGCCCTACATCGACCCACGCCCGCGACCACTGCCGCCGCCAGAAGTTGCCTGGAATGCTGCTCCTCTGCGCTGCCTGGTTGTGTCCGCCGAATGGTCAGCGCATTTAATCGGCGTGCTTGAGAGGCTGCTTGAATGGGACGCCTGGCAGGGCACAGACGAACAAATCTTTAGCGCAATCCAGGCGATGGAAGAGATACTCTCGCAGTTAAGCACACCCTACGAACCATGATATTTGATGACTTCTCTGCTAGAACGCTACACCCAGCCTGGCAAACTTGGGCAAGTGGGGGAATCCCGACATTCGCCATGTCAGGGTCGTCGCTGGTGATCACCCCTGCTGCCGGGCATTACGGAGGAGTATATCGGTTATTCTCGCGGACGCCCGCAACGCATGATTGGACTGTCATATTCAGGGCTTACCTCATGACCCCTGGGAGAGTGGG
>DAOUFU010000009.1:0-51904 GCA_034429275.1 Anaerolineae bacterium | reverse complement strand
TGGAACACGGCCACAGGTGAGCTGATCGAGTACCTGGGCACCCATCACGGTGAGCCGCCCAAGGTAGTTTTCAGCCCGGCCAGTCAATCGATCTTCTCGGCAGGGCTGGATGGCGCGATCATCGAATGGCGCATCGCTGACCTGTCACTGGATACGCTGCATGAGTGGGTGCGCGAGAACCGCTACGTGCGCGATTTCACCTGTCGGGAACGCGCCCAGTACCGCATCGAGCCGCTGTGTGAATGAAGAGTTGGAGGATAATGGTACGTTCAGGAGTAGTCAACCTTGGATCAATGTTACAGGTGCGTGTGATTTGTGGTTAGGCGAACTGTTCTCAAGTCCAGTGATAGGGTCGATCAAAAACGAACCGGAGAGTCGGCGAACTCTCCGGTGATATTTTCGCTGATCCAACAGATCATCGGGAGAGAGAACCCTATCCCAATGCGCCGCTAGAATCCGCTCGTTTCGTAAGTGATACCGGGAAACTGCGCTGCATCCGGCGCGAGCGCTGCGGAGGCGTCAGGGTCATCCTTAAGCGTCGCCAGCAGAAACGCCGTAATGAAATGATTGATCAAGTCATGAGCACGATCCATGTCCCAGACAGAATCCGAGCACCATGGATACATCCCGAGCTGTAGTGCCCAATCACTGCATTTGACCAGTGGAAAGAAGTGGCTCGCGTTTTCGAAGGCCACCAGACCTTTGTGATCGCCGGCCAGGCTCTCATACGTCCTGACAGTATCAGGGTAGATGGTTGGGAAAAAGTCATTCGTACCGACGATCAACAGTGCAGGAATGTCAACCTGTTCAAAGCTCTCTGGCGCAAAAGGCGCGAAGGGCGAAATCGGCACAATCGCGTCCACGCCGCTGACGTCAAATGGGGGCCACAATTCTCCTGGCTGAGATGTGCTGCCACGCATCGCCAGGATCTGAGCCTCGGATGCGGCGAAGATCGAGCAAAACATGACGTAGCCCAGATGGTTCTGGAGAGCCGGGTCGGTGGACTGGGTTTCGCACCACGCGCGCAGTGGGCTGACATTCACCTGGGCCCCAGCCGAAACCAGCGCCGTATAGCCGCCATAAGAATGTCCTATCACCCCGATGTGTTCGAGGTCGATCATCCCGGCTAGACCCTGGTCTTCCCTGGTCAGATTGGCCGCGTAATCAATGGTGCGCTGCACGTCCGCCGGGCGATGGACCGCTGTCGTGACGAAACTTGCAGCCCAGCCTTCCATGTTCTCTCCCGCGACTTCTGGATCGACGGTGTAGGCGATTGTGTTGCCGGTATGATCGACCGCCATGACAACAAAACCCTGCGACGCCAGATGCTCGGTGAGATACGCGTAGGCGTAGCGATACTCAACACTTCCATGCGAAAAGATCACCAACGGATAGGGGCCGCCAGTGGCGTCTGGCCCCGCATCGACAATAGCTTGCCCTGGTTCGATAAAGCCCTCGATGGAGGCAAAGTTGTCGTAAGCGTAGGTAACCTCCTCCGCGACACCGTCCGGGTTTAGCGCGGGATACCACACCGTGAGAGGCAGTGGGCGCTCGGAGTCCGGTTCGATCACAAACTCGCGCGTACCCACGCAATACGGTCCGTGCAAAGCATAGTACGGAGCATCGGGCCGGATGCCGCCCTGGGGTATACCTTCTCCTTCCTGTGCTCCCACAGACGGTACGGTCGCCAGCACAGAAATCACCAACGCCGCGATCATTAGGATCAGACAGGTTTGCTGTTTGAATCTGCTGGTCATCGCCATATCCTACTTTTTCCCTTATTTGTCGTGTTTACATTTGTCGTGTTTACGTATGCGTCAGACAATTTGACTGTTTATAGGCCCTAAGACAGATGCTGAATCACTCGCTCCGAATCACTCACTACGAGCGCAGCGGAACCCCAAGGTAACCCAGGTGAAATCAGGGGTGTCCCACTTACGCATCGTGACATGCCTTCTATACTCATCGCCGGGGGATCCACCTCGATGTACCATTCCCATACCATCTTCTGGTCCAGTTGGATTGAGCACGCCTGACTCCATTGCGGCGGAATAATCCATCGCGTACCAGTCGGCCACCCACTCCTCAACGCTGCCCTCCAAGTCTCGCGCGCCAACCCAGGAGATATCTCCTGTGTACCGGGCGATGCCTATCGTCGTGTCGAACACCACAATGTTTTCCGGCACAAAGTCATTGCCCCAAGGGTAGACCCACCCTTCTGGGCCGCGCGCCGCGTACTCCCATTCGGCTTCTGTCGGCAGCCGTGCCTCCCGGCTTTCACAGAACTCCTGCGCTTCATACCATGTAATGTCGTGGCGCGGGAGATCTCCTTCCTTCCAGACGGGGGCTGCCTCAGCCTGGCCGTCAAATGCTGCGAACTGCGCGTTTGAAACCTCGTAGCGATCAATCCAGAACGCATCCAGGCATACTTCGTGCGCTGGTCGTTCGTTCGAAAACCGGCTGTCGTCGCTGCCCATCACGAAACAGCCAGGGGGCACCAGCACCATTTCCACCCCATCATACTCCTGAATTACAGGCGTCCATTCCTCATTGCTGTATCCAGCAGGCATCATGGTGGGCGTTGCGGTGGAGATTGTTATGCCAATTGCGGCACTGGGGGAAGCGCTGTCAAAAATCGGCAGCGCAATCATGATCGTCAGAACAACAGAGAACGCCGATATCACAATCCTCGTTTTTCGGTTCATCATTATCTCCTCATTTATGCTCGCCAGAGTTAGTTTGACCGGTCACTTACGAACTTGGCTTGCGAGGACACTCCCTTTTTTGAGCGACAGCAGTGTTGATACCTGTTGAATTTGCTCCTCAATTTCGTAGTGGCGACATTCAATTTGGGATGGAAATGCACTCAATCTCATTCTATGAGACTTGAGAATGAAGGAGGGAGCAGGAAAAGGTGAGGAAGGGGGTTAGGAAAAGGTCAGGATTCACGCTCAAGCGGTCCAATCTTCTTATAAAATGAAGTTAACCGCACCATCCAATAACGGAGTCGCACGATGGAAGCCGTGAAAACGATCAAGGGCTATGAACTGCGTGAACGCATTGGCAGTGGCGGCTTCGGGGTCGTCCACCGTGCGTTTCAGTCCACGCTGGGGCGTGAAGTAGCGATCAAGATCATCCTGCCTCATTTTGCCAACCACCCCGATTTCATTCGCCGCTTCGACAACGAAGCGCAGTTGATCGCACGTCTGGAGCATCTGCACATCGTCCCCCTCTACGATTATTGGCGCGATCCTGATGGTGCGTACCTGGTCATGCGCTGGCTACGTGGCGGGAACCTGCGCGACGCACTCCAACGGGGGCCCTTGGAATTGGAAGCGGCTGTATTGCTCATGGAGCAAGTGGCTTCCGCGCTGGCAATGGCGCATCGGAATGGCGTTATCCACCGAGATTTGAAACCTGCCAACATCTTGTTAGACGAGGATGAAAACGCTTATTTGTCGGATTTTGGGATTGCGAAAGACCTTCGCGATTCGGCCGTGAGTCACACGGGTATCGATGTCATTCTCGGCTCACCGGAGTACCTCGCGCCGGAGCAAGCCCGGAGTGATCCGGTAACGCCACAGACGGATATATACAGTCTGGGTGTTGTGTTATATGAAATCCTTACCGGCCGATACCCGTTTCCAGGAAAGACTCCTGTTGAACGTATGTATCAACATTTGAGCGATCCCCTGCCGCCTGTTACGAATCTGCCCGATGAAATATCCGAGACCGTGAATGCCATTATCCGAAAATCAACAGCCATGGATCCTGCCCAACGATATAGCGATGTTCTAGAGATGACGGCAGCGTTCCGTGAGTTAACAGCACAAAATGCCGTACTGCATGGCGAAAGCCTGCTTGAGCAGTTAACACTCCGTGAACATGAGATTCTTCAACTTGTCATTCAAGGCCGCACTAACCGGCAGATTGCGGACCAGTTGTTCATCACACATGGCACGGTAAAGTGGTACATTACGCAGGTCTATCGCAAACTGCGGGTGCGCAGCCGGAAGCAGGCCATTCTGCGAGCGCGCGAACTTAACCTGGTCGTTTCGGTGGCCTCGAACCAAGCTGAGGGTGTCCCCACAGAAACGACCTTCGTTCCACTCCCCGAACCAGAAAATCCATACAAAGGGCTGCGCGCTTTTCGGGTAACGGATGCGCCCGATTTTTTTGGGCGGGAGAAACTGGTCGAAAAACTGCTCGTCCGGCTAAGGGAAACCTCCGAACTCGCACGCTTTCTGGCTGTTGTTGGCCCCAGTGGCAGCGGTAAGTCGAGCGTGGTTAAAGCCGGGTTGATCCCGGCGCTGTGGCGCGGCGACCTGCCCGGTTCCGAGCGTTGGTTTATCGTGGAAGTTGTTCCAGGCCCACGCCCCCTGGATGAGTTAGAAGTTGCCTTGACACGCCTGGCTACCCAGAAGTCTGGCAATTTGCGTGAACAGTTGGAGCGCGACAAAAACGGTTTGCTGCGCGTCGCCGGGCTGATCCTGCCCGAGGATGGGAGTGAACTTGCGATAGTCATCGACCAGTTCGAAGAGATTTTCACGTTGGTTGAAGACGAAGCCATGCGCACCCATTTTCTTGATCTGATCTATACAGCCGTCACGGATAGGCGCAGTCGTGTACGGGTGATCGTGACCCTGCGGGCCGATTTTTATGATCGCCCCCTGCATTATCCTGAATTTGGGGAGCTAATGCGAAACCGCATGGAAACGGTGCTGCCGCTTTCTGCCAAAGAGCTTGAGGCCGCTATCATCAAACCGGCGGAACGCGTTGGTGTCTCATTCGAATCCGGATTAGTCGCCACGATCACGTCCGAGGTTCATTATCAGCCAGGCTCACTCCCACTGCTGCAATATGCGTTAACCGAGCTTTTTGAACAGCGAGACGGACGCACGCTGACTCGTGCTGCCTACGAAGTCCTGGGAGGTGCTGTGGGCGCACTCGCTAAACGGGCGGATGATCTCTACCTGGAGCATGACGAAATCGGACGGGACGCCATTCGCCAATTATTCTTACGACTGGTCAATCTGGGGGAAGATTTCGAGGATACGCGGCGGCGTGTGCTCCGTGCAGAACTGATAGCTATCGCATCTGATGAAGACCTTATGGACGACATCATTGAAACGTTCGCCGCCTATCGCCTGTTAACGTTGGATCATGATCCGACCACCCGCAAACCAATCGTCGAAGTAGCCCACGAAGCTATTCTGCGTGAGTGGAAACGCCTGCGTACCTGGTTGGATGAGAGCCGCCATGACATTCGCCAGCAGCGATTATTAGCTGTAGCGGCGGCGGAGTGGCTTGAAGCTGACAGGGACTCGAGTTACTTGCTGCGGGGGTCGCGCCTTGAGCAATTTGAGGGATGGGCCGCGGAAACTCAACTTGCACTTACTCAAGAGGAACGCGGTTTTCTGGATACCAGTCTTGCCGAACACGAGCATCAGGCCGATGTCGAGCGCGAACGTTATCAGAGGGAGTTGGAAACCCAGCGCCAATTGGCTAAGCAGCAGCAGCAAGCTGCGAACCGGTTGCGGTACCTGGTAGCCGGACTGACGGTATTCCTGGCTATTACTATGGGGCTCGCCGTTTTTGCCTTTGATCGGCAGAACCGGGAACGAGACGCCCGCAACAAAGCAGAACGTGAAGCCGATGTCAACCACAGTTTGGCGCTGGCTGCTAACGCTGAGCAGGTCTTCGAAACAGGCCATACCGACCTGGCGTTAGCTTTGGCTCTTGAAGCAGTCAACCTCGACCAACCACCACCCGAAGCTGTACGCACCCTGCGTAATGTGGCACTCGGTCCCGGTGTGCGCGCGGTCATACAAGGGCATAATGCTGCCGTGACTGCCATCTCGTTCAGTCCTGATGGCAGCCTTGCGCTTTCCGGAAGCTGCGGGCGGCTTGACTCCAGTGGGATCTGCACGGCGGGCGAACTAGCCTTGTGGGATGTTGCGACCACGCCCGAATTACGCCGTTTTGGGGGGGCGCTGCCGGATGGACACTCGGACTGGATCAATGACGTGGTTTTCAGCCCGGACGGCAGCACCGCTCTTTCCGCCTCCCAGGATGGCACCATCATTTTGTGGGATGCAGCAACAGGCGCTTTTCTTCACCGTTTTGAAGGGCACTCAGGACCAGTCAACTCCGTAGCGTTTCACCCCGATGGCACAACCTTCATCTCTGGTTCCACCGATGCAACGCTGATTCTTTGGGACGTGCAAACGGGTGAAGCACGCCGTCATTTTGAGGGACATACTGATGTCGTGAATACGGTTGATTTCAGTCCCGACGGAGAGAAAATTGTCTCAAGTTCTGCTGACACCACCTTGATACTCTGGCAAGCTGCAACGGGCGAAATATTGCATCGATTTGAAGATGGCCAGAATGTGATCGGGGGCGCATTTCTCCCAGATGGCATCTCGCTCGTCTCGGCATCCGACCGATTGCGTCGCTGGAATCTTGAAGCAGGCCAGGAAGAAGAAGCATTTGGTAAGATTTTCGTTTTTCGCTGCTTTGCTATCAGCCCGGATGGACGAACCGCAATAACAGCCGTGGGTTTAGCGTTCGAGCTATGGGATATTGAGGCTGCCCAAGTGGTCAATCATCTTGTCAGCCCAAGTTCGATAGTGACGGTGGCAATCAGTCCGCGCGGCGATCTGGCAATCTCAGCTAACGAGGATGGCACACTCCGTCTATGGAACCTGGGAGATCAGGTATTACGCCACTTCGACCTGGCTGGCACCGAGTTCTCTGAAGTGGCCATTAACCCTGAGGCACAACAACTCCTGGTAGGGCTTTTATCAGGCGAGGCTGTTCTTTTTGACATGAAGACCGGTGCGGTGCTCCAGCGTTTTCCCGCGTTGGAAGGCTCGATGACGGATAAGGTTACCGGTGTGGCCTTTCTCCCAGACGGAACACAGGCGTTGATTGGTAACGGAAGGAACCTCGTGCTTTGGGATTTGGAAACTGGAACCGAAATTTGCCGCGTCGAAGTGCCAGCACCCGGCTTCAGAAGTTTAGCCATCAGCCCCAATGGCCATACCGTATTATATGGCACTCAAGATGCCTGGAATCCGAACGCTGTGGGTGATTTGTTTCTGTGGGATATTGAGACCGATGAAAGGCGCACCTTCGACCACACGGGTGATATTGCTAACATCACGTTCAGCGCCGACGGGAGCCGCGCGCTCACCGCTTCACCTTGGGGAAGGAACGTCACGCTCTGGAATGTGGCGACTGGCGCGCAAATCCAACGCTTCGAAGCTGCTGCCCCCGATCAGGCCGAGGGCTTTGTACGTGTCGCCTTTGGCCCTGATGAGACGACTATAATTGCGTCCACTGCCATCACTGGTGATCTTGTCTTGTGGGATGCCAAAAGCGCGACTGTACTACGACGATTTGCAGGACATAAAGGGGTTACGTGGGGCATGGAAGTCAGCCCTGATGGACGTTACGTGGTATCGGGAGACTTTTACGGGCAGATCGTTCTTTGGGACCTCGAAACCGGGCAGGAACTAAAACGGTTCTCTGTTCCTGCCCTGGTTTGGAGTGTGACGTTCGGCCCTGACGGAACTACGGTGTTTTCATCTTCCTATGATGGCATGCTGCGTGAGTGGCAAATTGCCGACTGGCCTCTTGATCAGATGGTTAACTGGGCATACGCGCATCGGTATATCCGCGAGTTCTCCTGCGAGGAACGCGCGTTATATCGCATCGAGCCGTTATGCGAATAGAGTCATTGACGTGTCTATACTGGCACGCCCCACGTTACTCTGATGACAGAGGGGGTTTTACTTCCTCTTTCCATGCACAATCTGATGCACGCGCTGATACGAAATGCCAAACTGCCGCGCTAACTCAGCCTGTGATATACCAGCAGCGTGTTGGGTGCGGATGAGGGCGTCGCGTTGTTGGAGGGAGAGGGAGTTGTCAGGCGGTACGAGGTACGTGTATACTACTTCCAGAGCGGCGCAGGCAAGACACCTGCCATGTTCTAGCGTTGGAGCGGTTTGCGCCTCCAATGCCCCTATGGGGCAACGGATTGCAACAGTCTTGATGCGTACTTTTGATATTATTATATTTATTACTTATCCATTCTTCCCCTCACCCATTCGATCACTAGCCCTCAGTCGATCAGCAAGCCACGTTGCAACTCGATGGAGCAAAGACCGCACCAGTACATTGGACTTCAACAAACATCAGCAAGTCCTAGTTCGAAATATTACCGCTCCGTATCCCCAAGAGCACCCGCAATGACTATTAGTTTCTCCCACTATGGGCAGTGCCCTATCCACAGGTCAGAACTGATTGAGACTCTTGTCTCTTAGTCATCCCTATCTCTACAAAATGGTTTTGTTGGCCGGTATCATCATTTATCGGGCATTGACCGAAACTTGAAATGAGTTCTACTCATCATATCCTCGATAAATAGAAGGAAAGATATACAGATGTAATTTCTTGCAAAAAAGGCTTCTACGCAGCATAATTGCCCCATCACATCCGACTTTCATCTGCATATTCGCGTCACAGGATTATCATGCGCCGCCGCACGCCAGGGTACATCATCAGCCTTTGGGTCATCGTCACGCTCAATTTCCTGCTCCCTCGATGGCTACCCGGTGATCCGCTGGCCGCATTGTTGGACCCCGAAAGCTCAAGTTATGTCTACAACGCCGAAGTTCGGGCGGCCCTGGATCACTATTATGGACTGGATCGCCCATTGCTCCATCAGTATATCGACTACCTGGCCGGAGCTTTCACAGGTGATCTCGGCCATTCTATCCGCCTGCGCCAACCGGTCGGCGATCTTCTTCGCGCGCATCTGCCCTGGACGCTGCTTCTGACGCTCACAGCGCTAAGTCTTGCATCCCTGGTGGGAGTCGTTGGGGGTGCGGAAGCGGCCTGGCGGCGCGGCTCCCTGGCAGACCGAACCCTGGTCGCGGCCAGCATCGTCATCAGCAACGCGCCTGTCTTTTTCACCGGTATGATTTTGCTCATTCTCTTTGGCGTGCAACTGGATTGGCTGCCGCTGGCGGGCGGACGCACCCCCTTTGTACGCTATGCCACCCCCTGGGCAGCGGCCCAGGATTACGGAAAGCATCTGGTGCTCCCCGCCCTGACGCTGACGCTGGCCCTGGTCGGCAGCAAGTTCCTGCTGGTGCGCAATACCATGATCGGCGTGTTGGGCGAAGACTATATGTTCGTGGCCCGCGCCAAGGGACTGCCTGCTCCGCGCCTCAAACACCATCACGCGCTGCGCAATGCGATTCTGCCCTTTGTCCACCACCTGGCCGCGCACGCCGGTTTTGCCCTGACTGGAGCTCTGTTTATTGAGACCCTGTTCAACTATCCAGGCGTGGGGCGGTTGATCTTCGAATCGGTCGTCGCGCGCGATTATCCTGTCATCCAGGGAGTGTTTCTGGTGGTGTCGATCATGGTCCTGAGCGCGAATCTGCTGGCGGACTGGCTGAATTACCGTCTCGATCCGCGCATTCGGGAGGCGTAACCGTGCAGCGCGCGCCCTCATTCCAGATCGCCATAAGCAAACCGAACCGCCTGCGGGTCATAGGGTCCTACCTGCACACGATGATAGGCTCCGAAGGCATTTTGGGGCTGATGATCATCACACTGATGATCGCTGCCGCCCTGTTTGCCCCGGTGCTGGCCCCCCATGACTCCGATGCATTCACCGGCAGGCCGCTCGAACGACCCAGCGCAATGCATCGCCTGGGCACCAATGACGTGGGACAGGATATCCTGAGCGAACTCATTTATGGCGCGCGCGTATCGCTGATCGTCGCGGCAGGAACGGCCATCGGCACTGTGATCCTGGCCGTATGCATCGGCGGCGCGGCAGGCTACCTGGGCGGATGGATCGATCTGCTGCTGATGCGGCTGGTCGATCTGCTGATGGCCCTGCCGCGGCTGCCGCTTCTGATCCTGATCAATGCTTTTTTAGGGGCGGGCCTGCCGCAGATGATCCTGACGATGGCGCTGCTGTTCTGGCCAGGGCTGGCGCGAGTCTTACGCGCCCAGGTCATGAGCCTGCGCCAGCGTGGTTATATCCGAATGGCGCGCAGTTTCGGCGGCAGCCCGGTGTACATCTTTAGTCGCCACATCGTACCCGCTATCGCGCCGCTTATCGTCTTCGGCATGGTGACCTCCGCCGGGCAGGCAGTGGCGATGGAGGCGGGATTGGCGTTTCTGGGGTTAGGCGACCCCACCATCAAAAGCTGGGGACTGATCATGCGTTATGCGCTCAACCTGCCAGGGCTGTTCCTGACCGACCGCTGGCTGTGGTGGCTGCTGCCGCCCGGACTCTGCATCACGCTGCTGATCCTGGCCCTGACGTTTGTCGGCATGGGGATAGAGAGTCGTCTCGCACCGAGGTTGCGCCAGCGATGAGCATACCCTTACTTGCCGTTCAAGACCTGCAGGTCTCGTTCCCACCGGCAGCATCCAGCGCTCCGGCAGTGCGCGCGGTGGACGGGATTTCGTTCACCCTGGACGCCGGGGCATCCCTGGCGATTGTGGGCGAAACCGGCTCCGGCAAAACGACCCTGGCACGTGCGCTGCTGGGGCTGCATCCGGCGGGAGCCGTGAGCGGAAGCATTCGCCTCGACGGTGAAGAGATCAGCGGGTTGGATGAAAATGAGTGGCGCAAAATTCGCTGGCGGCGAATCGCGCTGTCCGTCCAAAACGCGGGGACCGCGTTCGACCCGGTGTACCGGGTGGGCGAGCAAATTGTGGAGCCGATGCGCGAACACCTGCAGCTATCCAGCGCCGACGCCTGGACCCGCGCCGGTGCCTTGGTGAAACAGGTCGGGCTGTCCGAGCGCCACCTGCACGCTTACCCGCATCAGCTCAGCGGCGGCGAAAAACAGCGTCTCATGCTGGCCATGGCTCTGAGCTGCACTCCCGACCTGCTGATTGTGGACGAACCCACCAGCGGGCAGGATATGCTCTCGCGGGCGCAGATCATTGCCTTGCTGCGCCGCCTTCGCATTGACACCGGCATGAGCCTGCTGATCATCTCGCACGATCTGGCGGCGGTAGCTCAACTGGCGGAACAGGTGGCCGTACTTTATGCCGGAAAGCTGGCCGAAATGGGGGCCGTGCGCGATGTGCTTGCGACTCCGCGCCATCCGTATTCGTGGGGGCTGCTCAACGCCTATCCCAATATGACCACCGCGCGCGACTTGAGCGGTATACGCGGCCAGATGCCCGACCCGGCCCATCTGCCCACAGGCTGCCGCTTTCACCCGCGCTGCACGCAAGCCGTTGAGCAATGCCGCACCATCGAGCCGCCGCTGGAAATGCACCATAACCGGCTGGTCGCCTGCCATCTGGGCGGGTTGCAAACGCTGCTCAAAGCGAGCGGGCTGCGCAAAACATTCTCAACCAACGGGTACCATAGCCCAGCCGAACTGATCGAAGCGGTGCAGGATGTTTCGCTTGAAGTGCTGGAAAGCGAAGTGGTCGGCATTGTGGGCGAGACCGGCAGCGGAAAGACGACACTGGGCAGGTTGTTGGTCGGCCTGCTCGAACCCGACGCCGGATCGATCCAGCTAGAAGGCCAGCAATGGTCTGCCGTGAATGGCCCGGCTCTCAAGCACCTGCGCCGCCGCATCCAACTCATCCCCCAGGACCCCTTCGACAGCGTCAGTCCACATCTGACGGTACGAGAGATCGTGCGCGAGCCGCTCGACGTGCAGGGCATGGGGACGCGTGCCGGGCGCGACGAAGAGGTTCGCCGCGCGTTGGCTGCCGTGAACCTGCCCGCCAGCGATGATTTCCTGGCGCGCCATGCGTACGAGTTGAGTGGAGGCCAGCTTCAGCGCGTGGTGATCGCTCGCGCCCTGGTGCTACATCCCAAGCTGATCGTGGCCGATGAACCGGTCTCGATGCTGGATGCCAGCGAACAAGCCAGGCTGATGATCTTGCTCAAAACCATCCAGAACGAGTATGGGACGGGCCTGCTGCTCATCTCGCACGACCTGGCGCTGGTGCGCAAAGTGGCCGACCGTATCCTGGTTATGCGCGAGGGAAGGATCATTGAACAGGGACCGACGAGCCGGATCGTCACCACCCCCCAACACGACTACACCCGCGCGCTGCTCGATGCAGCGCCAGCGTTCACCTGGTTTGATCAGGATGAGCGTAAGCCGTAAGGGACGCTTGTCTATCGTTCGGTTATCTTGAGGAGAGAGTGCATGTTCAAATCAACGCTTTTCCGTACCGTGTTGGCCATCGCCCTGCTGCTCACCGTGTTGGTGCCGTTAAGTGCTGCTCATCGTGCCGAGGGCACAGCGCAGCCACAGCATGTTGATGTATTGCGGCTGCCCAGTGGGGGCTATTGGGGTCACCCGTCGCCCTTTGGATTCAACCGGGGGCCGGGCTATGCGCGCGCGGCGCTGGTGTTCGATACGCTTGTCTGGCGCGACGCCAGCGGTGAAACGATCCCCTGGCTGGCGACCGATTGGAGCGTATCCGATGATGGTCTGAGCTGGACCTTCACCCTGCGCGAAGGAGTCCGGTGGCAGGATGGCCAGCCGTTCACCGCTGATGATGTCGTCTTCTCGATCCAGTATTACCTGGATCATCCCGGCACCGCGTGGTTTATGTCGCAGGTTGATCAGATCGAGTCGGTGGCCAAAGTGAGCGATACAGAGGTAGCGATCACGCTCAAACAGCCATTCGCGCCCTTCTTGCAGACCACGGCCTCGGCGGTGTTGATCTTCCCACAGCACATCTGGCAAAACGTGGACGATGTCAAGACCTATGCTGAACCGGACGCGTTCATCGGCACGGGGGCCTATCGCCTGATCGAGTACAGCGAGGCCGAAGGCGCTTACCTGTTCGAAGCCAACCCGGACTTCTTCCTGGGCGAACCATACGTTCGGCGGATTGAGTTTGTGCCCACCAGCGACAACTTCCTGGCGCTGATCAATGGCGACATTGCCGCGTTTGATAAGTTTGGCGGCGTGACAGACGAAATGCTGGAACCGTTCCAGAACGATCCGTTTGAGGTTCGCACCGCGCCCGGCGAATGGGGCATGTTCCTGTTTTTCAATCTCGAAAAAGACTCACCTCTGCAAGATGTGCGCGTCCGGCAGGCCATCGCGCACGCGGTGGACCGCCAGGCCATGCTAGAGCGGGTGCTGTTCGGGTTCGGCGACGTGGGCAGCATGGGATTCTTGCCCCCATCCAATCCATTCCACAACCCGGACCTGATCGACTACCCCTACGACCCGGATCAGGCGCGGGCGCTCTTGGCTGAAGCCGGTTATGACGGTACGCCGATAAAGCTATCTTATGCGGCTGATGATACGGATACGGCGCGAGTCGTCGAAATCATTCAGATGGGCCTGGACGCTGTGGGGCTGAAGATTGAACGCGTCCCCCTGGACCAGACGTCACTGGATGCGGCAGCGGTCGAGGGCAACTACGAGATTGGCGTGTTTGGGTTTGGCGGTCTGGGCAGTGATCCGGACCAACTGCGGCGCAGTTTTGCCAGCCAAAGCCAGGCGCGCGGCTGCTCACGCGCATTAGGCTATAACAACCCCGATTTTGACGCCCTGGCGCGCGCTCAATTGAGCATGACCGACCCGGCGGCCCGTCGGGACGCGATCTTCGAGATGCAGGCCATGCTGGCGAACGATGTGCCGGTGCTGCCGTTGTACTATACAGCGCGCGTGGTCGTCTTCAACGCGGACATTTTCGACAACTGGTACTATACACCCGGCGGCTGGGGCGGCGGCATCCCCATGCCCTACAACAAGCATCAATTCATTGTGGGTCAGCCTACCGGGCTGGACATCCGCCAGTAACAACGTATCTGAAACAAGCGCATCGCCCGCCGAACAATGGCGGGCGGTGCCATGTGAAAGGTCTGATCCATGACAAACGCCATTCGTGATTACTTTGAGAGCCGCGCGCCCACCTGGAATGAGGGAATGCCCGATCATCTGGATGAGGCGCTGCGCCAGATGATCGCTCCGTTTGCCGGGATTATCGGCTCTGCCCAGGCCGTGTTGGAGATTGGGACGGGAACCGGCGCGCTCATTCCGCATCTGAACCACTGCGCCCCAGGGGTGAAGGTGATCTCCATCGATCTCGCGCACGGTATGCTGCGGCAAGCCCGCCAGCGCTGCCCCACAGGGTGGCTCGCCGAAGCCGATGTGCACTACCTGCCTTTTGCATCGGGCGCGCGCTCGCCCTTTGACGTCATCGTGTGCCACAACAGCTTTCCCCATTTTGCCGACAGGCAGCGTGCGTTGAGTGAAATGCAGCGCGTATTGCGTCCGGGCGGGCAGCTCTTGATCCTGCACAACAACTCGCGTGAGCGGGTGAATGCCATCCATACCCACGCGGGCGGACCGATTGCACACGACTGGCTGCCGCCGGGCGATGAGCTTCAGAGGTTGTTACTCGATGCGGGGTACCTCAACGTCTGGGTAGATGACACAGAAGAACACTATCTGGTCAGGGCATCGAAGGCATAACCCGCAAGGAAAAGGCTCATGAAGACAAAACAAGACCTGCTCGATCATCTCAGGCATACGGGCGAGCGCATCACGATGCCGCGCCAGGCCGTGATCGAAGCCCTGTGCGACCTCGGCGGCCATCAGACCACCCAATCCATTCAGAAACACCTGGAAGAGACCGGGGTCTGCATCCAGGAACCGACCGTGTACCGCGTGCTTCAGTGGCTCAAAGACCTGGCGCTGGTGTGCCAGACGGATATGGGGCAATCCGGGATCACCTATGAGCTGCTGTCCACGCCGCTCCATCACCACCTGATTTGCCTGCAATGCGGCGCAGTCCAGGATTTGGATGATTCCGCGATGGCCCCACTGCGTGACCATGTGCGCCAACGCTACAATTTCGAGCCGCGTATCGACCATATGGCCATATATGGCATCTGCAAGCGCTGCCGGGGGGAATGACTCACTGGCGTGGTGATTTGTCCGCTGGCGGAAAGACCGCTAGCATGAAAGTGATGCGATGCGTTGTGCTCATCAGGAAAACGGGGGCGCTCCATGATCAAAGTACGCTGCCTGGTCGAGAATACGGCGAAAACGTCCACCGGGTTTTGGGGCGAACACGGCATGGCCTGGCATATCCAGACCCCGGATGGACAGGTGTTGTTCGATACGGGCCAAAGCGGAGATGTGTTGCTGCATAACGCGGCGTTGTTCGGGCTTGACCTGGCGCAGATCGATGCACTGGTCATCAGCCACGCGCATTATGACCACACCGGGGGACTGCCCAGGGTTCTGGCGCACACCCGGCCCGGCATCCCGCTGTACGCCCATCCCGACCTGTTCCGCGAGCGGTTTTCTCAACGCGGCGATGACTACGAGTCGATTGGGCTGCGAATTTCCCGCGCCGAGCTAGAGGCACGTGTTGAACTGCGCCTGAGCGCCGAACCGCTTGAAATCCTGCCCGGTGTCTGGACCACCGGCGAGATCACCGATCGCGCTTCGTTCGAGGGTCGCAGCCCGCATCATCTGATTCGCGCGGGGGAAGGCTGGCAGCCCGCCCCCTACCGTGACGACTTTTCAATGGTGTTGAACACCGGCGCGGGAAACGTTGTCTTGCTCGGTTGTGGACACGCGGGACTGCTGAATATCCTGGCTCACGTCCGGGCACGCTTTGCGGGAGAGATCATCACCATCGCGGGCGGCACCCATCTCTCCAGCGCTTCCGGCGACATGCTTCAGCAGGCCGTCGATACCCTGGCAGCCACCTGTGGCACACCGCGCATCTATCCGTGCCATTGCAGCGGTCACCGTGCGGTGGTGGCGCTGGCTTCTGCTTTCAGTGACCGGGTGCAGCCCTGCCCGGCAGGTACCGAATTGACATTTGCATAGGCGCAGTGAGGCGGATTTCGGCTCTCTATGAATATCACCCCTGAATGTATGGCGTGCTTTATGAAGCAGGCCCTGCTGGCGACTCAGCAGATGACGGATAACCCAGACGAGGCGATTGCTGCTCTCAGGCGTGCGGCGGAGATTATCGCCTCCATCAACGGCGACAAAACCCCGGCTGAATATGCCACCCCGATCGCCAAAACGGTTCGCTCAGCTTTTGGCAACGAGAACCCTTTCCGCGAAGAAAAGCGACGTTACAACGCGCTGGCGTTAAGTGCCTATGACGCACTCGTAGACTATGTGCGCAGCGCCTCCGATCCGCTGGAGGCGGCAACCCGCATTGCCGCGGCGGGCAATATCATGGACCTGGGCATTTACGCCACCATCGACGTAGCTGCCACGGTTGAACAAGCCAGGTCAACGACGTGGGCGATCAACCACCTCGAGCACCTGAGACGCGATATAGCGAACGCCCGAAGCATTTTGTACCTGGGAGATAACGCAGGCGAGATCGTGTTTGATCGCGTCCTGGTCGAGGTGCTGCCCCCACACAGCGTAACCTTCGCCGTCAAATCTGGCCCCATCGCCAACGATGTGACAAGAGAGGATGCGGCACAATCAGGAATGGATCAGGTCGCTGAGATCATCGAGACCGGGTGCGATTACATGGGGGTTCCTCTGCCGCTGTGCTCGCCGGAATTCCTCGCCGTGTTTCATTCCGCAGATGTGATCATTGCCAAGGGCATGGCGAATTATGAGACGTTAAGCAGAACGGATGCCAACCTCTATTTCATTTTGAAGGCCAAGTGCGATTCCGTAGCCCGCGATATCGGCACAGAGAAGGAAGGAATCGTGCTGATGGCGCAGCGGGAACGCTTGCGGCAGTGATGTCATAACCAATCGAATCGGCCATGCTGAAAAAGCTTCTCGGGTTGCGGTCGTATCGCTGGGACTGGCTCCAGGTGGAAGTCAGCACCCGGTGCCAGGCCGCCTGCACCTACTGTCCAACGGCCATTTTCCGGCAAGAGGGCAGCAACCTGCTGATGTCCCTGGAGACGTTCGCACAGTTGGTCCCGTCTTTTGCCCAGGCGCGGCTGGTTTTCCTTCAGGGATGGGGCGAGCCATTCCTGAATCCTCACTTTTTTGAGATGGCGGAAATCGCCAAAACAGCCGGGTGCAAGGTTGGAACAACCACCAATGGCATGCTGCTGGACGCGGACAGACTCACCCGGCTGGTCCATAGCGGTGTGGATATTGTAGCGTTTTCGCTGGCAGGATGTACCGCAACAAATGACACCGTTCGCAAAGGCGCGCGCCTGGCCCAGGTGCTTGAGTGCATACGACAGTTAGCACGGATCAAAGACCAAGAGGGTCGCCCGCGCCCTGAAATCCACATTGCCTACCTGCTGCTGCGGTCTGGACTGGACGAACTCGAGCAAATCCGCGCCTTGTTGACCGGGTTGGGCGTGTCCCAGGTGGTGATCAGCACGCTGGATTTTGTGCCGCTGCCCCGCCTCGCCCCTGAAGCGATCATTCCCGCCAGCCAGGCTGAATATGACAACCTGCGGGGGCGGTTGGATAAGCTGGCAGCCGAGGGCAGACGAGTCGGGCTGGACATCCGCGCACAGCTCGTTGGTCCTCAAGCGATCCAGCAAGAGGCAGACCTTTCCGCCGATGATCCATTTGACCTCGCCGCCCTGCTGGCCATGACACGCCCTGCCTGCACCGAAAACATTCAGAAGGCCGCTTTCATTGCAGCGAATGGGGATGTATCGCCTTGCGTGTTCACCCACCTGCCGCTCAGGTCTCCCGAAGCGGCTGCTAAGCGTATTGGGTGGAGCTGCCAGCCGCTGATCTTTGGCAACATCCACGACTGCTCGCTGGATGCGATCTGGCAGTCGCCCGCCTATCGGGAATTTCGCCGTGCCCAT
Source organism: Anaerolineae bacterium (assembly GCA_034429275.1). GTDB lineage: Bacteria > Chloroflexota > Anaerolineae > Aggregatilineales > Aggregatilineaceae > DAOUFU01. Next base: position 34,092 of record DAOUFU010000009.1, on the reverse strand, counting down.
CGCGCCCGCGATCTCGAAGACCCTTGTAAGTCCTGTCTGAAAACCCGTGTGATCTCCGGCTAATGTACGCCCCTGCTCTCGTAATGGTGAAAAGCGCCGCCGTCAGGCTTGGTCACTCCATCCAGGTCTGATCGCTGATCGGTTGCGCCAATTTTCACAAGAATCGCGCACCTTCTTCATCAGTTCCACACAACCCTGGTCTATGATGGGCACAATCGGTATGCAAAAAGGGATAAGCACATCATGCGCACCTCACTTTCGCGTAGAACACGACTGAACTGGCTGATCGATGCCGGACTGTTTCTGGCCGCCATTGCCGCCATTCTGTCAGGCATCTACTTTTTGTATTTCCCAAACGGCTATCAGGGCGGGCGTAACCCCTGGTATGACGTGCGGATTGTGTTTGACCGGGCTGGCTGGAGCGACGTTCACACCTGGGGCGGCGTTCTGATGATTGTGGCGGTGATGCTCCATCTCGCCATACATCTTCAATGGATCAAGTCGACGAGCAAGCGGTTGTTTAGCAGTCGCCGCCACCGTGCGACGCCCATGTCCACAGGTGCGAAAGTCAATCTTGGGGTAAACGCCGTTATCGCGCTGAGTTTTCTACTGACTGCGATCAGCGGTATCTATTTTCTGTTCGTCCCCAGCGGCCATGACCGCCCAACCGTCCTGTTTGGCGCGACAGAGTGGGACCTGATCCATACCTGGGCCGGGGTTGTCATGACGGTAGCTGCACTGATTCATTTTGTCATTCACTGGCGCTGGGTCACCAAAGTGACCACCAAATTCTTTGTGGGGTTGATCCCGCAACTCAAATCGAGCCGTTCTACGATGGCGGCACGCTAACGCTGCTTTCGCTTCGAGGAGAAACCATCATGGTGAAGAAAATCGTACTGGGAAGCTTGTTCGTCGGGTTCATCGGAGTCCTGATTTATGGGGCGATCTTGCGCACCAACGCCAAAACATCCTCCGGCAGCATGGAGGGACACGGGGCAGGCACGGGATCGGGTCGCGGACGCGCCTCTATCACAGAGATAACAGAAGTCACAATAAGTCGCGGCCAGGGCCAGGGCAGAAACCAAACGGAACGCACAACCAATGAACCGCTTGCGAGTATCCAGAGTGAGCGAGTAAGTGAATGGCAGACCGTCGAAGGCACCGTCAGCAGTATCGGATCAGAGGCGATGGTGGTCGAATTGGCCGATGGGCGTCAAGTATTGGTCGAGGGTCAACCGTGGCTGTATGCGCAAACACAACCCTTTTCGCCCCAGGTGGGTCATCAGCTTGTGATGCAGATCTTCGAGGAAGACGACGAGCTAAAACCAGGTCAGATTGATAATCTCACCAATGGGGAAACCGTCACCTTGCGGCTGGATAATGGCCAACCGATGTGGTCGGGAAGCCTGCAAAATGACCAGGGACTGGCCAATGGCACCGGTCAGGGTCAGGGGCGCGGCAATGGTGGTGAGGGGCAAGGCAACGGGATTGGTGAACCAGCTAATGCCAGTATCGCAACCGCAGATGCGTTGAGCTATCAAGGAGTTGTAGTAACGACAAACAGCACAGAACTGGTGATCGAAACGGATGCCAATGAATCAGTCATGGTCGAAGGTCGAGCCTGGGCCTATGCCCTGGAGCAAGGGATAGATGTACAGGTAGGGCACACTGTGATCCTCATGGGATTTGTTGAGGATGGCGAGTTCAAAGCGATCTCGATCCAGAACCTGACCACCAGCCAACAGATTGCGGTACGCGATGCGAATGGTCGCCCATTGTGGTCAGGGGGCAGGCGAGGCGGTGCATAACCCACTCGGCAACGTGCCAGTGTCAAACGCGCGGAAGGTGGATTTGGTTCACCTTCCGCGCTGTTTATGTGAGGCGATTTTACCGCAGGGCACAATCGGAGACTATTTGCCGTGGTTCTCTTCGTAATCGAGAATTTCGGTGTACTCTTCCGTGTCGCCGAGCTTCCAGTAGATGCGCGGCACGATAGAGTGCTGCACCACCCGGTCTTTGTACTGGATGACGCGCTTGATTACGCTTTCCACCAGGGTATCATTGAGCAGGTGGGGCTTGAGGCCGAGATCAAATAACTCTTTGTGGTCAGGATTGTAGTAATGCTCTTCCATTTCCACACGGGGATTCTCATAGTGAGCGATCTTCACGTCGATGCCGAGCTGTTTGGCCGCATGTTTGACATGCAGCGCCAGGTCCATCACCGAGAACTGCTCAACCCACTGGTTGAACACGCGCAGCTTGCCCGGCGCAGGCGGATTGAGCGTGGTCAGCTCAACGCATTGCAACGTATCGCGGATGTCGAGGTAGCCGCGCGTTTGCTGTCCCTTGCCAAAGACGGTTAGCGGAATTCCGACCACCGCCTGCACACAAAAACGGTTGAGCGCTGTGCCAAAAGATTCGTCGTAATCGAAACGAGTTAACAGGCGATCATCGAGCTTGATCTCGTCCGTCTCGATGCCATAAACTACCCCTTGCTGCAGATCTGTCGCTCGCAATCCCCACACCCGGCACGCGAACATAATATTGTTGCTGTCGTGGACTTTGGTCAGATGATAAAACGATCCCGGCTGACGAGGGAACGGCAGCACGTCTTTGCGCCCGCGATACTCCACCTCAAAGTAACCTTCGGGGATGTCAACATTGGGCGTGCCATATTCGCCCATAGTGCCCAGCTTGACCAAGTGCGACTCCGGCGCGAATTCATGCATGGCAAACAGCACGTTCAGCGTGCCATTCACGTTGTTTTCATGCACCTGGACCGCGTGATGCACGTCGATCATGGAATAGGGAGCGCTGGGGATTTCGCCATAATGGATGATCGTATCCGGTTTGAAGTCACGGAATACGCGGCTGATGAAGTGCCAGTCTTGCACATCCCCGATAAAAGGTTCGATATCTTGCCCGGTGACTTCCTTCCAGGCGTCAACGCGTGCATGCAGGCTTTGGATCGGGGTCAGGCTGTCGGTCCCGCGCTCAAAGTGCATCATCCGCCGCAGAAAGTTATCGACCACGGCCACCGTATGGCCGCGCTTGCTGAAATACATGGCGGTGGACCAGCCCAGATAACCGTCCCCACCCAGCACTAGAATACGCATCGTGACATCCTTCTCCTGAATTGGTTATGGGGCCTTTTGGCTCAATGAATTGTGGCGCTGAGCCTGTTGCGCCTATCCTTCCATATGACGTTGGCGAGCCAGATGGCCGCCCTCAGCCGCCTGGAAAATGAGCAGCACCTGGGCGGGACAATCGCCGACATTTCGAAAACAGTGCGGCTGAGTAGCTTCGAACAACAGGCTGTCGCCTGGTTCCAAACAATAATTCTGCCCACCGATCTGATACTGGATGGCCCCAGTCAGACAAAAGACAAATTCCTGGCCGGGGTGGATGATAGCTTCACTGGCATTGCCCCCCCCAGGTTCAACAGTCACCATAAAAGGTTCCAACTGCTGATTGCGCAGCCCAATCCCCAGGCTTTCCATCAGCAGGCCGTTCCCCTCGGTAGCCAGCCGCTGATGTTTCTCCACAAACACCACCGCCTGTTCGCTGGAATCTTCGAAAAACTCCGTAATTTTCACGCCCAGCGCCGTGGCCAGTAGATGCAGCGAAGACACTGTGGGCGAGTTCTCACCGCGCTCAATCAGACTGATGGCATTGATGGACAGGCGGCAGCGTTCCGCGAGCGCGCGCAGCGACAGCCCTCGCTGCTCACGTAGGGCACGAATACGCGGGCCAACATTCGGAGCGATTTCTTCCATCATGACCACCATCCCTTTCGCGCTGGTTAACGGTTTCGATTGTACTATAAAAATTGACGGATGTACATAAGAGTTGTAAAATGGGCGCAAATATACGAGCCATTATTGCGTTGTGGAAGTGATCAGAAGTCCAATTCCGACGCCACGCAACGAAAGATAACTGCCATGCCACTTCGAAAGATCGTGCTCTATGCTGAAAACGAAGCATCTCTCCGCCGCAAAAGCGACCCGGTGCGGAAGGCAGACAAGCGTGTGCAAGCGTTGATTCAGGACTTGAAAGACACGTTGATGGCCTGCCCCGATGGGGCCGGACTTGCCGCGCCGCAGATCAATGTGCATCAGCGTGTGGTCGTCGTGCGGCTGGGTCTGCGGGATGAGGATGATCCGCTCACCGTGACCCCAACGGCCCTGGTCAACCCTGAGATTATCGAGGCGCGCGACGAACGCCCAGATTTTGATGGCTGTCTCAGTTTTCCTGGACTTTATGGGACCACGCGCCGTCCCCACACTCTGAAAGTCAAAGCACTCGATGAAACAGGGCAACTGTTTGAGCGTGTCTATGAAGACTTCGACGCGATTCTGGTACACCACGAGATCGACCATCTGAATGGGGTGCTGTTCATCGACCATATCGAACAACCGGACGATCTCTATACCCTTCGTAAACGTGCGGATGGTGAGTATGAGCGCGTACCCGTGCGGGGCATTCTGACGGAGAAGGCAAATCACTCATGAAGTATGTGTTTGGTCCCGTACCCTCGCGCCGGTTGGGGCAGTCGTTGGGAATCGACACCATTCCGCTCAAGACCTGCAACTGGAACTGCGTGTACTGCCAGTTAGGTCGTTCACAGCCGGTGACCCACACGCGCCAGGACTACTTTCCTCCTGCGGAAATTCTGGCTGAAGTCCGGCAGGCGCTTGAGGTACATCAGACGGGCGAGATCGATTGGATCACCTTTGTCGGGTCTGGTGAGCCAACGCTGCACGCCAGCATTGGGTGGCTGATCACGCAGGTGAAACGCCTCAGCACCATCCCGGTTGCCGTAATCACGAACGGCTCCTGGCTGCACGATCCCCAGGTAAGGTATGAATTGGCCGCTGCCGATGCTGTATTGCCCACGCTGGATGCGGGTACTTCTACCTTGTATCGACGAATCAACCGGCCTCATGCGCATGCGACGTTTCGAAAATTGGTGACTGGCCTGATTGACTTCCGGCAAATCTACCGTGGGCGTTTATGGGTTGAGGTGATGCTGGTTCAGGGATTGAACGACACGGAACGCGCTTTGCAGGACATTGCGAGCATCCTGCGCAGTGTGAAACCAGACGAAATCCACATCAGTCTACCCACCCGCCCTCCGGCGGAAACCTGGGTGCAGCCCGCCGACGAGGAAGGGGTGCTGCGCGCGCTGGCGATCCTGGGAAAGGTCGCCCATGTTCTGCATCCTGCCATGGGCAGTTTCGACCTGCGCGGCGAAGCGAACCTGGCCGATGCGGTCATGGGCATTATTACGCGCCACCCCATGCACCAGGAGGAACTGGTACAAGCGCTTGAACAAGCCGCTCCTGGTCAGGCAAACACCATACTGGATGGACTCAAAGAGAGCGGGCGAGCACAGGTGGTCAAACGCTACGGGAGTTGGTTCTGGAGTGCGGCCTCTTCTCACTACCCAACCACCGAACAGAGTGCAGCGGTTGATCCCAGGCAACATTCAAAACGGACCGGCTAGGCTACTGTCTGCCGATATATCGAGGCCACCATGATCACGCGAATGCTCATTATCCTGTCATTACTCACACTGATGCTTATTCCAACCGGCGATCACGCTGCTCTATCAAGCGGAGACGATCTCCCTACCCTGACAATCACGATTCTCTACGAAAACACCCTCTCCGAGCCTGATTTGACAGCGGGATGGGGTTTTGCCGCGCTGATCGAATATGGAGAGCACATCCTGCTGTTTGATACAGGTGCCGACGGTCAAGCCCTGCTTGGCAACATGGCCGCACTAGGCATCGATCCGTTGGACATCGAGGCCATTGTGCTCTCGCATGGCCACCGGGACCATACCGGCGGACTGAGTGCCTTGTTAGCGACCGGGGTCCAGCCTGAAGTGTATCTCCTGCCTTCATTCCCATCCTCAGTTAAGCAGCGGATAGCCCACACAGCAACAGTCATTGAAACCGTCCCCAATCAACTCATCATCGAGGGCATATTCACCACAGGCGAGATGGGCGGCGAAACGCCTGAACAGGCGATCGCGATAGCGACCGATCGCGGCCTGGTCGTCCTAACCGGCTGCGCTCATCCCGGCATCGTGGCTGTTGTGGAGCGCATCAAAGAAACCTCCGTGCAGCCGGTCTATCTTGTCCTGGGCGGCTTTCATCTAGGGGACACGTCGCTCGCCGAGATTGCGTCTATCGTGCAAGAATTCCATCGCCTGGGCGTAGGGCGTGTCGGCCCGTGCCACTGCACCGGCGAGCAAGCCATCACCGCTTTTGTCGATGCATATGGCGATAACTATGTCCAGATTGGCACAGGCACCATCATCATCATTGAGCCATTTACCGAATCCGCATTGGGGTAATTCGCAAAGAAAAGGGATGAATCTCACCATGAAAATCGCAGTCATCACCGAAGACGGTCAAACCATCAGCCAGCATTTTGGTCGCGCCCCTTACTATCTGGTTTTCTCCGTAGAAAACAACGAGATTGTGGGCAAAGAACTTCGTGATAAGGCCGGACACCGCCAGTTTGCGCAGGAAGAGCACGACCACAACGAGGAACACGATCCGCGCGGGCACGGCTTTGGCGCGCATTCGGACGCCAAACATGTGCGCATGATCGAGTCCATTCAGGACTGCGAGGCCATCATTGTGCGTGGCATGGGGCGCGGCGCGTATCTGGCTATGGAACAGGCCAACATCCGCCCCTTCGTGACTGAGATCGCAGATGCCGAGGAAGCGGTAAAGGCTTACATCGACGGCACACTTGAGGATCATATAGGCAAGCTGCACTGACGGAAAGCCGAGTATGGGAACATTCTCGCGTGGCCATACGAAAGCTGGAAACGAGAGGAGGATTACCATGAGGAGCACCTGTTTACTGATAGTAATGGTCGTTCTAGGGCTGTTTGGCATTCAGAGCAGCGTAGTACAGGCGCAGCAGCCGGTGATTCACGCCGTGCTGTTCTTCTCTCCCTCGTGTGGACATTGCCACTACGTCATCAATGAAGTTGTGCCTCCACTTCAAGAGGAGTATGGCACCCAGCTTCAAATGCTGTACATCGACGTGTCTCAACCGGCAGGCAGCGAGCTGTATTTCGCCATGTGTGACACGTTGGAGGTCCCTGATGACGTCTGCGGCTATGTTCCTGTCCTTGTCGTCGGAACAACAGTGTTATCGGGCAGCCGGGACATTCCTGAACAGCTGCCAACCCTGGTGCAGGGCGGAATTGCTGCAGGTGGGATTGACCTGCCGCCGATTCCTGGCTTGAAGGAAAGTTACGAAGCGATGATGGCCAGCCAGCAAACCGGCGAAAGTCAGGAGGATGCCTCTGCTTCAGCGCCCATCAGCACGACATATCGGGAAATGACCTGGCGCGATCGTTTGAAGCAGGCTCAACTCGGCAACAGCTTTGCTCTGGGTGTCTTGGGCATTTTGATCGTTGGGCTGGGCGTCCAACTACGCTATGGAGCGCGGCTGTTCGGGGCACGCGAGATGCGGCATTGGGAAATGAGCCATCTTGAAAGGTTGTTGGTCCTGGGGTTGGCCCTCATCACCACCATTATCGCGGGGACGCTGGCGCTGGAAAGCAGCACGGTCTCACTGCCCGCGGTATTGGCTGCCGGCGTGACCTGTGGCCTCGTTGCGATTGTATGGGCCATCTGGCGCAGCCTCCATCACTCCGAGCAGAGCGTGACCTACCACATTCCTGGCTGGGTGCTGCCCGCGGTGGCCTGTTTGGGTCTCGTAGTAGCCGGGTACCTGGCATATGTCGAGGTCGGCGAGAATGAAGCCGTGTGTGGCGCGGTAGGTGATTGCCAAACGGTCCAGCAGAGTGAGTACGCCAAGCTGTTTGGCCTGATTCCGATCGGCGTATTTGGAATCTTTGGTTACGTCTTGATCCTGGTCGTCTGGGGAGTCCGTCGTTATGCCAGCGGCTGGATCGCCGATGGTGCGGATGCAGCGTTGTTGGGAATGGGGCTTTTCGGCGTCCTGTTTTCGCTCTATCTGACTTTTCTGGAGCCGTTCGTGATCGGGGCGACCTGCGCCTGGTGCCTGACTTCCGCCATGATGATGATCCTGATTCTGTGCCTGCACGCGCCAGCGGGGTGGCCTGCTGTGGATGGTTTGGCAAACAGGCTCGCGTTGCGGCTGCATCGGCCCCCATCATCGACATGGGACAATGAACCCGTACAGGAGTGAGCATAAACAGGCAGGCACATCACCAGACCTTGCAAAGAAAGGTTCTACCCTTCGGGCATATGAAACAGATACCTGCAGGAAGGAGGCCCCCATACGAACGTAGACCAGACTGGCGAGCCAGGCAGCTCGATAACATTATGCCAGCAACCGAAACTTGACCGGTGGCACAGTGCCGCCGATCACTTGCGCGTATTATGATGCGACACAACCACGGAGAAAAACCCGGATCATGAGTGTGATCACAACGTTCTATAAAGGGAATATGCTGTTCGAAACCCAGATCGGTAACCATGCACTTCAGATTGATGTGCCTGCGGGTATGGGGGGAATGGACCGGGGACCAACCCCGCCAGAAATCTTTATCGCCTCGTTAGGATCCTGTGTTGGCGCTTTTGTCGCTCAATACTGTGAGCGGAATAGTCTTGATGCCCATGACATGTCGGTGGATGTGTCCTTTGACAAGGCCGACAATCCCACGCGCCTGGTCAACCTCAAGATCACGGTGAAAATGCCAAACACAGCCTGCCAAAACCAGCGTTTGGAAGCCATCAGGCGTGTTGCTGAACACTGCCCTGTTCACAAGACTATCGAGACCTTCGAGGAGATTGAGTTCGAAATTCTGGACAAGGCCGAGCTCGGGACAGCGCTATAGGCCGAATTTCGGCGTTCGCGAGCATTTCTTGTTATGCGATACGGCTGCTCTTTGTCTATGAGCAGCCGTATCCCGTTCAGGGTGAAAGTGGGTTACGTCCTTCAAAATGGCGGGCAACGCCCTACCCGCAAAGCTGCTGGATAATTCGTCAGGTCAGAGGATAACTGAAATGAGAGCAGCACGAGTTGCCCTCATTTGGACCTGGCGATCTGCTTAAGCCGCTGCCGCTTGGCTTTTTGTCGGCATGCATTCGAGCAGTACACCTGGCGCCGCCCGCCAAGCAGCGACGGGTCGAGCAGAATCTCGCCGCAGATCACACAGCGCCGCTCACGGCGGCGATCACTTTTGGGCGCGCATCACCGCCGTTTTGTCGGAGAGGCGACAGCTTGCTGATACTCAACATGGTGCGCTCCGGCTGTTCATCTGGGTCAGGGTCTTCATACCAAAGGTCAGCTTTCATTTCCCGGTAGACAGCCTGACGCCTCTCTTCCTGGCTCATCATCGCCAGCATATCTCGACGGCACCATACTGAAGGCGAATAAGCTGATGGAGTAAACGCGGCCAGCAGCAGGCACCAGGCATAACAATAAATGGAGCCGGGTCACGGCTGGCGGATACTTTGAGATCGTTGAGTAGGTGAAGTGCTCGCGCGTCGGGCGTGGACCGATGGTGCGCAGAACGGCTTCACGCGCATTTCTGTGCGCGCTTTGTTTCTGTTCCTGGGTGAATGGTCACAGATCGTGGATCATGGCCATTCCCCTCACTTCCGACGCCCGTGCAGAATCTGCGACACGCGCTGGTGAGAGATGCCGAAAAGCTGGGCCAGTTCCATCTCCGTTTTGCCTTGAGCATACAGCGCTCGAATTTGGTGATTGCGGTCATGTTGGGTCGGAGTGTGATCTGTAAGGGGGAATTGTGGTGTTTCTCGCCCAATGTACATGAGCAGCATGCCGTAGCGGATCGCCTCTGCAAGGTGTTGCAATCCCCTGACACCAAGCCCTCTATGGGGCATAAATCGCTCGTGTACTTGAGACACGGGCGGTTTTGTTTCTCCCCACTTGGTCCACCACTTACCTCACCTCCAAAGCCACCTGAATCATCGCAGCCTCCACCCTCCTTGGGCACGCCATCGCCCGCGCCAGGCCCGTCATCGTCACCATCTGGGTCACCAGAGTTGCCATTCTCCATCAGGTGAAGCGCCATGCGCAGGTCCAGGAACCGCTCGGCCCACGTCTTCAGTCTGAAGTGCACGATCCGCTGCTGGTCGAGGTCGTAGATGATCTCCTCGAAGATCATGCGCACAAGCTGCTGCCGGTCCTCGTCAGAGCTTTCATCCCACAGCGAGACGATCATGTTGATCAACTCCATGCACATGCGCAGCTCAACAGCCGCCTTCTGCACATCCGTGGTCCGCGTCTCCCAGTGGACGATGTCACGCTCACACTCAACTTTGCGCTTGAGGTACTCTTCGCGGCTGATGTCACCATCGCCAAAGAGGTCACGTGCCGCTTCAATCTTCCGGCGCAGCTTGGCGACAGCAGCCTGCTTCTGACGCTCGAAGTCATCGTCGATGGCGCTGGGACCGCCGTGCTCAGCCTGAATAGTCATCTCCACCAGGAGCGGCAGCTTGTCTTCCCGTATGCTCAAGACGGTGATGAGCCGCTTGAAATCATCCTCGATGACATGTGTGAACACGGAACGGTTCTTGCAGCCACACTTGATGCCTTCCGCATGGCGGTAGCGCAGCTTGCCATACTGGTCCACGCCACTCAGTCGAGAACGCAGCTTCGGGCTATTCTGTTCGATGGCATCGACGCCATCCTGGGCAACCACGACATGCGCCTGGCCATCGCCACCAAGGGCGAGATCACGCTCGACCACCTGATCGAGGACACGGGCGTGCAGCTCGGCGAGTATTCGTACATGTACCTCTGGTCGCCCAGCACGAAGGAATGGACCTATGTCTGCCATCAGTTCAACTACAGCAAGACCCCGGTCAAGCTCGCCCAGGACGTGTGGGCCGTGGTCACTGCCCCTGATGGCTATGACAATGCTACGGGAGAACCCATCCCTGATTACGAGCCTTTTCGGGATGGACCGAATTAGTGAAAGGGGCTGTAGGAAACGGAATCGTCCTCCAGTGCCTAGAACGGTTCTCAGGAAAGAAGATAGCCCGATTCCAGAACTACTGGAGGTAGCCACCTGGTACGCCAAGTAACCCCTCAATCGAAACTATCCAGCTAATTAGAAGTCGTGGTTTGATAAGGACAGGTTCTGCGTCCTACAACCACGCCTTTTCTTCATTGCCCTCCCCTCTGTAGGCATCTTCCCTGGTTCGGCATCCACTAGTGCCACGCCCCGACCGGTTCAGAAACGCCGAGATTGACCCTGAGTGTGAGGAGAGAGAATCATGTTCGCGAAGCGTTGTACGTTCAGTCTGCTGATCGTCGTGCTGGCGCTGCCCGCGCTGGCGATCCTGCCATCCGCCCAAGCCCAAGAGGGGGGCGGTCCGCCACAGGTCGGCCTGCGCCCCGACGCGCCCACGTATGCCCTGCACGGACCGTACTGGGTCGGCACACGCGATTATTTTGTTCCAGAGGGGGATAGTGGTTTTGGAATTACGGTTTGGTATCCTGCCCTCAACCCGGAGGGAAAACCCGAAGAAGTCACTTACTACGTATCGAAAGAGTTTTTAGCTCAGGTAGGCTTCCCCGAAGATATGGCGCTTCCTATCACGGGGCACGCGCTAGCGGCGGCAGCACCTGACACACAAAGCGGTCCGTATCCATTAGTGATTTACTCCCCAGGACTCGCCTCGTGGCGTCAAAGCGGCGTGTACATGCTGGAGCACCTGGCTTCTCAGGGCTTTGTCGTGATATCCATGGAGCATCGTGGTGAGACCCTAGAAGAATTCTGGCAGGGCGCATACTATCGGCCTGCCGAAACCATGTTGGCCATACAGTATGCGGATACTTTGACAGCAGCGGATGGCGACCTGGCAGGGGTAATCGATGTCGACAAACTGGCTGTAGCCGGACATTCTTCAGGTGGATGGACCGCTCTGATAGGGGGCGGAGCACAGATGAGTCTGGGCGGATGTCCCGTCAACCCTGGCACACCAGAGGGATTGGTATGGTTCACAGATTGTTTGGCGTTCTATCCGAAACGGGACGAGATCGCCGCGATGTTTGAGTTAGCTGCTACCCCAGAGAGGGCATGGCCTCAGCAATACGATCCCCGCGTCGATGCGGTGATCACGCTCAATCCGGATGGAGATATTTGGGGAGCGCAGCACGAAGGAGTGGCTTCTTTGACCGTTCCTGCCATGGTAATCACATCGACCATGGATTCTGTGAACATCCCCGACCGTGGAGCCTATCCTATCTATGAACAGCTTGGTAGCGCAGTCAAGTCGCTGGTCGCCTTTGAAGGTGCTGACCACCCCCTGTACTGGGATTCGTGTGAGGTTGAGCCGTGGCTTGTCGATGTGCTCAACTATTACTGGCTGTGCGCCGATCAGGTCTGGGACAAAGACCGCGCTCATGACCTGATCAACCACTTCGTGACCGCCTTCCTGCTGGCGGCGCTCAAAGGTGACGCGGATGCTGCCGCCGCCCTCGCACCGAACGCGGTCGCGTTCCCTGGGGTCACGTATGAGGCGCAGGGGTTCTAGAGCACGCATAGAGTGATTTGGAGGAGGATGTGGTCATGGTAACCAGGAATCGTGCATTTTTCGTTGCGCTGATCGTCGTGCTGGCGCTGCCCGCGCTGGCGATCACTCCGCTTGCGGATGCACAGGATCCCCCAGTGATCGTTATTAGCCTAACCCCGTATGAAGACAACCCGATTCTGGTTCACGGAGATGCCGGGGAATGGGATTCGGGACTGGTAGTGGCCGGAAATGTGGTCGTTGCAGACGGGCAATACCACATGTTCTATGCTGGAGGTGAAGGACAAAACCCCTGGGAGACCCCCCACGCCATTGGATATGCGACCTCCCTTGACGGCCTGCACTGGACCAAGTATGAGCACAACCCTGTGCTGGAGCGTTCACCGGGTGGAATCCCCTGGGCTATGCCCGCGCTTGATGGGAATACGTGGGTTCTGTATTTCAATGAGACGGATGCTCCCACCAACCCATCGTCCCGAATCCTGCGCGCCACGGCTCCGGCTCCCACGGGTCCGTGGACAATTGACGAAAAGCCTGTCCTGGAAACGGGCGAAGGTCTGGCCTGGGATAGCCAATTTGTCGCGCTGATGTCGGTGTGCCCATATGAAGATGGGTTCGCCCTCTTCTACTTGTCCCAACAGCCCTCTGCGAAGATTCCTTCGTCGCTGGGTATGGCCACCTCACCGGATGGCATTGTCTGGGTGAAATACGATGATCCAGCTACTACTGGCGAGATGTTCGCGCTCAGCGATCCGGTTTTCACCGTAGGCGAACCGGGCACATGGGATGCTCATGAGGTGACCTCATTCGTAATTCGATCAACGGACTCTGCCTGGGAAATGTTCTATCTTGGGGTCGACAAACCGCAAGCGCTTCACAGTATGGGGTACGCCACCAGCACGGACGGTATTCATTGGACTCGCTACGGAGACGGCCCGGTGCTGGAATCTGCGGGCCAGTGGGTCTTGGGTCCGGCATCGTTGGTGACAGAACCCGATGGAACTTTCACCCTTTACGTGACGATGTATTCGCTGACAGGGGCTGCGCCGGCTATTGGAGCGATCACGGGAGCCATCACCCGATAGCGCATGACCTACCCCGCACACTCGAATCACAGCACATGTCGCCGGGACAAGCAAATGCCTGGCGACATTGTCGCAACGCCAGGTTTCGCCACTGACGGGAAGCGCCCATCACGAGAGCACTTTCATCTGACCGGATATCCCCGCTTCTTCAGTCGCTGAGCCACCAGAAGGGCCACAGATCGTGGAGTCTCTTTGTCGGGATAGTTGCCAGACCGCGAACTCTTTGAACAGCCATCTGGCAGCCTCGTCATAAGCCTGAGCGGCCTCCTGCAGGTCATTGAAGAAACCCAGATGGTAGCGGATGCCCTGGAGCTGGATTCGGGCGTGGTATTTGTGGCGGCGCTTGTGCCACCCCACCCCTTTGAGCCGCGTGGTGGAATGGGCACTCAGGCGCTTGTTTTGGCTGTTCTGCTGCGGAGTCACGATGCGCAGGTTGTCACGCCGGTTATCCAGCGGATCGCTGTTGATGTGGTCCACGATGTCACCAGGCTGGGCGTCCATGAGCAACCGGTGCAGATAGGTCAGCTTGAACTGGCCGTCCACAGGGATGAAGGCAACCGCATAGCCTGTACCGGACAAGAACCACTCGTAGACCCTGAGCCGGTCATAGTCGTCATCGTCAACCAGGGTGAGGTACAGACTGCCAAGGGGAATTTCGCGTGTCATGGGGAATATTCCTGAGGGGAACTTGCGAGGAAAGCGGACGAGGAAGTGGAACGGGGACGAGCAGAGCCAACGCAAACAACCCGCTGGCGGGCAATCATTCAGTTCGGTTTCGCTCATTCAATCAGGGGGATGGCGGAGCAGCGCGCTCAACCAAAGCCATTATAGCACAAGCTCATCCCAGGGCGAAGTCTGAGAACGGTTCTCGAACCCAATCCAATCCCCGTTAACATCCCATTTCAAAAGCAGCGCGTAGCGCGCTAAATGGCCTACCATCGTGGAGTCAGGTCATTCAGGTACAAACACTCCTGATGGATAGCCGGGGCGTGTTTGTGGGCTATTCAGGCTCTCGGCGTATGAATGCTAGTCTGCCGAAACGGTTCTAGCGACTCTTTTCACTCACTTGCCATGCTCAAGGATGAGTGCAATATCGCTCAGCGCCAGGCCAAGGGCTTCTTTGTCGCTCAACTCCTGGGCGGTATTCACGACCACATGCCAACCCAGTAACTCCGCCTGCCGCCGTTTGCGGCGGTCACTTTGGGCACGCGCTAGATCACCATGGAGCCTCATTGATGTGCCATCGATGAACACCAACAGGCGCGCGTCTGGCCAGGCAAAATCGGCCACAGTGATGTTGCCATTCCCAAGATCGACCACAAACTGGCTTTGCGTGGGCGGCGCGAAACCGTGGGCGTCCAAAATCGCCAGGAACCGGTCTTCGGCGGGACTCTCCGTATACCGATCAACTTCATCATCGCCAGGTTCAATCACTCGCGCGGGGATGGAATGCTGCCGCTGAACAACTCCCTGCATTGCCCGAAGCAAATCCGCGGCTTCATGACGATTTAGCACACTGTGATTCTGCTGGTTGCGAAAGTGTTGCAGGCACTGGTAGCACGCTTCTTCACAGGTGCAGGCATTCAGAGCCTCAATGCCCCGAGCACAAATCACATCCCAATATTCCAGCAGTTGAGCCAGAAAGCCGGTCCCGCCAGGCAGTGTATCGTACAGCGTGGCCCAGACGTTGTCCTGATCATCGAACTCCACCATGCCATCCAGATCATTCTGGTGCACGTCCAGCACCAATCGCGCACCCACCAGAATACCTTCATAGGCGTTCACGGCTTCTGCGTTGCTGGCAAACGGTCCAATACGCAGTATATCCGACTCGATGTCCACGTGTAGGGCTGCGAAGACAATCTCACGCCCACATCGTTCCCGATGTGCCTCACGGAAGTGGTCGATCTCCACCTGAGATGCTTGTGGCGAGCGGGTTTCGCCGCAGGCTGGACATAAAGGGAAACCCTGGATTCGAGTCGGGCCTACGCGAGTCGGCCCAACGTTCACTAATCGCAGCGTCTCACGTACCAGGTATTGATACTGCTTTTGCCCCACGCGCCCCTGATGTCCGCCGCTATGCCGGTTCAGGGTCATGCCTGCAAGGTCAAAAGCGATCCTCCGTCGAGTCTCGCGCCGGTCATCAATGTTTTGGGCCAGTTCCATCTCAACATCAGTCAATTGGAATGACTCGATGGGATACCCCGGCAAATCGCCGCCCTCCATTTGTGATCGACGCGGATCGTAGACGCGCTTCTGTGCTGCATCGTAGACCATCGACTCGCGCAGTATATCGGAGGTAAAACCTTCGCTGTCGGCCTTGAGCTTGTTGAAGTTCAACCGTTGCACTTCATATACCCGGCCATCCGCATACATCCAGTTCGCCGGGGTTAGCTCTCGCAGGGCAACAGCGGACGGCCGAGACAGGTTCATAAGCGGTTGGAGGCAAGTCGCCTCCACACTTTCGCGCGACAGGGAATAGCCGGGAAAGAACCCGTCCACTGCCAGCCACGACAGCGCGTAGTTCTGCATGTTCGCCCGCGTGTAGCTGCTGAGCGCGTATTGCAGGCGCTCTCGCAGTTTCTGTTCATCGGGCTGCAACTGCTGCCCTCTTTCTTCGATCTGACGCAGTTCAGCGAGCTTATTGCGATACGCCTTGACCTGGTTGAACAGCAGACGCACATGGCGCTCCAGCCGCGGGGTCATCTCGTCCAGATAACGCGCGAGTACGTCCGGGGTCACGGCAGACCTATCCTCATCAGGCCAGGCCGCCTGGAAAATCGCCAGCAGTCGGTCCAGGATTCGCTCGCGGTATCGACTGATCAGATCTGCAAACGCCGGAAAGCGCGGAGGATCGGACAGATAGTGCAGCCGTTCGCGATCCCCATCTCGGAATGTCTTGGCCACATATGAGCGAATGTAGGGAGGGAACACCTCGTCCAAAATGCCCTTTTCGGCCCCGTGTACCAATTCGCGCAGAACTGTCAGAGTAGCACTGTGTACATGCTTGCGGATGAGAGGCTCATTCTGCATTGAGAACGCCGGGATACGCACTGAACCAGCAATCATGGCGGGAGGATCGTTGAAGAAGTAGCGGTCATGCTGGCTGCCACCGGCATAAGCGAAGACTACAGCGATACGATGCCGCCTCCCCGCTCGCCCAGAACGCTGTGCGTAATTCGCCGGAGTGGGCGGAATATTCCGCATCATCGTCATCTCAAGCTTGCCGATGTCCACACCCATCTCCAAGGTGGGCGTGGCAACAATCACATTGACCGCACCAGACTCGCTCTTGAATGAGTGCTCAGCTTCCAGCCGCCGCTCTTGTGTGACTTGAGCGCTGTGTTCGCGCGAGTTCATCGCGACGAAGTCATAACGTGTGTAGAGTCTGACGTCGAAGTGATCCTCATCGCGCCCTACCTGCTCCAGCGACCCGCTGCACCCATATTCGGGGCACGCCCCGGAGGGCAGCATCACCTGCTGAGCGCGGTGGCAGTGTGCACACACATACCGTTCTTGGGGCGCAGGCTCATACAGCCCCATGCGGTTAACGTTCACCTGGTAGACTTCCGACGGTAGCCCTGGAATGGTTTCGTTTTGTCCACGGCGACGCTGCACCAACTGGACCGGGATGAGATACTCCCGCTGGATCAGCCAGGACCAGACCGCACGCAGGAAGCTATCACGCGGCTGGCCGCCCACGCCAAACGCACGCTGCACGATGAGCTGTCCTGCCGCACGGCCATTGGATGCAATCCAACCCACCAGTGACCCGCTGCGCGACTGCTTCTCAAGCACCAGGGCTTTGGGCTTGTAGAACTCCGGCACGTTGACCCAACCCCTGTAGACTTCCTGATCCTGAGGACTCCACCAGCGCGCCAGCAAATCATCGCTCAACATGCCACGCCGCCGGTAGGTATCCAGCAGGGTCTGCACACAGGCGATCACGGCGTCGGGCGTGGTCGAGAACCGTTCTGCCCACTGCACGAACAGCGGGTCATTGACTTGCGCGTGCAAGTCGCCATAGGCCAGCCCGACCAGCCCTAACTGCTCCAGGTTGCTGCGCCGCTGGGTGACAAAAGCAAATTCCTCGATCATGAACCAGC
Organism: Anaerolineae bacterium; assembly: GCA_034429275.1. Taxonomy (GTDB): domain Bacteria; phylum Chloroflexota; class Anaerolineae; order Aggregatilineales; family Aggregatilineaceae; genus DAOUFU01. The sequence continues at coordinate 16,374 of DAOUFU010000009.1, read as the reverse complement.
GGATGCGTGTCTGCTGCTCACGGCTGTCGAAGTCCCGGCGCGGCAGCACGCCCTCCTGCTGGGCGCGCGCGATGATCTCATCGGCAAAGCGATGCCATCCCGACGGCGCGCTCTCCTCGTGCACGATCTGGTAGGCGATGTGACGCAGGCGGAAGCGTTTGGCTCGCTCATCCATCCACCCTGCCTGGAAGGCCGCATCCTGGCGGCTGTCCGCGAAGATGAGCAACTTGCGCAGAGTCGGTTCGGACATCATGGTCAGCATCGACTGCGCCAGGATGGTGACGTCGGCGACGCCCGCGCTGCGCGTGTGGCTGATCAGCGGCGTCTTGTGCGTATTCGGACCGCCACAGGCTCCGCAGCGCTTCGGTTCGCCGAAGTCGGCATCGGCATTCCACGCGCGCAGAGCCACCAGCGGTCCCTCCTCGCGGCATTGGGGATTCAGGCAGCGCGGCTCGTTCTTCTCGTGGATCGCGTTGCACGCCGTGCACACGTACACCATTGGCCAGTGACCCGGATCATCCTCATCCTCGTCTTGCGATTCCGTGTGGAACTGGTCCGTGAGGTAGGCCCAGCCATCTTCCGCGCCCTCATCCGGCTCCTCGAAGCGGGTCGGAATGCGCGCCAGCCAGTAGCCGTAACGGCTGTCATTCGATGCTTCCTTGCGCCCAATGATCAGCCGGGTGTAGTGCTGGCCGCACGAGCGGCACAGCAGCAGTGGCATGACGCCGTCCTGGTTCTCGAACTCCACCTGGGGATCGTGATTCGGGTAGAAGGCGATGCCAAGTCCCTGGAGGCCTTGAAGGAACAAATGCAGCTTTGGCCGCAGCAGTGGATCACCCTCGACCTGGGTGAGCGCGCCGAGCGTGAGATAGGCGAGCATTTCGGCGATCAGGGCGTCAGCGGGGGAGTGCTCGCGGGAGGAATCCAGGCGACGCCACCACGGCAGCACCTCGTCCCAGGTACGCGGCGAGGTGAACAACTCGCTCAGGCGCACGACGCAGGCGTTCGGGTAGAGCAGATCGACGAGCTGCGCCATCGGCGAGATATCGGGCAGCGTGGACGGATCGACGCCGCACAGATGCGCAGTGAGCGCGACTAACTGAGCGGGGATGTCACCGGGGTCGATGTCGGCCTGAAGCTGGAGATCGCGGGCGGCGGCCAGGATATCCTCCAGCAGAGCGGGCATATCGGGCGGCAGCGGCGGTGTATAGGTCTGGCGCGGCTCAAGCTCGCGGTAGGACTCGCGGATGACGGCGAGACTCTCGGCGGGCACACCAAACAGGCGGTGCGCGAAACGGCGAGTCGCGGCTTCGGCGTCGATGGGGGCATCTGCCTCCGCGCCGATCTCGGCGGGACGGTCGCTGACCGTGGCCGACGTGCCAATCATGATGACCTCATCGGGGCGTTTGCGGGCCACATCGCGCAGGCGGCGGATCAGGCAAGCAACCTCGGAACCGAGCGCGCCCGTATAGGTGTGCACCTCGTCGAAGACCAGGAAACGGAGCGGCGCGTCCCGGAACAGGTCCAGGTCGCGATCGCGCAGCAGCAGGTATTCGAGTTGGGCATAGTTGGTGAGCAAGATACGCGGACGTTCGGCGCGAATGCTCTCTTTATCGACCGCTTCTTCCCAGGGATAGGGCAGCGCCTCTGTGCCAAAGCGGGCCTGGCCGGATTTGTAAGCCGCGCGCTGCTCGTCGGTGTAGGTGACCGGGGCGCTGTAACGGTGCTCGTTCTCACCGAGCAGATCGTCCGTCTCGCCGGTATAGCGGCCAAAGGTGATACGCGTCCCGGCCAACGTCCAGCGCAGGCGATCCAACTGGTCGTTGGCCAGCGCGTTCATGGGATAAACCAGCACAGCGACCACGCCTGAGGGCGCGCGCTGATCGCGCAGGCGCAGGCAGTGGTCGATGATGGGCAGCATGAAGGCTTCGGTCTTGCCGGAGCCAGTGCCCGTGCTAAGGATGACGTTTTGCCCCGCGCGCACGGCTTCGACCGTCTGATACTGATGCCAGTGCAGCTCGTCGTAGGGGAAGACGCGCTTGCTGCGGATGACCTCGTGCAGCAGCCCCGCGCGGACCAGCTCCTCGACGGAGGGGCCGGGCCGGAACGGGCGGTTGAGCGTGACATACGGCCCCTTGTAGAGCAGCGAGTCGCCGCCGGGCATGAAGCGCATGCGATCGCGCACCTGGGCAGCGAGGCGCTCATCGGCCACCGGGAAGGTGGTCAGCAGGTAGCGCCCGAACTGGTCGATGACGTCTTTGCCGAACTGCACGGGGTTGAGGGACATGGTTGGCCTTCTCGTAATTTGCTAATGCCTTCCCCTGTGGAAAACGTTAGCGCTGCGTGGCAGGGGCGACGTTCCCACTAGCGAAAGGTCTCTTCAAAAAGGCGACTGAGTGGACGGTATATCCATAACTCGCGCTGCCTGTTTCGTAGTACCCCACTGTAACGAGTTCCCATCCTTGCCCACCCAATTCGTCAAGGTATTCTCCCATTGATTGGGCATCGGTAGCGGCGATCCCTACGTCGTTGAGCAAGAAGCCGAGGAACGACTCTTCGACCTTAAGCACTTCCCATTCTTGTAGGCCTTGCTCAACGGCTAATGCACCTGCGACTTCTTCATTGTTCTCTTCCGCTTCGACACTGACCACGCCTTGCACTGAGACTGGCTGTTTGATCTCAACTGGACCACCGTTCGACATCAACACGTACAACATCGCACCTTGCAATGCGATAAGCAGCACCAAAGCCAATCCGACAATCACCCGAAACAGCGATCCCGACCTGGCCTGCTCGCGTGGTACGCGCGGCACGTCGATGACCTGCTGGCGCTCTGCAACTTCGGCTCGCAGCGCCGACAGGTCATCGACGGATGGTTCAGGCATGGACGGTGCAATCAACCCCCGCGCCTCCATCTGCGATAGCCACTTCTTCGCCTGCGGATCGTCGGGCATCAACCGGAGGATGGCGGCGGCTTCATCGTATCGCTTGTCGTTGACGAGTTGGCGAACGCGCTGGAATGGGTCTTGTGACATGCGAAGCATCCCTTCTATGTGCGATGAACAGTCACGGTGGCGATCAGTATAGTCTCACTCGCCAGACAGCGCATCTCACTATGGACCAGCGCGGGCCGAATTTACAGAATATTCATAGATGCCACTAAGCCGCGCCCGCCTCGCCTTGCCCTCGCGTTGCTCAACTGGGCGGCGAACGCGGCGGGTCTCCCTACCGCACTTTCTCCCAGGTGGCCGCCTCGCAGACATCGCCGAAGATGTCCGGGCTGTTGGTATCGCCGATGCGCCGGATCAGGTGATTGAACTTGCCTAACCGCTTGGACAGCTCGGCATGGGCCGCGCGGAATGGCTCCTCCGAATAGCGTGCCAACGCCTGGACATAGAGGGGCTGGATATTGGGCTGCTTGGCGAGCCTGAGGATGAACTGGTGACTGTCGAAACGATCCGGCATCTGGGCGATGACCGCGGGATAATGCTTTTCCAATTCCTCAAACACGTTCATGTTGTCCTCCATAGACACATCATCTTCCCAACAGACATAGAGCTAAAGCAGGGCCGAGACGCCCAGGGCCAGATGCAGCAGGCCGAACGCCGAGATGATGATCACGGCGGCATGAGTGACCTTGATCGGGCCAGCCTGCGGACGTCGCTCCATGCCCAGGCCGAGCGTGTTCACGCCCTCCAACTGCTGCTCGTAGCGCAAGGCGCAGTCGCGGTAGTGATCGATCCAGAACTTGCCGCGCCAGTGCATGTAGAGCCACAGAATGGATGTCACGAAGCCCAGCACGGCGATGCCGAGGGCGGCAGCGATATGCTGACCTCCAGTCGCCAGGGGCACGCCCACCGCCAGCAAAATGCTCTGGACGACCGCCATGCCGTTGAACTGAGACCACAACTCCTCCGCGCGCGACGTGCGAAGCTCTATCGCCGCCTGATAGGCGACCCGAATGTTCTCCAACTGCTCGGACGTGGGGACTGCGGCTTGCGGCTCCTGCTGAGTACTCATGGCTCCTCCTCCAGGCGAACGCCGGACGATCTAGAACAGCCGCCGTTGTTTGGGCGAGCCGTCGTCGAACAGGAAAGGCTGCTTGACGCAGGAAGTGTCGCTCGTTGTCCGGAGCGCTCTCAGTCCTTGATCCGTCGCAAGTGGGGCCTGATAGCCCCATCAAAGCGCACCATCGCATCAATCAACATCTCCTGAAGTTCTGGCCACTGCTCGACTGTGTCCAAAGTGCCTCGATCCGACCAGGTTTTCACGATGCGACTGGCCTGCTTATCATCCAGGCGACGCCAGTCAATTTCCTCGCCAAAGTCGGTTTCAATCGCATCGCGCTGGGCATAGAGCGTGTCGAAGATGGCCTTGTTGCGCTCATAGTCGCCCGTGTCGATATACAGGTGGACGCCAGCACCTGACTTCAAGATGATGAAGCCAATACCGATGCCACCAATCCCCGAACCCGCATAGATGACGCGTTCACGGGAGGGTGAGACATTGGCAAACAGGGTCAGACCGCGCGCCCTGGCACGGTCAAGTAACTGTGGCCAGAACTCGTAGCGTTGGACATGGCGCTCGGCCAACTCTTTCTTCTCCACACCAACCTGTTTGAGTTCTGCGTCCGGACCAGCAAGCACGGTGAATAACGGAGCATAGGGTGAATCGCCGCTCCGTACGGCTTGCACGCTCACCAGATAGAACGCTTTGTCGGCCCCGGTCGTCGTGTTGAGCCACTCGATCACAGCTTCGTGCTCCGGGCGAATCTCTGGCGTCACCCAGATGGCAACGCTAGCATCCAGGTTGACAAAGTACGTGAGCAGCTTACCGAGATGATCGTGGTCGCTGCGCCCAAGCTGGTTCTCGACGATCACCAACCGACCCTGCTCATCCTCACAGACCAGATCGACGTTGAACGAGCCGACAGATTTCTCGCGTTCCAGTACCGTCAGGTTGAAGCCAATACGGTCGGACAGGGCCTGGATGTTGGCCTCCAGCCAGGTGGTGAAGTCCAGCGCCTCGTGGGGGAAAGCCTCGCGCAAAGGCACGATGGTGAGTTGGCCAACAGGTTTTTTCAAGTGCATGTCTTCCTCACTACCCTTTGTAGAACACTTTGAACGCTGCCACGAAGTCTTCGCGTTGTTGGATGTTGGTACTATCTTGGAGTGTCTCCACGTACCGCTGAAGATGCTCTCTCATTCGCGGAATGACTTTGTGCGGGTCGATTACGAATACCCCCAACTGATTGTCCTGGTAGAAAGCTGGCCCCTCCCACGCATTGATGCGAATGGCTTGCTTCCGTTTTGTCCCAGCAAGCCGTATCCCTGTATGATACAGTCGATTGCGCACATTGTCCCAGAGCATCTCACTGATGTCCGAAGTCTCTTTTTTCAGTTCAGGGAATACGTTGTAAAGACCCTCCCTGAACCGGGTCTTAGGGCTACCTTTGACACAGTTACATGTGAAGAAGCCCGCAACTTCGAAATAGGAAATCGCGATCTGGAGCGCTGCCCACCCAGCATCAGGGATACAGGTAAGTGCTTGCTGCGCAACGCCTAGATGCCACCCATCTATCCTGTCGTAGAACACCTCGATCATGAAGTCTAGCGGCCACTGATCTGCGTCAACGCCTTGCTCTGAAGCCCTGTGGTGAGGTGCGATCCACGGATCATCCATTTTCGCCTCCAGGTGTACGAGGACAGCCACTTCGGGATGGAAACCTTATGAGGCCCCCCTTGTCCTCATCATGTGCGCGGCCACCCGCGCGTGATCTCCGCGTACTCATCATACACCGCCAGCAGCGAGTCCCGCCGGGCGCGGCCCGCGTCTGTATCCGGGAACACCAGCGGGAACGTGCCCAAGATGTGGGCGAAATCCTCGCGCGAGAGGCCGTAGAGATGGGCGACCAGCGCGTCGATCTCGTCGCGGAGGCGCTGGCGCTCGGCGGGATCGGTCGCGCCGCTGGACTCGGCCCAAGGCGTGCCCATGACCTCCTGCCACAGGTCCGCGAAGTGGGGCGTGGTACAGGTGAGGCGCGCGGCGCGCGGCACGAGGGCGTCGAAGTACGGGTTGCCGGAGGTCAGGCGGGGGATTGGAAGCTGGTACAGGTAAAAGAAATTCAAGGTCGAACTGACCTTCTGGCGCACCACATGGTCCACAGTATAGCTGTTGAACAGTGACACCTGGAAAAGCTGTTCCTCAACGCGTATAGTGGACTGGTTCAGAGCTATGGTTGGTAGCTTATTGTTACAGAATACCCCTGGTGGCAAAATCGCGGCAACCAAGGTTCGTTCGTTTGTGCTGCTCGCCACATCGCGGAAGCCCAGGCGATAGCCCTCATACGAATAGCCACCATCACCCTGGTTCCGCGAGAGCGCGGCTCGCCCAGCCGCTTCTTCTATCCAATACTTCGGCTCGGCGAAAAACGCGTCGTAGTGCCAGATCATCTTGCCTTCGTAGAGCGGCAGGCCGCGCCCGTCGGTGTTGAACAGGTGGCTGTCGTTGGTCATGTGGAACTCGGTAGAAAAGCGCACGTTCCACGCGCCCGGCACTTCGTCGCCCAGCAAGGGGTGATCGCCATAGAGGGTCGCGGCGATCTCGTAATCACGCGGGTGCTGGAACTCCATCACGCTCAGGCTGTCGGGGCTGAAACGCTGCACCGACCGGGTGTGCATGTAGATCAGGTTGGCGGGGTCGGCCAGGAACGGGTGCAGCTCATCGGGCGCGATGGCGACACGCGGGTTAAAGCGGAAGGCCGCCCAGAAGCCGTCACTCTGTGGGCCGCGCTGGTAGCCCAGCATGGTGAACTTGAAGCGATGATCAACCCCAGGAAAGAAGAACCGCTCGTTGCTGAAGGCATACAGGTATTGGATGCGCCCGGTGGTGAGCAGCAGCTCGCGCAGTTCCCTGGTCCCCAGATCGGTGTAGATGCCAGACGGCATCATCACGCCCAGATGACCGCCCTCGCGCAGCAGCATATACAGGCGCTCGGCAAACAACTTGTAGGTGTTGATGTCGCCTCGCCCGCGATAGCGATAGTTCACATCGCTGGCGTAATAGGCCGCCTGCTGCTCGGTGCGGGCTTCATAGGCGGCCCACTCCTCTGCGATGCGCGGATCGTCTTCGACCAGGGCTTCCACGACTCGCAGCGCAGTTTGCTTATCGTAGTTGCGGAAGTTGGGATCGTAGACCTCGTAAAATTCCTGGCTGTTGGGCTTGACCGTCTCCCAGGGTGGATTGCCGCACAGGGCATCGAAGCCAGGGTTGGCGCGGGTGAAGATGGCCGGGAACTCAAGCTCCCAATGCAGGAAGTGCTCGTGGTCGGCCACGTCACGAGCGGTGGTCCGAATCTGGTCCAGGCGCGGCTGGCTGGTCATGATGATGGCGGGCAGGCCCAGGATGGTGTAGACGGTGTCGGAATATTCCTGGGTGGTGGGCGGTAGTCCGTGCTGCGCGACGTCTCTGGGCCAGAACCACACGGCGCACCACAGGTCGGCGATCTCCTTCAGGCGGGGATAGTCGCCCTGGTGCAGCACGCGTTCCAGCAGGGCTTGCTTGGTGGTGTAGTCGGCAGGGCGCGTAGTGGGCGCGGCCAGGTCGCGTTGGCGGTCGGCCAGCGCGCCGAGAGCCTGTTCCACGCTCATATCGGCGAAGAGGCCTAACTGGCCGCCTGCAATCTTCTCCCGCGCGCTCTGGTTAACTTTGATACGCTCGCGGGCGATGGCTTTCTCGGCGGCGGTGGCGTTCTTGCGGGCGCTCAAAGCTTCGTCGGGAATGAAGGCGATCTGGCGAACCGTGCCTTTGGTCGTCACGCGGCCCTTCTTGATTTCAAGCTCGGTCTCCTGCAAGAAGCTGGCCCCGATCAGGCTGTTGCCGTGGCGCAGGCGGTGGTCCAGGAAGGTGAACGGCTTGTCGCGGCTGAGGGTGACCAGCCAGAGCGAGAGCTTGGCCAGCTCAACCGCCAACCGGTTCAGGTCCACGCCGAAGATGCAGCGCTCGGCCACAAGGCGGCGCGCCCAGACCTGTTTCTCGTCCTCGTCGGTGGGGATGGGTCCGGCATCCTCAGTGGCGCGACCCAGCGGTTCAGCGAAGGGCATGACCAGCTTCGCGCCGTTGGCCTCGGCAATGGCCGCATCCCAGGATTTGACGAGGCAGTCGCCCAGGTAGCGCACGGCCTGCACCAGGAACGCGCCAGACCCCATCGCCGGGTCGCAGACGGTCAGGCTCAGGATGTCGCGCGCGGGGCGGATGGACGGCTCGCCGCCATCGTCCGGGAGGATGAAGCACTGCGGTTTGAGGGCTTGCTCGACCAGGAACTTGGTCAACTGCGGCGGGGTGTAGAAGATGCCGCCGCGTTTGCGCGTGCCCATCTCCGGCGCAAGATAGCGCCGCCCTGGGGCGATCCACATCTCCACCACGGGTTCCCAGACCCAGGCGTCGTCCTCACTGCCGGTCGCGGCGCGCTCCGTGATGGTGTCGGTCCAGGCGCGGACCTGCGCCCAGTGCACCCCGGTGATCGAGCGCAGGTAGTCGTATAGCTGATCGGCGGCCAACGCGTCCTTGAAGCGGGAGAGCGGGAACGGTTCCAGGCCGCCTTCGGGGTCGATCATCCACTCGCTGGCGACCTTGACCGTGTAGCCCAGCAGCCCTTCGTAAACGTAACCCAACTGCTCAACATCGAGCGTGCGATAGCTGACGCGCTGGCGACCGTCGCGGTTTTCGGCGGTGGTCAGGTGGCGCAGCATCAGCCAGATGGTGTAGTTGCTGATGCGCAGATGGGGACTCAGCAGCGCCGGGAATCTTGCGGGGTCAAACAGCGAGCCGCGATAGGCGGGCATGGGGAAGTCTTTGTGCGCGCTGCCGTCGTAGATCAGGTTGAAGGTCGCCAGCAGGCGCGGCCAGGCGTCCAGCTTTTCGGGGAAGCGCTCCGGGTCTTCGCGGCGCTCGTGTTCCAGCCGGTTCCAGAGAAAGGTCAGGCCGTAGCCCTGGTCGTAAAATACCTCGCCGTGCGGCAGCAGGCTGTTTTCTTCGGCATAGAGCATAAAGACCAGCCGCATCATGAGCACCAGCGCCATCTCGTAGACCTGCTCCGGTGTCATGCCGGACAGCAGCGCACCTTCGGTGGATGCATCGGCCTGGTCCAGCTCGTGGATCAGGATGGCCAGGGCGCGCAGCACCTGGTCGCCCAACTGGTTAGTCACATCGGCCTGGCGCTGCTGGCTCTCCGAGGCCATCTTCTGCAGCCGGGCGGGATCGCCGAGCAGCATTCGGAACGCGCGCAGCGTCAGGGAGTCATCGAGCCACGTGGCGGCGCTCCAGGTGATACTGGAGGTCGTCAGGCCGGGCGCGGCATAGACCAGCCGCCAGTCATCGCCATTGGTCAGCAGGCCGAGCGGCACACGGGTTTCGCGCAACAGGTGATCCAGCTTGGTGAAGGGGGATGCCTTCCAGCGCCCCGTCTGCGTTTCGGGCCTGTCGAGACTGCCCTCGGCAAAGTACACCAGCAGCGTTTTGTCGCCGTCCTCGCCCACCAGAACACGGTCCGGGCTGAGGCTCTGCATGGTGTTGGTGAGGTGAATCCGCACCTCCGGCGGCAGGCTCATGCCCGCGCGGAGACGGTCATAGGGGTAGCCCAGGATCGTCTCCAGCACAAAGGTGGTCCAACGCCCGCGATCACGGGTCGTCTGCCAGCGCTCGTACTCGGTACGGAAGCGGCGCGCCTGCCAGCCTTCGAGTGTCGGCGGGCCATCGGGGAAAGCATCGTTCAGCACCGGTTCGGAGACAAGCAAGCCGGACAGATTGACCAGGGACAGCCAGTCGTGATTGTTCGCCATAATCTCAACCTAACAGTTTTCGGGGCAGCAGGTACAGGACTGCCAGCGGGAAGATGCGCACACTCTTGAGCTGGTAGGACTCGCGGACCTTCTGCGGCTCGGAGTCACGACGCTCGCGGAGGTCAGCCAGTTTGCGCTGCAGCCGGGCAGTGTCCTCTTCGATCTCATCACGCTCTTCTGGCTCGAAGGTCTCCAGATTGAAGAGCGGCAGCTGCCCGGTTACCGGGTGCAAATGTTTGTCCAGTTCCTTGATCCGCTCGTCCATCAACTGGGCGATGGCGACGGCATCTTGTTCGGCACGTTGGTGTGCCAGAGCCTGCAACGTCTCGCGGGCCTGCGCCTCGCGATCACTCAGTAACCGCTGAAGCTCACGTTCGTGGAAGCGGAACAACTGGCGCAGCCGGTCACCGATCTCGCGCGGGATCGGGGCAAATGTGCCGTCCACGCTGCGCAAACGGCTAATCTCGTCACCACCCAGGGGAAGCACCCGCTGCTCATTGATCTCGCCGCCCACCACAATTACCTGCTCGTGGAGGCGCTGAGAGAGTGCGCCAATCGCCACCAACCGTCCGAAGGCCAGGATCACTGGATGAGGCAGGCGGTCGTCCGGCAAGATGCGATAGGAGACGCGGTTCAATCCGGCCCGTGCATCGGTCCCATCCGACCAGATGCGCGCCCGGAACACGCCCAGGGCACGCCGCATCAGCGGGTGGTTGAGGTGCAGTAAGGTCACGTCTTTACGCTGGCGGGCCAGCTCGTGATCGAAGGTCACATCCCGCGCTCGCCCCTGTGCATCCAGCAGGGTTCGCCCGGCCTCACGCCAACTATCCGGCAAGGCCCGCAGGCGATAAGCCTGGTCGCACAGGTCGGGGTCGGTTGAGGGTTGCAATCCCTCGTGGCCCAGGAGCTTCAACGCCTGGTCCAGCACATTCGCCATTGTCGGTGGATAGAGGTTGAGGTCCTGGCGCGCCGTGCTCATGCGGCGCATGATCTCGCTAATCTGCGTGTCGGTCAGCACCTGGTCACGTACCACTTCGCGCACCATCTGGCGGCGGTGCGCCAGCACATCCAGTTCAACGCGGCGTCCCAACATAGCTTCCTCGACTTGTTCGGCGATCACATCGCCCACACTGCCCAGGTCTTCGCGCATGGTCTTGACCTTCTCGATCACTGTCTCCAGGAAGCGCGTGTCGGCGTGATTGGCATACACAAAATGGTACACGTTGACTACCCTGGACGGCTGCCCATGCCGGTCGATACGCCCGTTGCGCTGTTCCATCCGGTTGGGGTTCCACGGGATTTCGTAGTGGATCAGGTTGCGGCAGTAGTTCTGCAAGTTCAACCCTTCGCTGGCGGCATCGGTGGCGACCAGGATACGCACCGGGTGCTCGTCCGGGTGTGCCTGAAACGCTGCTTTGATGACTTCTCGTTCAGTCAGGTTCATGCCGCCGATCAAGGTAAGCAAGCGGTCTTCGCCGTAACGTTCCCCCAAGATGCCATACAGATAATCGAGCGTGTCCTTGTACTCGGTGAAAACGATCAGCCGCTCGTTGGTCCATGCGCCCCTCTCGCGCAGATGAGCCTCAATCCAGTCAATGAGTTCCTGCGCTTTGCTGTCGACCGTGTCGGGAGCGACCAGATCGGCCAGGCGAGTCAGCAGGTCGCGCTCTTCTGGCACAAGCTCCGTGAAAAAACGGCTGGACTCGATGAGGGCATCGTCCTCACGCAGCGATTTCTCGACATCATCCGCCCAATCCTCGTTGACGCGCTCCGCCATACGTTCGACCAGCGCCGCATCGGGTTCGGCATCTGAACTTGCGCCGAGGTTAGTCAGATGTGTCTTCAGGCTGTTAGCAAACGCCAGAGGGGAGGATAAGAGCCGCTTCTTGAGCATCGTCAGTGCAAAACGAATCGGCAATGCACGCGCCCACTCTACACGCTCCAGGCGGGACTCTGCGTACGCATTCAGCAGATCATGTACCTCAGCTTCCTGTGGAGCCAGTTGGATTTCAAGCGCTTCCACATTCCGCTCAGCGAATTTGCGTTGGCCCAGCGAGTCTTTGATGGTGTCCTTCAGCCGACGCACCATCACCAACCTGACTTGGTCTTGATCGATCCTATTGCCACGATTGAAGCGCAGGGGATCAAGCATTTCGAGCAGAGCCGTGAAGCTCTCCGTATAGCCGTTGTGCGGTGTAGCCGTCAGGAACAGGCGATGCTCAAAGTGATCCGCAATCGTGCGCATCATGCGGGTGCGGTCGCTTGAGACGGCGTACCTCCCCCGCCCTGAAGGTGCAGCGTTGTGTGCTTCATCAACCACTAGCAAGTCCCAGTCGCGAAGTGGTGAATCGCTGGCTTGCAAGCTCTCCTGGAAAAGGCGCAGAGGCTGTTCACGCTTTATGAAATCCATCGAGGTGATCAGACGAGGGAAGCTGGCCCAGGGGTTGACATGCATCCCGTACTCGCGGCGCAACTGCTGCATCGAGTCACGATCAATGATATGGAAGTCGAGTTGGAATTTCTCTTCCATCTCATCCTTCCACTGCTGTTGCAACGAGGCGGGGCAGATGATCATGACCCGGCGAATGCGCCGCCGTGCCAGCATCTCCTGCATCACCAACCCAGCTTCGATGGTTTTGCCCAACCCGACATCATCAGCGATGAGCAGGTTGGCACGCGGCATGGTCAAGGCGCGCACAACCGGCTCAAGTTGGTACTCCTCAATAGTAATCGCCGCCCGGAACGGGGCCTGGATGGTGTCTGTCTCCAGGAGTGACGAATTGGACCATTGGACTGCGGCCAGAAATGCGTCGAACCGACGATCTGAGTCCCAGGCTACCGGTTCTGGCAACCCCTGGCTCTGATACGGCTGGGGCGCAATCTCGCGCTCCCAAATCACATCCAGGGTCTCGCCGAGCGAATCGTCATCGAGGCATTCTAGCAGTACCCTATGAGTGACGGGGCGGTTTGCTATAGGCTGATCGCCGACAACATCCTGCACCATCCAAAACCGCTGGCGCAAACGTACAAGCTGACCCTGTTCAGGAAGGGGGAAAAGCAGATTTTCGTCAACCATAAGAGGTCTATACCTTGAAAGGTTTTCTGGACGTTGATCTCAGATGCGACTTGCCTACATCTGAGCCATATGAAGGACTATGCTACTATGGTATGTCAGACAAGCACAGCACACAAGAGTTCTCCCTAGAATCCACTACCTCAATATCATCCACAGCTTCCTCAAACACGAACACAAAAGGTGCATAGGCCCGCAGGTCGAGGTAGAATAGCGCTCATATGTTCGATGGAACAAGCAGCCCAATTCGGGCGGGAGACTATGCATGAACTCCAGAAGGGTCGTAGCATGGTTGTGCACCATCTATCTCGCCGCTATCCTGGTCATCACCCTTGTGTTCGACCTTCCGATTTTGTGGTGGCTGATCGTGGCTGTGCTCACCCCCTTTATAGCCGTGCTCTATCTTCGGCTGCGGGAACGGTTCTACAGACGCTTCGTGGGGCTGGAAGGACTCACCCGACATATCGAAGGGGAGCAATGGGTCTGGCAGCAGTTCGAAAAGGAATGGATTGGGCGTCCGGTGCGGCTGCGGGAAGATGTCCGAAACACTCACGAACCTGAGGACCGGCAAGTCTATGTGCGTGCGGGCACAGTGGGGACAATCGTCGCGCTTCGACGCAATGAGGAAGCACCCTTCGAAGTTCTGTTCCCAAGCTTCCCGTACAATGTCGCAGTACGGCTGGAAAAGCTTGATGTGCGTCCCACGGACAACCTCATTGAGGCATACGACGCGGCCTGACGAATTCGCGGTCGGACAACTCCAACACAATGGTCCCTGGTGAACGACAGGGGCCATCGCTTTTCTACGGCACTGGCTGCGGGAATATTCCGAAGCGTCAGAGTATACACGGCGGTCAGGCGAAACCCTACGCCATGCCCTCGTTGGCGATCTCGCTCTCCTCGACATAGCGGCGTGGCATAGCGAGACTGTTCCAGCCGCCCGCTTCCTGCAAGCGCAGCACATCGACCTTGCGCGCCCAATAGGTCGCCCAGTAGTGGCGGCAGTCGTGCGCGCTCAGCCCCTCCAGCCCGACCTGTTCCCCCAGTACGCGCACCCGCTCAGTGATCGACCGCTCGGTCATACTGGACTCGGTAAGTGCCCCGCCCTTGCGGCTGCTCCGCAGCAGAGAACCGTTCTCTGGCGCATCGCCGCTCTCGAACCAGTCGTGTAGAGCGCGCAGTGTGTCCGCACTGAGTTTGTGAGTCTGTACCTTGTCCACCTTCGGGCGCAGGAAGCGCATCTCGCCCGCCTTGAGGTCGAAGTCAGAAATCTGGAGCCGCACCACTTCGACCACGCGCAGGCCATGATCCAGCAGCAGGCACATCAGCAGGGCATCGCGCCGACCTTGCGGAGTATCCGGCTGTCTCTTGAGCCGCTTCGCCTGTTTTTGAGTGATGTGAACCGCTGAGGACTTCTTGCTCCCGCGTCGGGAGGCTTCGCGGCGCTCGTCGATGCGGCGCGCTTCCTTGTGCGCATACCCGGCCACTGTGCAGATCATGGCCAGTTCTTCCGCGGAGAGCACGCCAGCTTTGGTGGCCAATTTGGCATACGCTTTGACAGTCGAGAGTCGCACGTTGATGCTGCCGACTGCATCCCCCTGCAGGACCATCCAGTTGCGGAAGCCTTCGACCAATCCCCAGGTCACACCGCGCCATGCGTCGGCATCCAGCGCCGGACCATCCGGGAACGTTCCGACAGCGTGCGCGAATGCACCCAGCGCCGCGCCAAGTTGAACGCCTGCCTGCTCCCCAACCTGATCCAGGAACTCCGCAAAGCGCGCGAGATCTGCGGCCTGGCGGCGGATGGTGTTGCTGGCCTTGCGCGAGAGGTAGTCGGCGAAAACGTTGCGGGCGGCAGTGTCGTTGGCGACCTGGCCGACATGGGCCAGGGTGCTGGCAGAAGGGTTGGTCACCGTGAGACGGTGGTCATCGGGGATGGTCATGAAGGCTCCTTGGGGACAAGACATGAGGCGTTGCGAGGGTGGTTAACATACCTCCCAATTATACCACGCTATGCGTTACCCACATCTTTTTGGAAAGGGGAGTGAAAGATCAGCCAGGTGTCAAAGATGTCCTGAAAGCGCATCCAGCCGCGCCAGAGAACCTTGACACCTGGCTCTCCGTCGCCGGTGCGGCCCAGAAAACCACCAAGTTGAGCGATCATGCGAACGACTTCAGCCAGGGTCGGTGGAGTCTCCGGGAGACAGGTGGTGCGGTGATGGTACTGATAGAGCGCCTGCCATTCCGGCTCAGTGAAGACGACCAGGCAGCTGACATCGGGCGTTTGGCGGGCTTGATAGGTCAGCCAGAGCAAACGCCAGGCGATCAAGTTGAAGACCGCCAGCAGACGCTCCAGACGTGCCTCGGTCTGCAATTGCCGTTCTTCGAGCTTACAGCCGCTCTTGAGCACATAATGAAACCGCTCAATCAGCCACCGATAGGTGTACCATTCCACGATTTGATGCGCTTGCTCCACCGTGGTGACGGGCAGTGAGGTGAGCAGCATCCAATGCACTGCCTCGTGTCCGTCGGGAGGCGCAGGTTCGAGCACTTCCACGACCTGAACCTGCAAGTGCTGGCGTGAGGTCGTCACTCGCCGGGGCACTTTCAGCTTCATACTGCCAAAACGCAGCACCACCTGAGCCTGTCGCGCCTCGCGGTCGGGCCGACGCTTGACGGTCAGGGCATAGTGCTGCTGCTCCGGCCACTCGGCCACTTCCGCAAAGAGGGCTTGCCCATCCTCCGTGAAGCTGCGCCCTCGGCTGGCCCGCACCACAAAGTCCGCGCCCTGGTCCAGAACCGCCTCAAAAAACTCGAAAATATGCGCTTCACGGTCACACACCGTCACCACCTGGGTCACCTTCGTGGCCGCGACCAAGTCAGGCAATCCAGTGACCCATTTGTAGCTCTCTTTGTCGACTAACTCCCGTTCATGGCGTTGATGGCGTTTGCCCGTCGTCGCCGCGTCCCGCACCCAGACCTGCTGGTCCCACACCCCTAGCGGCACACCCTGTGCGCTCACCGCTAGCGTGCTGTGCGCCCAAAAACCCGTGCGATGCTCATTCTCGAGCGGTCCCATCCCACTCGTCTGCGGGTGCTGGCTGAAGTCGAACGCGGTCGTATCCTGCACTAACAGCGCCACCCTCGCCCCTTCCGCCTTAATTCGCTCCACACACGCCGCCCGCTGCCCCGCTACCAGCTCGCCCGGCTTGACACGCTCGTTATCAAAAAAAACGGTAGGCCGCTTTGACATCATGCCAGGCTCCGCACGCTTGCGGCAGGCTGCTCATCGGTGCCGCGCTAACTTGCTCCACAATCCGCTTCAGCCGATCGTTCAGCCGTTTGTCTACCAACTGGATATACTCCAGATCGTCGATCATCTTGCCTTCCTGTTCGTCTATCCTGTTCATCCCTTCCATTTTACCCCGCTTTCCCCCATCCATAGTTGTGGGTAACGCATAG
>DAOUFU010000008.1:0-3829 GCA_034429275.1 Anaerolineae bacterium | reverse complement strand
AGCCCAAGCCATCACGCAGTTGACAGCTCAAGGTGATTTCTCGCCCTATGAGCGGACGGTCTTCGCTGTTGTGCACCACTACGAAAAGTATAAGGAAGGCACAAAACCTGTCCCCCATGCCGATATCATCGCGTGGCTGGATAAGCTCAATCCAGAGATGCTATCAGCAGAACCTGGCCGGGGAGCAGATGGCAAGTCGTACCCTTCCCCAAAAGAAGACTGGTACACCAGCCGAGCCAAGGCTCTGTTTGGGCTTGAACGCCATGAAGAATGCATTGCCGTTTGCACCCAGGCACTCAATGAATTCAAACGCCTGCATTATGATTACGATGTCTGGTTTAGGAATTTCCGTGCTGAAAGTCTGCTCGCTCTTGGCAGAGGGGCCGAAGCCTTACCTGATATTGAGTATATGATGTCCCATAAGCCTGATCCCTGGATACGCCACCGATATGCGCTCGCGTTGCGTGCGGTCGGTCGTTTGGACGAAGCCATCTGTTACGCCGCAGAAGCAGCCCTCCCACACCAACGGTTAGGCTATCGGTGGGAAGTCTATCTGGACCTTGGCGAGATGTTGGCCGAGATGGGGGAAGATGAACTGGCCGCCAAACATATCCTCTTGGCAGCTGCTATTCGAAAGGAAGAGGGATGGGACAAAGTACCCCAGCGATTGCAGGCAGCACTGCGTCGTATGAATCTGTCTCTTGAACACCTGCCCAAAGTCAAGGATGCGCATCGCGAGTTGCAGTCATTCTGGAAATCACAGAAACCTCGTCCTAAAACATCTCATGCAGGTACCATCAAGCTGATTCATGGTAATGGAAAGTCCGGCATAATTCGTGCAGATTCTGGAACGGAATACTTCTTTGGAATGCGTTCCTACAAGGGCGATGCCGAACCTAAACAAGGGATCCGCGTAGCTTTCAACGTGAAAGAAGAGAACAATCAAAAGACCGGAAAACCTGAGTTGCATGCTGTGGATATCGTACCCGAAAAAGATACCAGGTAAGTTCTGGGGAAGGAAACGTCTCCTAATAAAGGAAAAGGATTGGACCCAGGTAATGTTTTTACTTGGGTCCATGGATTGCTGATTGAGCTTGTGAGCTGATCCGAGGAACTACTTCAACTGGAGCAGGATCAAATGGAATTCGGACTTTCTGCGTCATTGTGAATCTCTTCCCTATCCGATATAACCACCCCTTCCGGGTACTCAGAAACCAGGCAGAAGCGTGTGCAGAAATTCCCTCACTGGGCCACGTCTCAACAGGGAGTGGTAGGTTTGGTTGCTATAGTCACGCAGGCAATGATAGCAGCTTGTTTCCGGCCCACAATCTGGACAGCTTACCACACGGAACGCTTCTTGCAGCACTTCTTCAAAGTGATCCCGAATTTGTCTTACATGCCCTGCTCCGCCAGGCACATCATCGTACAAGACAATCGTCTGTCCCCATGTGGAATCATTGAAAGGGCGTGGATGTAACACACCGTCAATGTCACGCCGCTCGATTTGCAGCGAATGGCTGGCACCCTGAATAAGCGCTGCCATCAGTGACAGCCAGAACGAGGTGTCAAACGGTGATGGTAAATCCAACCCAGGGACTGATACAAACCGCAGATGCCGCGTGTCAGTTTTTCGAATGTGACCCAAAGACACTCGACGAATCTGAGTTCTGTCCGGTTCATTTTCAGCCAAACCACCCCTCAGTGGTATTTCAAATCCCCGACCAAAAGTGCCCTCATTGACATAAAGCAACTCCCCTGTGCGGTCGTAGGAACAATAAACGCTGTCACTTAATGGTTCTTCATCCAATTCCTTTTGACGTGGGATTAGGGCAGATCGCATTACGTTGGGTTCTGTGCGAACATACTGTTTGGCGGGCTGCCCACTCTTGCCTGGATCGGCGCGAAAACCGTCTGGAATCACAAAACGTGATACTTCGCGGCGACGTCTAGACGGTACCGAGCCACAGACCGGACACGTTCCTGTATTGTGCCCCGAACCATCTAGCGGAATCCCAGCCTCTCGGCTGATCTGCAAACGTCCACACTGTTCACAGAGACGGTACTCGCGATCGCGTACCGTCTCTTTGAGAAACACCACACTCCCGCTGCGCCAGATCCGCTTGTCAGCCACCACCTCCGAACCGGGCGCGTACTCACGGATCGCGTCGCTTAGGTCTCGCTGCAGACGCAGATGTTCAGTCCTTCGCTCGTAGGGCAGCATCAGTTCAACTGTATACAGCGGGAAGGAATAACTCGGTAGTACCCCTCGGCTGCTTAGGTAATCGATCAGAAATTCTCCGCGCAAGCGTTGCCACAGTCGTTCATATCGCTCTTCTCGTTCACGAGCTTCCCGACGCGCCGTCCGCTCATTCTGAGCTTTTTTGATCTCCTGGTAGTAGTAGTCTGCTACCACGCGATAGTGTTCAGTGTATACAGCTTGCATGTTGTTTTGGAATGCTGCAATCCAACCCTCAATTGCCGCGGGGTCAGTATTTCCCAACGCCTGGCCATATTCAGCCAACTGATCATAGATTTCGTCGTGTCGCAGATCGATCCATTTCGCCATCACCGCGTAGTGAGGTTCAGAGGGAGATTCAGATTCAGGATACTCGTCAAAAAAGGAACCGGCGCGATCCAGGTCGTTGTGACCGGCCATCATCCGATAGCGCAAAAACAGACTGAGCAAAATCGCGTTTGTGTGCCGCCGTTGAATAATGGGATTATCCAAAGCAATAAACGGTACACGTACCCGCCCACGGATAATTTCAGTTGGTGCGTGGAAGTATGCTTGATCGTGTGGGCGATCTGCCGCCCAGGTCAGAATAAACGCCGTACCGCTGGTACGACGGCCTGCCCGCCCAGAACGCTGGCGATAGTTGGCCACAGTAGGTGGCACATTACTCATCACCACCGCTTGTAGGTCGCCCAAATCAATACCCATTTCGAATGTGGTGGAACAACTCAAGACGTTGATGTTACCATCACGGAATTCGTCCTGATATTCGCGACCCTTTTCGGAATCCAGTTGGGCGGTGTGTTCCTCTACCCGCATAGGAATCACGCCGCGATCAAACGTCCAGAAGTAGAAGTTGTCACGTAAACCGTCTCGATACAGAATAGGTTGCAGTTCACCACCGCAGTTTGGCTGTGGACAAGGCAGCGAATCGCCCCGGTAGTGCAACCTCTGGCATTGTTTACAACGATACCAATCATAATCAGTACGAAAAAAGAGAGATTGATAACGAAGCTGGTAGCCATCGGCTGGCCTGCCATCCAGCAGATCAGATTCCCTGACCAACCAGTCCCAGATAGCAGATAACGTATCTTCTACGGCCTTGTCATCAGCTAACAGGCCGTTGGTCTTCAGAACCAGTTGTACATATTGGCGGCGGCGTTGGCGGGGTGTGGCCCCGATCCAAGGAATTTCATGTGGACCAGGGCTACCACCTCTGATCAGGCGTGGGCTAAACTGATTACGGCCAAATACCGGATCGTCACGATGGACCCCATTAGGCAAAACAACGACCTTGGCGCTGCGTAGATCGTCCAACAGATACTCGATCAGGGTTCGCGTCTGCTCAGCAGTTAACCCAATCCGATTGGCAAGTGAGGAAAAGTCAGGCTCACGCCCTTCCTCAAAATAGGCAACCCCCACCAAGCCGAGAGCTTCAAGAGACTGCCGATCCCTACGCTGCGTGGTAAATTCGGCCAGTATTTGCGTCTGAACTTTGACAATAAGCTTTCGTTCCTGGTCGCGGCTCATACGACGTGTGGTTTGTCGCCATTCGTCAGTATCCGGATCGTTATGGAATATCTGGTAATCCCAGGC
>DAOUFU010000007.1:0-53637 GCA_034429275.1 Anaerolineae bacterium | reverse complement strand
CTCTTTGACGAGCGCGACCAATTCAACTCGCGACCACCAGTCATCCGGAGGAACCATCTCCAGATAGGTCAGCACCGTCTGCCGCGCCAGGACCGGATCGTTGCGCCAGCCGGTGTCTTCGGGGTGAAGGCCGGGCGTGTGCCACAGCTCATTATATGCAGCGGTACTGCGCCATGTTTCGGCCAGGCTGCGCACCTGTTGGGGCCGCGTGTTATCCAGCCAGCGCTTGACCTGAGCCGGAACCGGTTTGAACATGCCTCTGGTATCGCTGGCCAGACCTGCCCCTGCCGCAAGCCCAATGATCAGGCCGATCCACCCAGGCGACGTTTGACCAGATAGCCAGAACCTTTGCAGCGCATCCGTGATCTGTTCCATCAGTGCGCGCGGCTCTGCCGGCACCTGTTGAACCTGGGCGTAGGCCAACAGGGTTGTCAAGTCATCCACAAGTGTCGTCCGGGCGGGGATGATATGCTCCGGCTCGCCCGGTACCTCAATCGATCTCCCCTGAGCCGAACGATTCGCTTCGCCCACCTGTTCGCGAAGATCAAAGCCGGTCTCGTGAACGGGCAAAACTTCCGCCAGGTCTGCAGGCACACAGACAAACGGCTGGAGACCGGCCTTGCCCTGATGAAATTCGCGTGCCAGCAGGCCCCGATAATACAGAACTTCGGCGACATTTGCGGGAGCGAGGTGAGGTTTCTCACGCTCTCGTTTGCCCGGCCCCATCGGGCGGATTTCGCCGAACAGCCGCGAAAAATAACTCTCTGGCATCCGGTGATCCGGCGCAGCCAGGACCATCTGTAGCGCCCCGCGCTCGGTATCGTTGAGCCGACTCCATTCCAGAGCTGCCCTGCCCGGATCGAGCATGGCTTCGGCCAAGGCGTTTACTGCCGCCCGCTTATCCCGCCAGTCGAGGTCAACATCCCATCGGTGCGCGATGATGATCAGCAGGCCCGGATCGTAATCGAGCAGAGTAGAAAGCAAAGTTCCCATAATCGCCCCGTACGACTCCCTGTGTACAATCGTGAGTCATGCCACAGTTAGGGTAAATACAAACCCGTCACGATGCAAATTCACCGCGACGGGCTTTGTGATTTCTTGCGTGATGCCGTTGCTCCCAGGCATCCCACATCGGGCTATTCCCCCAGGTCGTAACAGCCAGAGGTCCATAGCTCTGGCCAGGTGGAATGGGGTAGGCCGTAATAGTCCTCGAAAATCCGGCGTGCCAGCGGAGCCGCTACTTCGGACCCTTCACACGAGTTTTCCACCATCACCACTACGGCGATCTCAGGATCATCTTGAGGTGCATACGCAGCGAACCAGGCCTGGGGTTTGACTCCCGCGCCACCAGTCTGAGCCGTACCTGTCTTGCCACACACAATCGGCTCATTCTGCTGCCAGTCGTACCAGGGTTGGAAGATGTAGTTTGCCGTGCCTTCCACCCGGTCCAGCGTGACATTGCACATCGCCGTGCGAATGATCTCGAATACTTCGTCATCAAACTCCAAGACTGAGGTTACTTCGGGCTGCACCTGGTAGCTTGGCGGCTCACTCAGCAAACCGATCTTGCTCAC
This sequence comes from Anaerolineae bacterium, assembly GCA_034429275.1. GTDB lineage: Bacteria > Chloroflexota > Anaerolineae > Aggregatilineales > Aggregatilineaceae > DAOUFU01. The sequence continues at coordinate 52,063 of DAOUFU010000007.1, read as the reverse complement.
GAACTGCGGCTTATACAGTTTCCCCCCATTAGCAATGGCTGCCACCATCCGCGTCACCTGAAGCGGAGTCACCTGCATCTCGCCCTGGCCGATGACGTAGTTGAGGGTATTGGCCAGTGTCCACTGAGTGCCCTGCAGACGGAAGATCAACTCTCGGTCCGGTATTTGCCCCACCTCTTCGGCAAGAACCGTCTGGCCGGTTGGGACGCCCAGGCCCATCATGCGCGCATAATCAGCGATCAGTTCAGGGTCAATAGCATGGAGCGCGACCCCTAGCTCCCAAAAATACGGGGCACACGAGGCGGTCAACCCCCGCTGGGCATTGATTCCATACCCGTGACCGGTTTTTAGCCAGTCAGTGCGAAACGGTAAACCGTCATTAGGATTCGACCATGTTCCGGTACAGGTAACGCTTGTTGTTGGTGAGACCGCCCCGCTATCCAACCCGGCAGCAATCGACACCATCTTGAACACCGATCCTGGCGAGATCAAGGCTTGGGTGGCCCGATTAAGCAAAGGTCGGCGCGGATCAGAAGTCAGCCGTGTAATATCGCCCACCCGGTCCCAGGCAGGCGTATCTGGGTGGAACACACTGGGATCATATGAGGGCCAACTGGCCATCGCCAGGATTTCGCCCGTATCGACATTCATCACTACCGCAGCCGCGCCTGGCGAGGTCTGTGCCCAGGTAGGCGAGGCTACGCTATACGCCTCCCACAACGCATCCTGAACCGCATCTTGCAGTTTGCGATCAATCGTCAGATATACGCTCTGGCCGGGTTCATTCGGCACTTCGGCAAGGGTCCGCAGCACTTCGCCGGTCGGTGCCACAATGACCAGTTTGCCCCCGATCTTCCCCGCCAGCACTTCCTCATACGCTTTTTCGATACCTGCCTGGCCAACCAATGCGTCGGGTGGATATCCCATCCGCTCATACTGCGCCACCTGGTCAGGTTGAATCTGAGCTACATATCCGATCAAATGGGGCGCAGCATCGCCGTAATACCGTCGCGTGCGGCGCGACACAATATCGTATGAATCATCGCCGAGATCGCACGCTTGCAGCAAAAGCTGCTGCTCTATCTGATAAGTATCCGGGTCGATCTCGCCCACCAGGAACAAAGTAGGCGTATCGAACCGGGCGAACTGGGCCGCCAGGTCATCTTCCTCGCGGCGCAGAATGCGCGATAAAGCCTGGATGCAGACGTTTTCGTTGGCAATATCCTGCCGCACGATATAGAGGCCAACCGCGCGCCCATCCTGATCGGCCAGCAGTTCGCCGTTGCGATCATAAATATTGCCACGTCCCGGCTGCGAGCTTGCTACAGTCAGGCGCGCGCCCTCGACCAGCTCGGGGAAAATATCCATGCGCGACCATGCCACCCGCCAGCCCTCCGGCGTTTCAATCAGGCGCATTGTGCGGCCAGCATCCTGCAAATCGCCGAAGCGCTCGGTGCTAAAGATGGCATCATACATCACTGCCGCCGTCGTTCCCTGCCGCAGAGATCCGGTAACCGCCGTGCTGATCGCTGTCAGGGAGAGGGTATTTGCTACGCTGCTGTACTCGTTGGCGAACGTCTCCAGGTCATACGCGTCACGCGCATTAGGGCTGATCAGAGCGTACATGGCTCCATAATCGGACTCAGCCCAGGCTTTCAAAAAGGTCTGGGCGACCTGGTCAGCCTGCTCCAGGGTCAAAGGAGAGGAATTGGCATCGTTTTGCTCGCTGACCAGTGACCCCACCCCCGAATCGCCGCACGCTGCGATCAGGATCGTCAGGATCAGCACCAGCCCACCGACTCGCCGCCAGGAGGGGTTCCTTTGTTTCCTTACTTGTCGCTGCATCACCCTGTTCCCCATAACTTGCCACTTATTCCGCGTCCAGATGACAGCCTGATCCCCCCGTACAACTGGCCTTCCAAACAAAGAAGAGGCAAAGCGCGCGGTCTTGCCGCCCCACTTCACCCCCTGGATACGTCCACCCTTCGAGCGATCGGGCACATTATACCCCAGACCCCGCTCGAACACCGTACGCCCAACCTACGATGCAGCGGCCTTCAGAGACCATTTGCAGAGACTTTCTTGACCCTCATCCCGCGAACCCAAAAGGGTTCGTGTACCCTTTTGGGTTCGTTCCCCTTCTCGCTCAGGGAGACGGGGTAATGGACTGGTTTTCCCTCGCCTGATGGAGAGGGAACCGGCGTAAGCCGGTAGGGTAAGGGCTTTTTGAACGGTCTCTCACAGGTCACAAAACGCCGCTCAAAATCTGCTCGGCGACATCACACTCGTAATGATGATGCCGTTGGCAGGCTAGTGGCACGTCGGGATTGGCATTTTGCCCCATTCGCCGCAAGGCACGCAGTACATGACACAACGGCAGTCCCACGACATTGGCATAACATCCGCTTCGCAAAACCGCCGGATGGAACTGCTCATTTTGAATCGCGTATCCCCCCGCTTTGTCGAACGGGTCTCCGCTCGCAATATACGCGCCCATCTCTTCATCGGAATAATCGCGCATCGGGACATCCGTGACAGCGACATCGGTCAGGTGCTCACCGGTGACATTGTCGATCAGCGAGATCGCCGTGTAGACCTGATGAACACGTCCGCGCAGCCGCCGCAGCATCGCCTGTGCTTCGGTCACATCCGCCGGTTTCGCCAGGATGTGATCACCATCGGCTACGGTGGTATCCGCCGCCAGGATGATCGCGTCCGCCGGTGCCGAACCTCGCACGGCCTCCGCCTTCTCCTGGCTCAGACGCAGGGTATAAGCCCGCGCTGTCTCGCCTGGCCGCACATCTTCGTCGATGTCCGCGGTAAGAGTTATCACATTCAGCCCAAAGAATGCTATCAATTCGCGCCGCCGGGGAGAGCCGGAAGCCAATACCAGAGGTCGTCCGCTATGCACAGGCCCCATCCTACTGGCGATCCTGGAACATCAACCCAAACCCGCGCCGCGTCACCAGGTATTCATGATCCGGGTCGGCCTCGTTGAGCCGCTTACGCAGGCGGCTCACCAGAGCATCGATGGTTTGATCCGAGACCTCTTCATCCGGCCCCCACACGTGCGCGCAGACTTCCTCGCGGCTTACGATCCGCCCGGCATTGCTGTGGAGCAAGCTCAGCAGGGCGAACTGATGTGGGCTGAGCGGTGGATAGAGTGGGGTGCCGCCCACCAGGACTCGCGCAGCATCCATGTCGATCACCAGGCCGGGCACTGGCAGGTGCACCGGATCGATCTGAGCGGTGGTCGCCGGATCATCGAAGATGGCCGTACACACCTGGGCGAAACGAATCTCGTCGCCCGCCCGCAGCCGATGGCGCTCACCTGCCTCCAGCCGCCGCCCGTTGACAAATGTTCCGTTGGTGCTGCCTGCATCTTCGATGTAAATGTTGAGATGATCGCTGGTGCAGCGCGCGTGCAGCCGCGAAATCTCTGTCGAATCCAGCACCAGGTGGCAATCCAGCGATCGGCCAATCGTAAAAGGAAAAACGTGCAGATCTATCGCCTTACCGGCTTTATATCCTTCCTGGATCAAGAATCGTTGTAGAGATGGCATAAGCACCCTACCTGTGAACCATCCTTGCGCATTGGCGCGTCCCTTTCGCGCCCCTTCACGACCAGGCAAATGCCTTTCTGCACCTATTCTACACTGTCCTCTTCATCAAATTCGAGTGTAGAAATGGCGTTCGCCTCCAGCCCAACCCGCTGCTCAAGCTCGGCAAGCGCGCGCTGAAGCTGCTGCTGGCGCAGGCTGTTGGTCACATCGCCGCGCGTGCGTTCCAACACCCCGCGCAGCGAATCTACTCGCCGTCGTAACCCACCCGTGATTGCATCATGAAAATCGAGCGACAGCAGCACCCCGTAGATTCCATCCATATCATCCAACAGCCGCTCAGCCTCTTCCGAATGCCCTTTGCGGATGATATCGAGAATCTGGCGGCGGAGTTCACTGGCAGCCTCGGCCAACCCATTGAGATAGGTCGCATTCTCAACGTCGAGCGATTCGGGAGTGGGCAAAGTTTCGTTTCGTACCAGCGCATAAGTAATATAGGCTTCGACATACTCCTTCAGCGCATCCTGAGTATATCCGCTGTGGTACAAATCTGGATAGGCGGCCACCTGGGCGCGCAGGGCGTCTGCATCGCGCCGGGCCTGGCTCAACCGCTCCTGGGCAACATCCCACTCGTGGCGATGAACGGCCCGAATCGCATTCGCGCACTGCTGCGTGAGCGCGCGCGACTGGCGCAGTGCTTCATCGCGGGCCGCGCTTTTGTCCTCAAAATTCTGGCGAATGCTGTCGGCGATGCCATCCAAAATGATCAAATTGCTCACGATCCGTCCTCTCCGCTGTCTGGATGAGTCTCCGTGCCGTTCTCGTCACTGCGCACCGTGCTAAACAGCTGATCTGCCAGGGTAGATACTCGCGGCAGCCGGATTTCACCATGTGTCTCTTCATACCGCGCGATATTCTCTTCCAGGGCGCGCAGCAGCATTTTGGCATTAGCCGGGGTGAGCACAATCCGCGTGCGAACACGCGCCTTAGGCACATTGGGCAGAATCTGCGCAAAATCGAGAAATATCTCCCATGGAGAATGCGAAATAATGGCGAAATTGGCGTATGTTGCGGGCAAATCAGCCGGGATTTCGAGGTTCAAGCGCCTGGGCTGAGGGGGCTGCGAGTCGGTCATCCAAACCACTCCTTTTCCTGTTCCATACAAACAAGCCAGGCAACAGCCGTATCCGTGCTGACAGCTGTTGCCTCCGTTTGCATCACACTTCAACTATACCGCGTCCCGGCAGATGGCCGTACTTCTAGAACGGCAGGTCCTCCGGTTCGGTGGGGTACCCACCGCCCTCGTCTGCGCCCTCACCGCGCCGCCCCAGGAACTGGACATCCAGCGCGTTCAGGTCCAGCGATGCACGCGGCTGGCCATCCTGGCCCATATACGCGCTGGCGGTCACACGCCCGGCAACCATGATCTGCATCCCTTTGTGGACATACTGGTTACACGTCTCGGCCAGGCCGCGCCAGGCGCTCACGCGGAACCAGGTGGTTTCTTCCTTCTGTTCGTTGGTCGCCCGGTCGGACCACCGCCGCGACACCGCGACGCTGAAATCGCACACCGCAACGCCGCTCTGGGTATAGCGCATCTCAGGCTCGCGCCCGACATTACCAATAATCACCGTGTATTGATAGCCCGCCATGCTCTTCTCGCTCCTTGCTTTGCGCTGCCTGTCTGAATGTCATCATACGCTGCTTGAGGTCGTAAGGCAATTATAACACAAATAGAACATGCGTTCAAACCCGGAACACAGCCAGTTTCCGGCTGTTGCTCACTTATGAAGAGCGGCGGGTATTCAGTTGTTCCTCAAGCAGGCGCTGTACAACCTGGGCATCGGCTTTGCCGCGCATTTCGCGCATCACCACCCCCATCAGGAACTTGGCCAGCTTTTCCTCACCACTCAGATAACGCGCGACCTCGTCCGGGTGCGCATCAAGCACCCGTGCGACGACCTCTCCCAGAACGCCGCTGTCGCTCACCTGGGCCAATCCCTGGGCGGCCACCATTTGGGCCGGATCGCCGCCTTGCTCATAGAGCTGCACCAGCAGCTTTTTCGCCACACTGTGGTTGATGGTTCCCTGCTGCACCAGTGATACCAGGCTGGCCAGCGCTTCCGGCGTGAGTTTGATACCGCCGATCGCCTCTCGTTCGCGCCCTTCCAGGTTCATCTGGCGGAATACATCACCAGTCAGGTAGTTAGCGACCTGTTTGGGGTCTCCGCCCGCCTTGATCGCCGCATCAAAGTATTCGGCTACGGCGCGCTCCGCCACCAACACCGAAGCATCGTATCGGCTCAAGCCATACACGGTCATAAATCGGTCGCGTATTGCGTCCGGCAGTTCCGGCAGCTCCGCCCGCGCCCGTTCCACCCAGTCGCGGCTGATCATCACCACCGGCAGGTCCGGCTCTGGAAAATAGCGGTAATCGTCCGCGCTCTCTTTGACGCGCTGGACTACAGTCACCTGGCGCGCTTCGTCCCAGCCCATCGTTGCCTGCTGGACCTCGCCACCCGATTCCCAGACTTCGATCTGGCGCTGGATTTCGTAAGCTGATGCACGCGCAAGGCTGCGGATGCTGTTGAGATTCTTGACCTCAGTGCGCGTACGGAATTCATCGGACCCCACAGGCCGCACACTGATATTCGGCTCCATGCGCAGCACGCCCTTGCTCATATCGCCGCTGTTGACGCCCAGGTATTGCAGAATGGCGCGCAGTTTGCGCGCGTAGGCTTCGGCCTCTTCTGCGCTGCGGATATCGGCTTCGGAAACAATCTCCAGCAGCGGGACACCCGCCCGGTTCAAGTCCACCAGGCTGTAACTTCCCACATGGGTGAGCTTACCGGTATCTTCCTCAAGGTGAGCGCGTCGAATCCGTACCCGCTTTGAGGACCCATCCGGCAGGTCGATCTCCAGCCAACCCTTGACCGCCAGCGGATAGTCGTACTGGCTGATCTGGTACCCTTTTGGCAAATCCGGGTAAAAGTAGCTCTTCCGCGCGAACTGGTTGAATTCGGGGATTTCGCAGTTCAACGCCAACCCTACCCGCAGCGCCATCTCGATGGCCTGCTGGTTGACAACCGGCAGCACCCCCGGCATCGCCAGGCACACCGGGCACACATGCCGGTTCGGCTCCGCCGAGGTGCTGTCCACCACCGCACACCCACAAAACATCTTGGAGGCGGTCATCAGTTCCGCGTGAACTTCCAGCCCGATCACAGCTTCATAAGCGGTCATAGCATTAGGTCCCGATCTGCCTGTATGTATACTTTCCGCGCAGCGTCTAGAGCATAGCGCACCGCCCCGGTGTGGTCAACGCACCCCCTGGTGAAGAATGCCCAAGCAACACCGGGCTAGAGTCTCGTCTGACGCTTTACGGTCCCATCCGAATCCGCTAAAATCTGCTTCAATGACGGCCAATGACGGAAAGCAGTCTGCAATGAGCATTCGTGAAATTATCACCCCCGTTAACCCCATTCTGCGCAAAAAAGCGCATAAAGTCACCCGGTTTGACGATGTCAAACTGCAAACCCTGATCGACGACATGGTCGAAACTATGCTCGATGCGCCCGGTGTCGGATTAGCCGCGCCGCAGGTTGCGGTTAGCCAGCGTGTGATTGTCGTTCGCCTGCCGGACGATCCGGAGTCGCAAAAGGAATATGGTGATCAGGCGGGTGTGCTTTACGTCGTGGTCAACCCGGAGATCATTCGCGCCTCTAAAGATATGGTCGATGGTGTAGAAGCCTGCCTCTCTATCCCTGGCTACTATGGCACCGTCAGCCGCCACCAGGCGGTGACCGTACGCGGTCAGGACCGCACCGGCAAAGAGATGCGGATCAAGGCAGATGGCTGGCTGGCACGTGTCTTCCAACACGAGATTGATCACCTGGATGGTGTGCTGTTCATCGACAAAGCCAGCGAGATATGGCGAAGTGCACCTTCCAGCGGCGAAGCCGACGACGATGCCGACTGGCACGAGATCAACGAAATAATCGATCTTCCCTCAGAAAGTGCCGACTGAGCCGCTGGTTCGCGCGATCTGCGTCGCCCCGCTCTACTACGCAATTCGGCCCGAATCCTGATTTGGGCCGAATCCGTTTTTGGAGTAGTAGATCGAACAAAGGTTCGGTATAATAGGGGTGTACATTCAGCCAGCGAGGATGATGTGCGCTATGGATGGTCAGGACCTGCTCAACACGCTGCATGGCACGACCGAATTTGAGTCGGTAGGTGATGCGCCGCACTCCGAGCGGCCCATGCCCGCTTCGCGCAAACAGGATTTTCTGCGCGATTGTGTCACCCAGGTCACCGCCGGTAATCGCAAGATGCCCGTGCTCAAGGCTATGACAACCACGGCCTGCGAGCGCGACTGTTATTACTGCCCCTTCCGCGCAGGGCGTACCGCCATGCGTCGGATCAAATTCACACCGGAAGACCTGGTGAGCGGCTTTATGCAGCTTTATAACGCCGGTGTTGTCGAAGGTATGTTTCTGTCGTCGGGAGTCGTGCGCGGCGGCGTCTCCAGCCAGGATTCGATTATTGATGTGGGAACCATCCTGCGCGAAAAACTGGGCTTCAAGGGCTATCTTCACCTGAAGATCATGCCGGGAGCCGAACGCGATCAGGTCGAACGTACCATGCAGCTTGCCGATCGTGTATCGGCCAACCTGGAAGCGCCCAATGCCGATCGGCTGGCCGCCATCGCGCCGCACAAAGATTTCCACCAGGAATTGCTCACGCGCTTGCAGTGGGTTGAAGAACTGCGCCGCCAGCATGGCGAGAAGCTCAACGCCAGCAGCACGACTGAATTTGTTGTGGGTCCTGCAGGCGAAAGCGATCTGGAACTGCTCACCACCACCGAGTACCTGCATCGCCATGCCGGGCTGGCCCGCGCCTATTTCTCGGCCTTCTCTCCCGTAGTAGATACGCCCCTGGACAACTACCCGGCGACCAGTGAGACTCGTCGCCTGCGGCTCTATCAGGCAAGTTTCCTGCTGCGTGATTATGCCTTCTCAGTGGAGGAACTCCCTTTTGAGGGGGTTGGTGACTTGCCCCAAGATGCCGATCCCAAGCGAGCCTGGGCCGATACCACCCTGCTCCATAACCCGCTCGAAATCAACCAGGCAGACCGCCAGATGCTGATCCGTGTTCCGGGGATCGGCCTCAAGGGAGCCGAGCGTATCTTGCGCGCGCGACGCAAAGGCCGGCTGCGTTCGCTCGATGATCTGCGTGCAATCGGCATTGTCAACACGCAGCGTTTGAGTGCCTACGTGCTGCTTGACGGTCAGCGTCCAAATCACCAGATGCGGTTGTTCTGACTGGCTGTTGCCGGCAAGACTCGCGGCTTCACTGCCCGGCACGGTACAATCTCCCGCATGATACCTGTGCCAAATCTCTTCTACCCTCCCGGAAAGCGACTGCCCGTCAGTCGGCTTTTCATCCTTGCGTTGATCGTACTGGTGGGCTTTGCCCTGCGCGCGCACAATGCCGGGCAGCGCAGCCTGTGGGAAGACGAAGGCTGGACCATGCTGCTCAGCCAGGGACCCAGCCTGGGCGATGTGACACGTACTCTCGCTGCCGATCAACACCCACCGTTATATTTTGTCCTGTTTCGAGTATGGCGTGATGCGGCTGGCGACAGCGAGTTCGCCGGGCGTTTTTTCGGCGTGTTGATCGGGGTTCTCGCCATTGCCGGAATGTACCGTCTGGGCCGTGTGCTGGTTGGCCCCAGGGCGGGTGTAATGGCTGCCCTGCTGTTCGCCCTGGCCGATCTCCCCATCGACCTGGCGCAGGAAATCCGTCATTACAGCCTGCTGACGACCCTGAGCATCTATTCGAGCCTGTTCTACGTGCGTTGGTGGCGCACTCCCCGCCGATCCGTGCGGTTGGGATATGTCGCGGCATCGCTGGCGTTGATTTATACCCACTATCTGGGCGCATTCGTGCTGATGGCACAGGCGGTCCATCTGCTGCTCGTGGTGCGCCCCTGGCGGCGGCTACGAGAAGGACTGTTCCTGCTCGGCGCAATCGGAGCAGGCTTTTTGCCGTGGCTGCCCGTCATGATCGATCAGAACCGGCTGCGGTGGGACAACCCGCTTTATTATCAGAATGCCCTGCCCAACACCCGCGAGACTTTCCTGGCCGTGAGTGATGCTGTCATCGGCCACCATGCCGCCCTGCTCGGCGGGCTTGCCCTGGTAGGTTTGTTTGTGCTGGCCAGGCCCCCTATGCAGGCAAGGCTCGCCCTGCGCCTGCGCCCGGCAAAACCGGCGGTTTTTCTGATTCTATGGATCGGGTTAATGACGGTGATAACAATCCTGGTCAACGAGCGCCGCCAGTTTCTGACTGTGCGGAATTTCGTGATCATCGTGCCGCCGCTGCTGGTGCTGGCAGGGCGAGGGCTATCGATCCTTCCGCGCGCTACCCGCTGGTTCATGATTACACTGGTGGTCGTGGTCAGTCTGACAACGGTGGATGCCCGCCGCTACTATCCCGATTGGCGCAGCGTGGTTGCGAACATCACCCGCTATCACCTGGCCAATGAACCCGTGCTGATAGATGTCTGGGTGGGCGATTTCCCGGCACGCTACTACATCGACCGGCAGATGGGGCCAGATGTGCCGCGTGTCTCGCTGCGTGAATGGCGGGACCGCTACAAAGACCAGTTTCTGCCCGCCCTATTGGGCGAACTTCAGACTCTGGACTCTTTCTGGCTGATCAGTTGGAACGATAACAACCTGGGTGAATATGGTCACCTGATCGAGCGAGCAGGCTTTCAGCGCACTGCCAACTTGAGCATTGACCACCTGGGGACGCCCAACATCAGCAGCCGCTACGACCGGCTGACCGATGCGCCGCTTGCCCACTTTGGCGACCTGTTCACGCTGCGCAAAGCCAACGCGCCTCTCCAGGCCACCCCTGGCGATTCGTTCACCATCGGGTTGTGGTGGTCGGCAGAACAACCCGTCGCTCTCGATTACAGTGTATCGGTTTTTGTGCTCAACGATGCGGGCGTGATGGTCGCCCAGCACGACAGTTCCCCGCTGGAAGGGCGCGCTCCTACCAGCAGATGGCAGCCGGGCCAGGTAATTTTCGATGCCCACACCCTCACCCTGTCCGCTCAACTGCCTCCTGGCGATTACACGCTGGCAGTCCGGGTGTATTGGTATGGAGACGGGCAACCGCTCCCGGTTCGGCTGTCGGCATCCGGTGATTTGCCGGATACCGGCGATTATGCGCCTCTAGGAACACTCGCTGTCAGGTAAGAAACATCCCACGGTAGGAACAAAAAGAAAGGACCGCGAGCGCGGTCCCCGCATTTGAGTTGAACGGGGTGGGGAAGAGATGCTCTAGGGTAAGCGGGATTTGGGCCGGGAGCATATTCAACTCAAATGTATTTGTATCATAACAGATTTTAATTACGTTGCACATTACGACTTACGCGATGAATGAAGAAGAAGCGTGAATTTTTACGAAAAATTCACAAAACCTTCCTCACGTCGTCATGCCCGAAACGCTCACTCCACAAATCGGTAGCCGACTCCGCGCTCTGTCTGAATATATCGCGGCGAATGCAAGTCAGGTTCGATCTTACGCCGCAGCCGATGCATGTGCACACGCAGCGCCTCTTCGTAATTCGCATCAAGCTGCCATACCCGCGAAATCAAAGCACTTGAAGAAACCGTCCGCCCCCGGTTGCGCAGCAGCACCGACAGCAGGTTGGCCTCGATCGGTGTGAGCGGCACGCTGCGATCGCCGATCAACAGCCGCATATTCCCGAAATCCACCGAGAGGTGAGAATCGATCCGCACCACCGGCATTTGGGCATAGTTCCAATCGGGGAAACGGCTCAGCACGCGCCGTACTCGTGCGATCAGTTCACGTGTCTCAAATGGCTTGACGACGTAATCCTCCGCATAACGCGTGATTCCTTCCACCTTCGTTTCCAGATCGTCATCGCTGGAAATGAAAATGATGGGCACATCTCCCGATTCCCGTAGGCGAGCGCTTACCTCGAACCCGTGCATACTCGGCAACCGAAGATCGATGATCGCCAGGTGTGGCAGCCCGTGTTCGCTCACATAACGCAAAAGAGGTAAGCCATCACTGAAGCCTACAACAGCGAAACCTTCGGCTTCAAATGCATTTTTGACGAGCTGACGCACGTCCTTCTCATCTTCTACAAGGTAGATGTGATAATTCGCGTTATTGCCCGACATTTCGCCGCCCCGTTTCCCTGGCCCTAATACGCCGACTGCGTGCCCCGCTGAGTTGGCAGGCTTTGTTTTCCCGTGCTATGATACCGCGTGGCAGTCAAGCATATTCGCTTGCTACCAGTTTAGCACATTCCGTAGGATCGAACATGCGCACGCTGCACGTTACTCGTGTGGCTCGGCAGCGCCGCCGCCGTCGCCAACACCAACGGATCACTGCCCCCCGACTGCTTCGCTGGTCTACTGCCCTGCTCACGGCCCTTGCCGGGGTGTTTGTGCTGCTCACGCTGGTCGCCATCGGTGCTTTTTTTGTCATCTACAACTATTACGCCCAGGCTTTGCCCCCTGCCGAAGATATTATCGCTGCCGAAGAAGATGCTTTCCTCACCACAGTTTTGTACGATCGCACTGGCCAAACTGTGATCTACGAAGTCATCGATCCGTTGGGGGGCGATCGGCGCTGGCTTTCGATCAATTCGATCCCGCGTTATGTCCTTGATGCTCCCGTCGCCATCGAAGACTCTACTTTTTACGACAATCCGGGGGTCGAGCTGCGCGGCATGGCGCGAGCTTTGTGGAATAACGTCACCGGCGGCCACATTCAGGGCGCGAGCACTATCACCCAGCAGTTAGTCCGCAATGTGCTGTTCAGCCAGGAAGAACGCACCGAGCTCACACTGGATCGTAAGATCAAAGAAGTGATCCTGGCCTCGGAAATCTCGCGTCTTTACAGCAAAGACCAGATTCTTGAGTGGTATGTCAACACCAACTATTACGGCGGTCTGGCCTATGGCATTGAAGCGGCTGCGCAGCAGTACTTCAGCAAACCCGCGCGCGATCTGACCCTGGCCGAAGCAGCCATGCTGGCGGCGATCCCGCAGTTTCCTTATCAGAACCCAATCGACAACCCAGACTCGGCCAAACTGCGTCAGGGTATCGTGCTCAACGCGATGGCGCAAGAGGGCTACATCACCCAGGCGCAGGCCGAGGCAGCCCTGGCCGAACCGCTGATCGTCCGCCCCTTGACCGATCGATACGACATCATTGCGCCTCATTTTTCGGTATTCGCGCGCGCCGAGGCCCAGGCTATCCTGGACGATCTCGGATTGGACGGTGCAAAACTGGTCACGCGGGGTGGGCTGCGCATCTATACTACCCTGGATGTTGACCTCCAGATGCAGGCGGAGTGCACCACACGCAGCCAGGTATTGAGGCTTGATGGGGCCGACCCCACCACCACTCCCAATACCAGTGCAGGTACGCCGTGTGTCGCCGCTGCCTATTTGCCGGCAATTCCCGACGAAATGCACGGGGTCGACCGCGAAGTGACCAACGGTTCGGTTGTGATCCTGCGCGCCGAAACCGGTGAGATCCTGTCGATGGGCGGCAGTGTCGATTACTGGAACGCAGGGATCAATGGCAGCTACAACGCCACCCTGGCTCAACGACAGCCGGCTTCGACCTTCAAGCCGTTTGTATATACTGCCGCGTTCCTACAAGGCGCTCTACCTGGCTATCCAAACGGCATCACCGCTGCGACCATGACGTATGATGTCGCCATTGAGTTCGATAACGGTGGGCAGCCCTATACCCCGGTCAACATTGACCGGCGCTATCATGGCCCGATGTCTGTCCGCGACGCGCTGGCCAACAGCTATAATGTGCCCCCGGTTCAGATCGCCAACCTGATCGGTCTCAGCCCGATCATTCGCACAGCACACCGAATGGGCATCAACTCCCTCACTCAGGGCAGCACCTATGGGCTGGCGCTTGCGCTCGGCAGCGGCGAAACCTCGCTGCTTGACATGACTTATGCCTACAATGTCTTCAATACCGGCGGCTTCATGGTCGGGATGCCCGTGCACAAAGATGAAGAGACGCCCGGATTTCGTACACTCAATCCCGTGGCTATCTTGCGAATTGAAGACCAAAATGGCCGGGTGTTGTGGCAGTATGGCACTGAAACCGCAACGTATCAGCGTCGTTTGATCCTGGAACCGGCGCTGGCCTATATCATGACTGATATGTTGGCCGATGTTCAGGCGCGCGAACCGGCCTTTGGCCCAGACAACGCAATGAAGCTTTCTCGCCCCGCCGCCGTCAAGACCGGCACCAGCAGCGATAATCGCGATAGCTGGGCCATTGGCTACACGCCGCAGATTGTCACCGGCGTGTGGGTGGGAAACAACAATAACCACTCGATGAACGACGTCACCGGCTCAACCGGGGCCGCCCCCATCTGGCACGCGCTTATGGAATACATTCATGCGCGTGATGCGCTGCCCGTGCAAATTTGGACACGCCCAGACACCGTAGTTGAGCAGGTCGTCTGCCAGATTTCTGGCCTTCTGCCCACCCGTCACTGCGATCAGAAGCGTGAATTGTTCTTCGTCGATCCGTCCATCCCCATCGACACCCGTCCCAACCAGCCCGATACCTATTGGCGCACCTATTCGATCAATACCTGCACCAATACGCTGGCTACTGTCTCTTCGCCCTCCACCTGCGTGGTGGAACAGCGCTTCTTTGAATACCCGCCCGAAACGCGTGCCTGGGCACGCGAGACCGGCCAGCGGATGCCCCCCACCGAATACGATGTGGGCAGCCCGGCTTCGGTGTTCAGCCCGGTGACCATCGTCAACCCACCATCACTGGCACGCGTCAGCGGCGTGGTTGAGGTGCGCGGCAATGCTGCCAGCGACAATTTCGCCTATTATCGCCTCGACTATGGGGCGGGTATCCAGCCGGATGTCTGGTTCCAGATCGGCGACCAGCAGACCACACCGGGTCGCGATATTCTGATGGGCACCTGGGACACCACCGGGTTGAGCGATGGCGAAGTCTATACCCTGCGCCTGACCGTGGTCGGCACCGACAACACACCCCAGACGGCTTCCGTTTCCGTCACGGTAGATAACACACCGCCGTCTATCGTTTTCACTGCTCCCGAGCCTGGCAGCACCTACCGTGCCAGCCAGGATGTGGTTGTTCCTCTTCAATCGGAACCAAGCGATAATGTGCAGATTGCGTATGTCGAGTATTATCATAATGACAATATCTTGATCACCGTAGACCAATGGCCCTATTCGGCTCGTTGGCAGATCACCGATCCGGGTGAGCACACGTTCTGGGCAATTGCTTATGATACGGCAGGTAATCGCACCGAAACCGGGCGCATCACCATTACGGTTGTGCCCTAGTGAGCGCTGGCGCGTGAAGCGCGAGAGTAAGGCCTATGGAATCATAACCCGTCGTTATACCCTGGCTGCTTTGGATGCATACGCGGCAAAGCCGCGCACACGGCCCCGCCGTGCCGTCGTTCGTGGTGGATTCGTTCAAGCATATTCGAGACTATCACAAAGGGTTTAGGAGCCTTTGGAACACGCAATGAGTGACGATCTGTTCGACAATCTCACGCGCAGCCCCAAGAGCAAAATCCGGGCACGGTGTCCCGCTTGCAACGCGCCGGTGCTCTTGCGCGATAACGCGGAAGTGTGGGACCCGGTCACCTGCCCCGAATGCGACACCCTGCTCGAAATCGTTGACCTGCGCCCGCCTACGCTCGACTATGCGCAGGGTAGCCTGGAAGACGATTGGGAAGATGACGAGTGGGAAGAACGTGAGAATAGAGGGAAAAAACGGCGCTAGGGAGGTTAGCTTCTGGTCGCATCCCGCCAGCGATTACTGGTGGCTCGACACAGGCCCGAAACAACACACATGTCTTTATCCGACGAGTATCCATACTCGACCTGGTGACTGAAGTCTGAGAGCAGCGATCTGCTCTCAGACCGACGGCTTTAGGAGATTCGCTTGCGGCAGGCAGGAGTGAGTGCTGCCTGCCATTTTTC
Organism: Anaerolineae bacterium; assembly: GCA_034429275.1. Taxonomy (GTDB): domain Bacteria; phylum Chloroflexota; class Anaerolineae; order Aggregatilineales; family Aggregatilineaceae; genus DAOUFU01. The sequence continues at coordinate 36,436 of DAOUFU010000007.1, read as the reverse complement.
AACTGTGCGCCGGGCACAATGGGCAGAACTACCGGGCATTTGTCGCGGTCCTTCTGCTCAGCCAGCCGGCGGAAATGGATCAACATCATGCACATTCTGGTATCCAATGATGACGGCGTTCATGCCCCCGGCATCGCGGCCCTGGCTACTGCCATGCGCCCGCTGGGGAAAGTGACAGTCGTCGCCCCCGCAGAGAACCGAAGCGCCATCGGGCACCGCAAAACGATGCATAAGCCTTTGCGCGTGGACCCGGCCCCCTTCAGTGTAGAAGGAGTCCAGGCATACGCCGTGTCCGAAGCCCCCGCGGACGGAGTGGCCGTCGCTTTGCTAGGATTGATCGAGCAGCCGATTGACCTGGTAGTATCGGGAATCAATCGCGGTGCGAACCTGGGTCAAGACCTCACCTACAGCGGCACTGTATCTGCCGCGTTTGAGGCCGTTATCTGGCAAAAACCCGCTATCGCCTTTTCGCTGTTGAGCTATGCCGATGATGCGGACTACAGTGCCGCCGGTGCAATTGCCCGCCAGGTTGTTGAGCTAGGCCTCTATCGCCAGCTTCCTCCGCTGACCCTGTTAAATGTCAATATTCCCGCCCTGCCCCTCGACCAGATGCGTGGATTCAAGATCGTGCGCCAGGGACTGCGGCAGTACAACGACGCCCTGATCTCGCGAATCGATCCCTATGGCCGCCCCTACTACTGGATCGGCGGACAGGCACCCACCGGCGACACCACTGAGATCGGTACTGACCTGTGGGCTACTCACAATGGCTATGTCTCGATCACACCCATTCACCTGGACATGACCAGCTATGCCGAAATGGAACAAATGGTGGCGTTGGGCGTAGAGGATATTCGCCCCGGTGAGCCGGTTACCCGGCCCCTACGCTGATCGGTAATCCTTCGCCCGTTGATAGACTGTAATCGCCAATGAAACGCGTTATTCTCTTCTGCTCCTTCATCCTGCTGCTAGCCGCTCTAGCATGCACCGCCCCAGCCACCCTGTGGAGTCGGCTGGCAGCGGCGATCACTGTTACGCCACTCAGCCAGGCTTCGGCGACACCCGCTTTCAGCGTGTTGAGTCTGCCCACCCCACTGCCAACGATGGGCGGACCGATGGGAACGCTAACCGCCATTGCCCACCTGGTCGCCTCGCCAGAACCCAATCGAGTGCCATACGAAATCGTCAACCGGGGCAATCCGCATTTTATTGAGTTTCACGCCTGGTGGTGAAGTGCCTGCAACGCGATGCGTCCGTCCGTGCGACGGCTCGAAGAACGCTACAGCAGCCAGGTCGATTTTCACCTGCTGAACGTTGATGATCCCTCAACTACCGCGCTGGCTCAGCGCTATCGTGTCAGCGGCATACCGACAATCGTCCTGCTTCATGCCGATGGCAGCACGGCCACAATTTTGTTTGGCTATCAGGATGAGCGCACCCTGGAAGAGGCGATAGAAGCCCTGTTGGCGCAATAACCAGCCTTGTTGGCGGCGATGGCTTATGCTACAATGCTCCGCCGGGTCACGCAGCCATTGGTTTGCCGTGGCCTGCTTTTAACTAACACACGTCTGGACCTTGCCTGTGTTGTCTGGCGAACGGTTGCCGGATTTCGGCAGGGGATGAAAGGCGTGAACGTCAAACACAGTCTCAGGAGGATAATCTCATGCCCGTTGTCTCCATGAAAGCTCTGCTGGAGACGGGGGTCCACTTCGGCCACCGTGCGCGCAAGTGGAACCCGAAAATGAAGCCGTACATCTTTACCGAACGTAACGGCATCCACATCATCGACCTGCAGCAGACCATTGTCTTCATCGATGAAATCTACAACTTGGTGCGCGATACCGTGGCCGATGGCGGCACGATGTTGTTTGTGGGCACCAAGCGCCAGGCTCAGGAAACTATCGCCACCGAGGCCGCGCGATGCTTTATGCCCTATGTCAACGAGCGTTGGCTAGGCGGAACCCTGACCAACTGGCGCACCATGCGCGAGCGGCTGGAAACGATGAAGCGCCTGGAACGCCAGCGCGAAGAAGGTGCTTTCGAGACATTGACCAAGAAAGAGCGTCTGCTGCTCGATCGCGAAATGCAGAAGATGGAACTGCGCTTCGGTGGCATGCGCAATATGTCGCGCCTGCCCGACCTGGTCTATGTGATTGATGTCCGCCGCGAAGCGACCGCGGTCAAAGAAGCCAACATCCTGAACATCCCGGTGATTGCCCTGGTCGATACCAACTGCGATCCCGACCCGATCGATTACGTGATCCCGGCCAACGACGACGCCATCCGCGCTATCAAGCTGCTGACCGCCAAGATGGCCGATGCCGTGCTCGAAGGTCTTGCCATGCGCAAGGCCCGCGGTGATGAAGACGAGACCCCGCTCGAAGGCGAGATCGACTTTGTGGAAGCGATGGGCGGCGATGACGCCGACGAAGCCTATCTGGGTGAGGCCACACTGGCCAAACTGCGCAGCGGCGGCCTGAGCTTCGGCGGTGACGACGACGAATTTGACAGCGATGAAGACGAGAGTGAGGAGAGGGGCTAGTCCATGGCGATTACGGCTCAACAGGTGAAAGAACTGCGTGAGATGACCGGCGTAGGGCCGCTGGACTGCAAGAAGGCATTGGAGCAGTTCGACGGTGATCTGCAAAAAGCTGCCGATTACCTGCGCGAAAAAGGACTGGCCAAGGCCGCTAAAAAGGCCGGGCGCGCTACCAACGAAGGTATCGTGCACATCTATTTGCACCACAACGGACGCCTGGGCGTGATGGTGGAACTGAACTGCGAAACCGACTTCGTCGCCAAGACCCCGCAGTTCCACGAACTGGCCAATGACATCGCCCTGCAGATCGCCAATCTCGCCCCCAAGTACATCCGGCGCGAGGATATTCCCGAAGCCGAGCTGGAAGCCGAGCGCGATCTTCAGCGCCGCCGTGCTCGTGAAGAAGGTAAGCCCGACAGCGTGATCGATAAGATCATCGAGGGGCGCATGAGCAAATTCTACGAAGAACTCGTCCTGCTCGATCAACCGTTCATCAAGGACGACAGCGTCACCATTGGCGCGATGATCACCCAGGCGATTGCCTCGCTGGGTGAAAACATCACCGTAGGCCGGTTCGCCCGTTTCGCCGTTGGCGAAAGCACGGGCAGCACGAGCGAGGAATAGGCCCATCGTGAGGTTTATGGGGATTAGGGCAGCACCTAATCCCCTTTTTTTGCCTGCTGCATGATGAGGTGATATGACCCAGACGAATGAACAGCCCACTGCCCAATTTCGCCGAATCGTCCTCAAACTGAGCGGCGAAGCCCTGGCCGGCCCAGATGGGTTTGGCATCGATCCCGAACAAGCTGCCATCATCGCTGCCAAAATCAAATCGGTCCACGACCTGGGCGTCCAGGTCGGAGTCGTCATCGGCGCGGGGAACCTGTGGCGCGGCCAACGCGGAGTCGATCGCGGCATGGAACAGGCCGTCGCCGACTATATGGGCATGATCGCCACCGTGATGAACGGCCTGGCGTTGCAGGATGCCCTCGAACGTGCCGGCGTGCCTACCCGCGTCCAAACCGCCATCAGCATGAACCAGGTCGCCGAGCCATACATCCGCCTGCGCGCCATCCGCCACATGGAAAAAGGCCGCGTCGTCATCATGGCCGGGGGCACCGGCAATCCCTTCTTCACCACAGATACCGCGGCGGTTCTGCGCGCGATGGATACCAACGCAGATGTGATCATCAAGGGCACGCAGGTAGACGGCATCTACACTGACGATCCTAAGAAAAACCCCAATGCCCGACGCTACGATCACCTGACTTATAGCGAAGCGCTCGATTCCCGGCTGCGCGTCATGGATTTGACCGCCATCACGCTGTGCATGGACAACAAAATGCCGCTGATTGTCCTCAACATCTGGGAAGAACACAGCCTGCTGGATGCCGTGCTGGGCAAGCCGGTCGGCACACGAGTCAACGCCGGTTAACAACGCAACCACTACCCGCCAGCAACAAAATCAAACGGTCAGACTGCCGCCTGACCGTTTGTCATTATCCCCAACGAAGCGATGTTTGATGCCTTACCACTCAAACGCCGAGGTGCTCGAATCGCTGCCGGAAGGGCTGCTCTGGTCATCCGCCGGTGAACTCGCCGCCGAAGCATCCGGCGCAGGCGCACCGGGATCGGGTGTTGCCTGCACCAGTGTAACCTGCACCGACATCAGCGGGCGTTGAGTTTTTCCGCCCGCCCCATCATCCACCACGACATACCCCTGTTCACGCTCAACAAAATTGTAGAAGGAGCGCAGTTCACCAGTCAGACGCTGGACAAGTTGATCGCGCACCTGGGGACCGCACGCATGAGTGGTGATGATCACAAACGGCTCAGTATTGGCGCGATGTCCCACAAAATCCTGGGGAGTGCCAAACTCGTTAACCGTTTGCAGGATCAGCCCTCCCGCGAAGCGCAGCGCCTCATTGGCCGTCACAAAACCATACTGATCGCGGAATGTGCCAAACTCGGTGAGTGTCAGGTCGAGGCGTGCCCATCCGGTCTGTCCGGCCAGCGCCGCCAGTTGTTCTTCGAGCACGCGCCCGGTGGGCAGCCCTGTGCGCGATTCGGTCAGCCCTTCGCGCTCAGCGCGGCGCAGCGCGTTTCGGACGCGCAGGGCCAGAATATCCATGTCAATCGGTTTTTCGATGACATCATATGCGCCCTCTTCCAGCAGCGCTTTGTGTGCGGACGCCTCATCACGACCGGCCAGCACCATCACTGGGATATGTGCGGTACGCGCCTGGCGGTGAATCTGGTGAAACACCTGCTGTCCTGGAATATCCGGCAGCCCCAGGGCCAGCAAAATGATGCTGGGGTTGTGGGTCTGCGCCTGTTGAAGGCCTTCCTGCCCTGCCCCTACGGCCACCACCTGGTAGCCTTCATCCGTAAAATGCGCGCGCAGCCGTTCGCGCAGCAGGTCATCTGCCTCAATGACGAGCACACGGCTACCGGGTTTTTCCGCACTCACTGTCATTCCCCTTTTGTTGACCACCAGGTCGCATATTTCGGGCCGGTTATTCCAACACGGCCTCTACACGGAACTGACCTTCCGCCGAGTCCGCAGCATTTGCCAGTGCCACCTCACGCGGCAGCGAGGGCTGCGCGACATCGGGCCGCAACACATTAGTCAGCGGCAGCACCGAAGCCATCGGCGAAATTGACTCTGTGTCCAACGCTTGCAGCATCTCCGCATAGTCCAGAATATCCGAAAGCTGCCCGGCGTACAGGGTGATTTCATCATCCGTAAGGGCCAGTTTGGCCAGTTCTGCGATGTGTTCCACAGTCGCGCGATCGATCTTCACAGGTTCAACTCCAGGAATCGCAGGTCGTTCGCAGCATTATATCGCAGAGGTCGGAATCCTGAAAACCATCCGCCTCGCTGTCTACTGTCATCGCTGCAAGTGGCAAAAAGTGGCATTCCCCCTTACAATGGCGGGCGTTTCTAGCATTCGATCCAGTCAGGAGCAGTGGCTGTGTCCACGTGTGATCGCCCTTTCACCGTTCTATCGAGCCAGTATCTGTGGCAAAGCCGCTGGTATAATGTGCGCCAGGATCACCTGAGTGGCGCCGATATAGCCGATTTTGTCTATACCGTGATCGAGTCGCCGGGTGCGATCTGGGTCGTCCCGCTCACCGCCGACGGTCACCTCGTGCTGGTCAACCAATACCGCTACCCGATTGATCAATGGTGCCTGGAAGTGCCCGCGGGGAACATCGAGCCGGGGTTCAGCCCTCAGGAGATGGCAGTCCGTGAGCTTCATGAAGAGATCGGCGGCACGGCGGCACGAATCGTGCCGGTGAACACATTCTTCACGATGAACGGCATCGGCACTGAACAAGCGCACGTTTTCGCGGCACTTGGAGTCAAGCTTGGTCCGCCTGCCCGCGAACCAACTGAGATCATGGAGCTTGTCCAGGTGCCGCTGGAAAAAGGGGTGCGCATGGCCCGCACCGGCCTGATCAAGGATGGCCCAAGCGCGCTGGCAATCTTGCTCAGCGAGTCGGTGCTACGCACTGGAATAATGGAGTAAACATGATGCGGCGATTTTTTGGGGGTGTCACGATTGCGCTGGCGCTGATCGTCGTGCTGGCGGCGTGCGGCGAGGATGATGCGCCCCCGCCTGCCGATCCGCCTTTGTTGGGTGGATTCGAGTCGATGGCCAAGCAGATCGCCACCATCGTTCTGACGCCCACGCCCACCGAAGTCATTCTGGGAGCCGAACCAGCGATCAGCATCGCCCAGCCCACTCCGACTCCCGGTCGCCCTCAGCCCACACCGACCATGACGCCTTATGTGGGCATTTTCCTGGGCGACCTGAACAGCGAAGATGGCCAGCCCGCGCCCACCCTTGCCCCCTACGTCGTCAACCCATTCGGGGCGAGCGGTCTGGTGAGCAGCGGCGCGGCGAGTCCATCCCTCGGCGGGTCGTGCGGCCAGCCAGTCGCCGGATCATTTGCCACCGCCTACAACAATCATCCCACCGTCCAGCAAGCTCTCGGCTGTCCGATCAACGGCGGGGCCTCGCTCCAGTTGGTCGGGCAGTCCTTCGAGCGTGGCTTCATGATCTGGCGTGATACCCGCCAGATCTACGCTCTCGCATCGAACAACCAGCTCTGGCAGATGGCAGATGGCTGGAACGAAGGGATGCCCGCCGACGATCCCGCGTTTTCGCCGCCGGGAGGGCTGCTGCAGCCGGTGCGTGGTTTTGGGTTGGCATGGCGCTCCAATGCGGCAGTGCGTGATGCGCTGGGATGGGGCATCCAGCCTGAAGTCCCTTACAGCAGCTTCTGGCAAGATTTCGAGGGCGGCGCAATGTTCATCGGACCAAACGGCTCCAGTTATGCTATCTATCCGGGTCAGGGTCAGCACTCCGGCCCGCTGTAGAGTACGGCTAGATGGCCGCGTTTTCCTGCCAGAAGCTGATCACTGCTGCCGTAGTATCCTCAATCGACAGCATCGAGGTATCCAGCCGGGGTAAATCCAGGCTGGCAACGCGCAGTTCACGTTTGAGCTGACTCAATACCGCACCTCGATGTGCCGGGTTATGAAACCATGCCCCATGCGCCACATGCATCCGCCGCAGAATCTCATTGAGTGTGCACGTCAGGCACAGAATCACGCCGGAATCGGCCAGGCGTTGGCGGTTGGCGTCATCGAGCATCGCCGGGCCGCTGACGATGATCACCGAATGACGCCGCAGTGTCAGCTCACGGATCGCTTCCGCTTGCAGCGTTTTGAGCCGCGCTTCGCCAAATAACTGCCGTATTTCGTCGGCAGTTTGGCCTTCCCGCTTCATGATCTCGGTGTCCACGTCGTATTCTTCGGCCATCAGGCGGCGCGCTACCGCCCGGCCAACCGTCGTTTTGCCAACCCCCATCGGCCCCGTCAGGATCAGGTTCAGGTATGGCGCGCTCTCATACAGCGTCATGACATCGCCCCATTCCGCCAGCCGGGGAACCAACCGTCGAGCAAGGGCAGCAGGTCGTGCAGCGTATAGATCGTCCCATCCGGCACGATGCGACCGTCATGCTCAGCCAATTGTTTTTCGGCGTCCGGCCCCCTGCGCCAGACAGCATACATTCCCGCACCCTGCGCCCCTTTGATGTCGGCCAGCAGGTTATCGCCCACAAACACGGCCTCGTGAGGGCCAATTCGCAGCAAGTTCAGAGCGTACTCAAAGATCGCGGGGTGAGGTTTGATCACGCCGACATCTACTGCCGCTATTCGGCAACGCGGGAAAAAATCCACTATTTCCAGTTCGTGCAGTTCATGGTCGCGGTAGCGCATGGATTGGGACGCATTGGTCACAATCCCCAGCTCGATTCCACGCGCGCGCAGAACCGGCAGTACTTCCAATACATCAGGATACAGCCGCTCACCCTCGACCAATCCCCACCGATAAGCCCGCATCAGCACATCCAGATCAAGCCGATCAACCGGGATATCGTGTGCGCTCAGCGTCGCTGCTAATGCCCGTTTAAAATCGGGCGCGATCAGCGTGTCGCTGCTGGTGCTCCAGGCCTGGTCCATTTCCTGGACAAATGTGGTGAACATGGTGAACGCATCCAGATGAGGAAGGGGAAACATCTGGGCATGAATCAAGTCGCGAAGTTCGGTCATGCGCCGCAGTCCGAACTCTTGCCATGATTCGGTAGCATCCCAATCGATCAAGGTGTTGTCCAGGTCAAACAAGACAGCCTTCAGCATAGAGTTTCACCTACCGATCATTCACAACATCATTACATCATTGCCGCCGGTCATCATCCGGCGATAGGCGGCCACCGTCTGAGCCGCTACTGCCGCCTGGGTAAAATGAGCCAGCACTCGTTCGCGGCCTCGCATCCCCCAGGTGAGCCGCACCTCTGCCGACTGCATCAAGGTGCGCAGATGACCGGCCAGCGCAGTCACATCACCCTCCGGGACGACAAGCCCCGCATTTCCGATCACGCCGGGAATGGCCCCGCTGTCTGAGCCGATCACCGGCACGCCGCACGCCATCGCCTCGATGATCACCCGCCCGAATTGCTCTTTCCAGTTTGGGCGAGTGCGCGAAGGCACGACCAGGACATCCAGTCCACGATAAAACCTGGGCATTTCCGTTGAAGGCAGTGAATCGAAGCTCACACGCGCCTCGATACCCAACCGCTTTGCCAACGCTTGCAACGTGACTTTGTGCGGGCCATCGCCCACAATCGCCAGCCGCCAGTCGCCTTCAACCTGGGCCAGGGCGTGAAGCAGGTCTGCGCCGCCCTTTTCTTCGACCAACCGTCCGACAAATCCCACGGTAAATGGCCCATCAGGGCGCGGATGTTCCGCAGGGGAAAATATCGCCGGATCGACGCCAAACTGGGGGATCACGGCATACTCACCACGATACCCCTTCTCGCGCCACACCTGGGCAGCGCTCTCCGTGCCCATCAGGGCAAAGTCTACCTGGCGCAGCGCCCAACGTTCCCCCAGGCGCACCACCCAGGGATAACGGCGGTTGATGTTCTGCCACGAGAAAAACAGGGTCTTCGCGCGCAATCGACGCGCCTGCCACAGCGCGTGCCAGGTGGCCAGATTATACGGTTCTTCGTCGATATGGATCACATCGGGGTCAAATTCGCGCGCTTCACGGCCAAACGCGGGGTAATAGTGCAGATGAAAGCTGCCGTTGAACCGGATCGGTGTCTCGCGCAAATCGTACCCTTCTACAAAAGCTCGTTCCAGGCGCAACACACCGCGAACATCGCGCCAGCTAGGCGGCACCAGGACCCGCAGCTCAATATCCGGCTGGCGTGCCATTTCTTCGAGCTTTCGCTGATAGGCACCAACCACGCACGCTTTAGACAGCATCAAAACCCGCATCGCACCGCCTCATCCCCGCCCGATCCTCATCCGCATGAATTTTACCCGGCTTGCCGCTGACAACAAGAGTCGATGCAGGCGGCGCGTATTCCTTGCACCGCCGATTGAGCCGCCGGACAGCTTTCTTGATACGCGCTTCTTTGTTACTATAGAGGACAAAGACCTGAGGCGTGATTCCTGTCGGTTGATGCGCGCTGCGCCCACAGTACATAGCGCTCAGGGTGGGCCGTGCTCGCTGTCATCCACCGTCATTCTGGCGTCTTACAACAGACTTTTCGCAGACCGTTGAGTGTGAGCGGAAGTGCTCCAATGGTCGCTTCACCCGTTCATGGAGGAAAGTTACATGGGTGAAATCCTATCGATCCATTCATTTCGCGGTGGTACGGGCAAGTCGAATCTGACGGCCAATCTCGCAACCCAGTACGCGCTGCGAGGCTTCCGCGTCGGCATCGTCGATACCGACATCAACTCACCGGGCATTCACGTGCTGTTTGGTTTCGATGAGAGCACTATCACCAGGGCGCTCAACGACTTTTTGTGGGGCAAAGCATCTATTGAGCAAATCGCCTACCCCATCCACGAAACCAGCGCGAATTCCCCAGAGCGTGCCTTCCTGCGCGATACGCGAATCTGGCTGATCCCCTCCAGTATGCGCACCAGCGAGATCGCGCGCGTACTGCGCGAAGGATACGATGTGAGCCTGCTCAATGAAGGGTTCCACAGCCTGATCGATGCCCTCTCGCTCGATTATCTGTTCATTGATACTCACCCCGGCCTCAACGAAGAAACGCTCCTGTCGTTCTCCATTTCCGACGCGCTGATCGTCATTCTTCGCCCCGATGAGCAGGACTGGCAGGGCACAGCGGTCACGGTGGACATCGCGCGCAAACTGGAAGTTGCCAGCCTCAACCTGGTAGTCAACAAGGCGCTTTCTCGCTTCGACTTCCGCCAGGTCAAGAACGAGATCGAGGCTGCCTTTGGCGCGCCGGTTCTGGGGGTGCTGCCGCTCACCGAAGATGGCGCCGCCAACGCCAGCCGCAACATTTTCTCGGTCACTCATCCCGATCACGTCTGGTCACAAACCATTCGCTCGATTGTTGATCAACTGTTGGGCGGTTAACCGGCACTGGCAGTTCGCCTCGTGAGGTCGTCTATGTCAGGCTTATTTGATCGCTTGATAGATCAACCCGGCGATGAAGACGATAATAATCCCGGCGGGCTAACGCCGCTGGATATGGCCGATCTGCCCCCATTACAGCGCCAGATTATGTTCACGCTGCTCCGCGACAAAGAAGCGGCATCCTCTGGCATTACCCAGAAGGCACTGGCCGAAAAGCTCGATCACCCGGATGGCCTGACTGAAACTCTGGATGAGATGACGGGGAGTGACTGGCTGCTCATGCTGGGCGAGCCACCCGATGTGCGGTACAAAGCCAATCTGCGGCGCAAACGGCCTCGTGGAGCAGGCAGTGGATTGTGGTCTTCGATTACCAGCCGCCTTTCCGACGACTCCGACCCTTCCCCTGGCGAACCCACCCTGCCGCCTGATCCTGATACGCCCGAACCACCATCCGATCCGCCGCCAGCCCCACGCGATCCTACACCCGGTTCGCGTCGCCCGCCTTTTCCGGATATTTCCAAGTGGTAGCCAACTGACCCACACCATGACTCTTGATCCCGCTCTGCACGCCCGACTCAAACGGTTTTTGCCCCCCGAAATCCTCAACGCCTTGCCCAACTCGCAAGCGCTAACCGCCGGAATCCGCCGCCTGAACAGCCTTTACCAGGCAATTTCGTCCTTCTTGCCCCAATACATTGCCGAAAACGAAGAACTGCTCACTCAGGATCACGGCCAGCTGCGCGCTGGAACCTTCCTTTTCGCCGATGTTTCCGGGTTCACCGCCCTCTCGGAACTCTTGCAGAGGCACGGCGGCAGTGAAGGCACCGATATTCTCACCGAAATCATCAATCACTTCTTCGCGACCATGCTCGAAATCCTGGCGAAATCCAACGGGGAGCTGCTCAAATTCGCCGGGGATGCGCTGCTGGCGTTCTTCCCACAGCGCGCGGGAGTACACGAAGCACCTCATGCGATCCGGACCGGCCTGAGGATGCAGCGGGCCATGAAAGCGAGTTTCCAGCCCATCCAGCACAAAGCCCTTGATGCGCTCATGGGAGATCACCACCTGGAACTCACCATGTCGATCGGAGTGTGTCGGGGCCAGTTGTTTGAAGCATTGGTGGGCGATGACATTCAGCGCGATCTCGTCATTCAGGGTGATTTGCCGGGGCGGGCGATGGCTGCCGAAGAAGCCGGTGAACGCGACGATGTGATCGTAGATGCCGATCTCAAAGATGCCTATGCCACCTTGTTTGAGACCACCCCAACACGCGAGCCGGGGTTCTTCCGTGTGGTCGATAACTTTGGCAGCGAGTTAAGCGATTACGAGTTTGTAGTCCCGCGCCGCCGCCGCGCTCAAGCCAGCGCCATTTTTGACCTGCTGGCGGAAAACTTGCTTGATGACCTGATCCGGCAGCTCGAACGAGTTGAAATCATCGCCCGCTTTGTCGCCGCCGAAGTCGTCAACACATTGGCCCTCAAGGGTGACGAGATCGAAGCGCAGAATCGCCCGGCTACGGTGATTTTTACCTATTTTTCTGGTATCCAGGACCTGCTCTCCGCCTGGGGGCCGGAGCATCTCGACCGGGTGATCGACATCCTGGACCGGTACTATTGCCTGATGCGGCGCACGGTTAACGCCAACGGCGGCTCAATCACCCGCAGCGATCCCTATAAGCAGGGCGTCAAGCTGCTAATCACGTTTGGTGCGCCGGTTGCCTATCCCGATGACCCGGAGCGCGCCGTCACCACCGCGCTGGAGATGAACCGCCAGCTTGCGCTGCTGAATGCTCAGCTTCAGGATGAGCTGCCTAAACCCTTCCAGCGCGAGGTGTATATTCAGCACCGCCAGGGGATCACACACGGCATTGTGTTCGCCACTGAGGCCGGTTGGCGTGCCCGTCGCGAGTATACCGTCATGGGTGACGATGTGAACCTTGCCGCGCGATTGATGGGCAAAGGCGAGATGGGGCAAACGATCATCAACACGCGCATGTGGGAGCGCGTCCATACCCACTTCGAGACCGAAGCTCTTCCCCCCTTCTTGCTCAAGGGCAAAAGCGAGCCAACCCCGGCGTTCCTGGTCAAGACCAGCCCCGCCTCCATCCAGGACATGTCGCCCACGTCCGAGACTCCCTTCACCGGGCGCGACATGCAGCTTCTGATGCTCACCTACGGCTTACAGCAGGCGAAAGGCCCGCGCCGCCGCCAGGGTTTTGCGCTGGTGGGCGAGCCTGGCGTGGGCAAAACCCGTATGGCCAAGCACGTCGCCGCCGCAGCCGATCAGGCGCGCTTTAAAGTCGCCTGGGCCAACTGCCAGATCCGTCATGGGCAGGCGCAGGGGGTCTGGGCGGCAGTGATCGAGCAGCTTCTCGACCTGGGGCAGGCCAAGAGCGAAGCTGCGCGCCGCCGCCTGCTGAACACGCGCCTCGCCGAACTCGATCTGCTGGCGCTTGAGCCGGTGTTTAGCGACCTGGTTTTTGGGTCGTTTGAGCAGGTTCCGCAGCACGTCCCCGTGCCAGAACAACTCGTTTCACCTGCCCCGCCTGCCGCCAGGCGTCGCTCGTCTAAAACAGACATGAAGGGCTTGTTTGATCGGCTGATTGAGGAGCCTGCCCCGGAGCAGCCCGCCGCAGCCGCCGCCCAGGAAGCACCGATCGTGGATCAACTGCCCCAACCACCAGTTGATCTCGCCGGTGCGCTGGTCCAGTTCCTGAGTGTCTATGCCACCCGCAGCGCCACACTGTTAGTCTTTGATGACGTCCACCTCGCCGCGCCGCCAGTATGGGACACTCTCGCCCACATCGTGCGCGAAATCACTCGCGCGCGCCTGGCAGTGCTGGTCACCTATCAGCACGTTGAGGGATTCTCGCTCGATCTGCCGCGCACCCTCACCGTGACCGATCTCGACAGCGACGAAAGCCGCCAGTTGATGGCCCGCGTGCTGAACGTTCGCCAGGTGGGTTCGCGCCTGTTTGATCTGGTCTGGAGCCGGACTAACGGACGCCCGCTCTTCATCGAATCCTTGCTGCGCCTTCTGGAGGAAGAGGGACACATCACGCGCGCCGGGCACGAAGCCGAACTGGCTGGTGAGCTTCCGGCGGATACCCTGCCCGACAACGTGCGCGAGCTGGTGATCAGTCAGTTTGATCGCCTGCCGGGCAATGAACGGCTGGTGCTCCAGGCCGCATCCGCGCTTGGCAATGGATTCACCCTGCCCGAACTGGCCGCTGTCAAACCCGATCAGCAGCCCGCCCACCTCGAAGCCGCCCTGAAGCACCTGATCGAAGTCCAGGTGCTCGATCTTCACCCCGATGGCAGCTATCGTTTCCGGCACGGCGTCACCGAGGCCGTGCTCTACGAGACGCTCAACCGCCATCAGCGCCGGGCACTACATCGCGCCGCCGCAGCCTATTGGACCGGACAGCCGCCATCAAATGCCCAGATGCTCACAGCAGCACATCACCTGATCAAAGCAGGCGCATCCCAGGAGGCACGGCGGTTGATCCTGGCTGCCGCCGAGCGTACGCCTGACCCGGAACACGCCCGCGAAGTCTATATGCTGGGGCTGGACCTTTTTCCCGGCGATGCCGCCCTCACCGAGCGGCTGGCACATCTTCAGGGCACCGGCGACGACTAATCTTCCACTTTCGGGGCACGCACAATATCCGGATCGGTGAACAGGTCATTCTCGTCCGTGCTGCGCGTGCTGAATTCCGAGATCACAGCACCTTCTGGCCCCGCCTGGAACCAGTGCCAGGTTTCGGGGTAGAGCGTGTACTGTTCGCCGGGCCGCAGCACGATCTCGTGCCACACGGTGTAGGTATGCTCGCGGCCTTTGGGCGGCCTGGCTTTCGGATTCGGCGTGGGTTCGCCGGAGACATACAGGTACACTTCGCCCCACCGGCAGCGGAAGGTCTCCTCTTTGCCTGGCTGATCGCCCACTGGCGGATGGAAATGTTGCGGGCAGGTCTGGCCGGGCAGCATAATCAGTTCTTTAGCACACACACGATCGGTATTGACATACACAACCAGTCCAAGCCCGGTTTGTTCAAATTCCCCCAGCCCCAGGTCTGCAATTTCGATGTGCTCGGCCTCTTCGGGGGTGAGCACAATCCCCACCCGATCGAGCATCGATTTCATCACCTGCTGCCAATGACGGAATTCTTCACGCTTCATATTCTTTTACTCCTGATCTCACTAAATAATGGGCAGCTCCCGACCCCTTTCCTCAGTATACCCACCCACTCTAGTCGGTCAACAGATGTGAGCGCTATCCGATCATGCTCTTATTCGTAGTACAATGCGACAACTGGCACGTTAAATATCTGCCAAAATGAGGTAACATCATCCCTGTCGAAAGAATCCCTTAATGCGCAGCAGGAGAGGTTTTTCAATGTCCTTAATCGAAGAAATCCGCCAGGCTGTGACCGATGGTCAGGCCAAGCCCACACTGGACAAGGTCGAGCAAGCTCTTGCCGAGGGAATCGATCCTCAGGCGATCCTGCACGAAGGATTGATCAGCGCCATGACCGAAGTCGGTCGCCTTTTTGAGGAAGGCGAATACTTCGTGCCAGAAATGCTGATCGCAGCCCGCGCCATGAAGGGAGCGCTCGAACGGCTCAAGCCGCTGTTGGTCGCCCAGGGTGTCGAGCCATTGGGCAAAATCGCCATCGGCACGGTCAAAGGCGATTTGCACGACATCGGCAAATCGTTGGTGGCCATGATGCTCGAAGGGGCCGGTTTCGAGATCATCGACCTGAAGGTAGATGTTGAGCCAGAGCGGTTCATCGAAGCGGTACAGAACGGTGCACAGATCGTCGCCATGTCCGCCCTGCTGACAACGACCATGCCCAACATGAAAGCCACCATAGAAGCGATCAAAGCCGCTGGCCTGCGCGGCAGAGTCCAGATTATGGTCGGCGGTGCGCCGGTCACCCAGGCCTACGCTAATGAGATCGGCGCGGATGGCTATGCGCCCGACGCCTCGGCTGCGGTCCGCAAAGCCCGCGAACTGCTGGGCAAATGAAGCGATTCATCGCCATCACCTGTGAGGCGCTTGCCCGTACCAGCTACGCACTGGCAGCGGCATCGCCTCACACAGTCTCTATCCGGTTGTTCCGCCAGGGGCTGCACAACACGCCCAAAAAACTGCGCGCCGCGCTCCAGACTGAGATCGACTCGATCCAGCCGGGTGACTGCGACGCGATTTTGCTCGTTTATGGCATCTGCGGCACCTCGACCCTGGGGCTGACTGCTCGGCACACCCCATTGGTCATGCCGCGCGCTCACGATTGCATCACCCTCTATCTCGGCTCCCATGCACGCTACCAGGTCGAGTTCGATGCACACCCTGGCACCTACTGGTACAGCCTGGACTATATGGAACGCAGTACTGGTGACGCGCTTTCTGGACTCGGCGCAGCCACGATCGGCCAGATGGAGAGCGTCTACGAAGACTACGTCCAGAAATATGGCCAGGACAACGCCGATTATTTGATGGAAGTGATGGGCGAATGGGGTCGGCATTACAACCGCGCTGTCTATATCGATATGGGCAGCGGTGACGGCTCTCACTTCGAACAGCTCGCCCAGGATGAAGCCCAACGGCGCGGCTGGACCTTCGAGCGGCGCAAGGGAGATCATCGCCTGCTGCATCTCTTGTTCACTGGGGATTGGTCGCCCGACGAATTCCTGGTTGTGCCCCCTGGTCACACCATCCAGCAAACGGGCGCGGATGGCCTTGTCCAGGCAGTGCCCACCTCTCCTGACCTATGAGCGACATCGTTTTCCAGCCCATCGGCAGACGCATTACTGTATCTCCCGGTACAACTCTGCTCGAAGCGGCTCAGGCTGCAGGGGTAGCGCTCTCTGCCGTGTGCGGCGGGGCTGGAATCTGTGCCGACTGCCGGGTGCGCGTCTCCTCCGAGCATATCACCCCCATCACCGACACCGAGCGCGATCTGTTGCCGGCTGACGATCTGGCGCAGCAAATGCGCCTGGCCTGCCAGGCGCAGGTTGTGGGCGGGGGAACAATTATCGTCGATGTGCCGCGCGATTCGCTGAGCGCCCCGCAGCGCAGCCAGATCGAGGGTGAAGAAATCCCTCTGGAGATCGCCCCGATCATCAGGGTTCACACCCTGGCCGCCGATCCCCCCTCAATCCACGACCTGCGCGGCGACTGGGAGCGTCTGCGCGATCATGATCCTGCAGAGTGGGATGCCTCCGGCCCGGTCCTCGCCGCCCTGCCGGGCACGTTGCGCGCGCACGATTGGCATGTGCGGATGCTCACCCATGGGCGCGACGTGGTGGGCTTTCTGCCGCCGGATGATGTCCCCTTCGGTTTTGCAGCGGATGTCGGTACAACTGGCCTGGCTGCCTATCTGGTGAACTTACTCACCGGGGAAACTGTCGGGATTGCGGGTGCAACTAATCCCCAGATCGCTTACGGAGAAGATGTCATGGCCCGGCTGACGCTGGCCATGCGCGATCCCGGCGGAGCCAGGCGGCTGCAAACAGCCATTATCGAGGGGCTGAACGACCTGCTGCGCGAAGTCCGCGCCCAGGCAGGAATCGACGCTCGCGCGGTGGTCGATGTGGTCGCGGTAGGCAATACCGCTATGCATCACCTGCTGCTGGGTCTTCCGGTCGATCAGTTGGGCAGCGCACCCTATGTACCGGCAGTATCCTCCGCCCTGAATACGCCCGCCCGCGCCCTGGGCCTGGATGTCGCGCCCGGTGCCCGGCTCTACACACCGCCCAACCTGGCCGGTTTCATCGGGGGCGATCATCTGGCCATGCTGCTCGCCACCGCCACCCCCGACCAACCCGGAATCACGCTCAGCCTGGACATCGGCACGAATACCGAAGTGACCCTGAATGCCTATGGCGCGATGTGGTCCTGCTCGACGGCATCCGGCCCCGCCTTTGAAGGCGCACATATCCGCGATGGGATGCGTGCCGCTGCCGGGGCCATCGAGCGTCTGATCTGGCATGAGGGAAATCTGCGCTGGATCACCATTGACCATGCACCGCCGGTGGGCCTGTGCGGGTCCGGCATCCTGGATGCGGTCGCCGTGCTGCGCGAGGCCAACATTCTGACCATCACCGGGCGCATGAATAAAGATCATCCCCATGTCCAGACGGATAAGGTCAACCCCTGGATAGAGATCGCCCCTGCCGGGCAAACCGGGCACGGGCGTCCCGTCACCCTCAGCCGCAGTGACGTAAACGAGGTTCAATTGGCGAAAGCAGCCATTCGGGCCGGCATCAAGCTGCTGACCGAAGCAGCAGGCATCGCCGAAAGTGCCATTGACCGGGTTTTCGTCGCCGGGGCGTTTGGCAACTATATCGACCTGAAGAATGCGGTGGCAATCGGCCTGTTCCCTCCGCTACCGCTCGACCGTTTTTTCCAGGTCGGCAATGCCGCTGGCATCGGTGCGAAACGCCTGCTGATTAACGCTGCGGAACGCCACCGCGCGGCTTTGCTGAGTCGCCAGCACTTGCAGTACATCGAGCTGACCAACCACCTCCATTTTTCGGACCGATTCAGCCAGGCGGTGCAGCTCACGCCTGATCCCTGGGAGTGATTCATGCGCTACTTGCTGCTGGGTGGGTGCTGCACGCTATTGGGATTGGTGATCCTTTTGCAGGGTTACGCGCCTGCTGCCAGGCTGACTTTCCAGCCGGGAGCTTCGCCCACAGGGTTCCAGGAACCGCCCGGTTGCCTTCAACCACCAGACGACTACACGCGGGTTTGGGTGAACGGGGCACTACTTAACACGCGGACACTGGCCATGCTCGATCACGCCCAGGCGCTTTATACCGCTAACGGTGGGACACGGGTCGATTTTCGACTGGCGCTCACTCAAGGCAGCTACAGTACCAGCGTCTCCGCCAGTTTTGGCACGCACGATGGGGGCGGCGCGGTCGATCTTTCGGTGCGCAGCCCGATCGACTGGGCGGTGCTGGAGAGCGAAATTGACCCGATGATCCGTGCGCTGCGAACGGCGGGCTTTGCCGCATGGCTGCGCGCCGAAAATGAGCTGTATCCCGGCTCACCCATTCACATCCACGCCATCGCCATCGGCGACGCTGATCTGTCTCCCGCAGCGCGCGCCCAAATCGACGGGCGGTTCGGGTACTTGCGTGGTTATGACGGTCTGCCGCAGGTGAACGGAATCCCTCGTCCAGACCCATACGGCGGTCCTACCCTTTGTGCGTGGATGGTTGCTCAGGGATTCGGTGACCTGCGCGGCGCACCCAATCCACTGCCTACACCGGGCGGAACAGCCATGCCTATGACGCCGCTGCCCTGAGTTCTGTGCTGCCGCAGGAGGACCATGACTCGCCTCACTGAACCCGCGCTCCGTCTCCGCTACCGGCTGGTGATCTTCGCAGCAGCCCGCACGGTGATCAACTCTGGGCACCGGCTTGTATACCCATTTCTCCCTGCCTTGGCACGCGGCGTCGGCGTGGACCTGAGCACGATGGCACTGGCCGTGACGGGACGTTCGGCGCTGGGATTAATTGGTCCCGTATTCGGGTCGCTGGCCGATTGGCGCGGGCGAAAAACCGCTATGCTGGCCGGGCTGGGACTTTTTGCGGCTGGCATGTTCCTGGTCATGTTGTGGCCAACCTATCCGGGACTGTTCCTTGGGTTGATGCTCGCCAGCGCCGCCAAGCTCACCTTCGATCCCGCGCTGCAAGCCTACATCGGCGATCATGTGAATTACACCCAGCGCGGACTGGCAATCGCAGTGGTCGAACTCAGTTGGTCGGCAGCATTTCTGCTGGGAATGCCCATCATCGGCTGGTTGATCGCGCGTACCGGGCAGTGGAATTCCCCGTTCCCGCTGTTGGGCCTGCTGGCGCTTGCAGCGCTGATCCTGGTCTGGCGCAGCATTCCCCCGGAAGGGGCATCACACGCTTTGCGTCCCTCGCTGGCCCAGGGAATGCGCATCATCGCAGCCCACCCGGCAGCGCGCGCTGGACTGAGCGTCAGTCTGCTCATCAGTGCGGCGAATGAAGTCGTGGGAATTGTCTACGGCGCGTGGATGGAAGATGCCTTCGCCCTTCAGATCGCCGCATTGGGCGCGGCTTCCGCCGTAATCGGGCTGGCCGAGCTGGGCGGCGAGAGCCTTGTCGGCGGCATTGTAGACCGGCTGGGAAAGCGGCGGGCGGTTGCCATTGGGCTGATGCTCAGCGCGCTGACGTGCATCCTGCTGCCCGCACTTGGATTCGGGGTCGCTGCTGCGCTGGTAGGGTTATTCCTGTTCTTTATCACCTTCGAGTTCACGCTGGTAAGTTCGCTGCCGCTCATGACCGAGATGGTTCCCCAGGCGCGCGCTACCCTCATGGCTGGCAACGCTGCCGCGCTCTCCGCCGGGCGTATGATCGGTGCCCTGGCCGGACCGGCTTTGTTCGAATGGGGACTTGTAGCCAATGGGCTGGCGGCGGCTCTGCTCAATCTCGCAGCCTGGGCTATACTGATACTGTATATTGCGCCTGAAAAAGGATAGTTATTATGCCTCGTCCCTTACGTGTTGCGTTGATGGTCACCTGTATGGTGGATCAGGTCATGCCCGAAGTCGGGGTGGCCGCCGTCCACCTGCTGCGCCGTGCAGGCTGCCAGGTGGAGTTTCCCACCGATCAAACCTGCTGCGGCCAGCCGTTCTTCAACAGCGGTTTCCACGATCAGGCGGCGATGCTCGCCCGGCGAACTATCGCCATTTTTGAACCATACGATGCCGTAGTCATCCCCGGCGGATCGTGCGCCGCCATGATGCGCAAAGAATACCCGCACCTGCTCAAAAGCGATCCCATGTGGGCCTCGCGCGCCGCTCAACTCGCTGCCAAGACCTTCGAGTTGGGCGAATTCCTGGTCCAGCGTGCTCAATGGTTGCCCGCGCGCAGTCCATCCGCGCCCAGCATCACCTACCACGACTCCTGCCACATGAACCGCATTCTGGGCCTCGGTGCCGATTCGCGCACTCTGCTTCAGGCAGCAGGCTGCACGCTGATCGAAATGGAAGAGTCGGATCGCTGCTGCGGCTTTGGCGGCGTATTCTGCATTCGGATGCCGGAGATTTCCAACGCCATGACCGCGGAGAAGCTTCGCCGCGCTGCCGCCACCGGGGCCGATCTCGTCGTGAGTGCCGACCCTGGCTGCCTGATGCAAATGCGTGGGCTGCTCAAGGGTCAGCGGCTGCGTGCCGAGCACCTGGCCGTAGTGCTGGATGAGGTGACATCATGAGCCACGCAGGGATGAGTTTCCCCCAACTGCGAGTTGAGGCGCGGCGCGCGTTGGGCAACCCGGATTTGCAGCTTGCCGTGAAGCGCGCCACGGCCAAGTTCCATACAGGCCGCATCCAGGAGTTGAGCGAACTGCCCGACGTTGACGCAATGCGCGACCACTTCAAGCAAATTCGCGCTGCGACGCTCGCTCACCTGGCAGATCATCTCGAAACGTTTGAGCGTCGCGCACGCGAGGCAGGAGCACAGGTTCATTGGGCGCGCGACGCGGCGGAAGCCAACGCCATCGTGATCGATTTGATCCGCCAACACGGCGAAACGATGGTGGTCAAAAGCAAATCGATGGCAACCGAAGAGACGCGCCTCAACGACGCGCTTCTGGAAGCCGGGATCACGCCTGTTGAGACTGATTTGGGCGAATGGATCATCCAGCTTGCCGGAGAGCCGCCCTCACACATTGTAGGCCCAGCTCTGCACAAGACTCGGCAGCAGGTCGCAGAACTGCTCAGCCGCGAAGTTGGTCGCGAACTCTCGCCCGACGACATTCCCGGCATGACTGAGGCCGCGCGCGGCGTGCTGCGCGAGAAATTCCTGCGTGCCAAGATCGGCATCTCTGGCGCGAATATCGGCATCGCCGAGACCGGCAGCATCGTGTTGGTCACCAACGAAGGCAATGGGCGCATGGTCACCAGCGCGACGCAGGTGCACATCGCCGTGATGGGCATCGAAAAGCTTACGCCCACCTGGGACGATGCAGCGGTGTGGGTTTCACTGCTGGCCCGCAGCGGTACCGGGCAGCCGCTTTCGATCTATACCAACGTAATCACCGGCCCGGCCCGCCCTGGCGATCCCGATGGCCCGCGCGAGGTGCACATCGTACTGCTCGACAACGGGCGTAGCCGCCTGCTAGGGACAACTTACGAAGAAGTCTTGCAGTGCATTCGCTGCGGGGCTTGTCTGAATATCTGCCCCGTTTACCAGAGTATCAGCGGCCACGCCTATGGCAGCCCCTACAGCGGCCCCATCGGTGCGGTGATCTCCCCCTTGTTGTTCGGCCTGGAAGAATATCACGCGCTGCCCCATGCCAGTTCACTGTGTGGCGCATGCAAATACGTTTGCCCCGCCCGGATCGACCTGCCGCGGATGCTGCTCGCCCTGCGCGCCGACCTGGTGAAACAGGACATCATCGGCGGCACCGAACGCCTGATTGAAGAATCCATCGCGGAACTGCTTGCTCACCAGCGCCTGTTCAACGGCCTGACTGACCTGGGACGAGTCGGACAGATTCCTCTCGCGCGCGGCGGAGCGCTTGCGCTTCCCACGGCGCTCAATCCTGCGGGCGAGCGCAGCCTGCCCTGCCTGGCCCCGCGTTCGTTCCACGAGATATGGCCCGAATTGGCCGGACCTGGTGAAGCGCAGCCCTCTCGCTATCCGCCGCGCCGCCTGATCTTGGCCGCACTGCTGGTAGGGCTGCTGATTCTGCTGCGCACGTTGTTTCGCCGGGAGGAGCATTGACCATGACATCGGCCCGTGAAGATATCCTGAACAGAGTGCGCGCCAACCAGCGTGGCGAAGATGTCGCGCCTGGGCCATGGCAGTCGCGCCGCCGGTTCGACGATCTCGCCGCACGCTTCACCGCTTCGCTGACCCGTGTACATGGCGAGGTGATCCGCGCTGACTCGCATGACCAGGCCATCGCATGTCTGGGCACGCTGCTGGATGAACTGAATGCCCGGCGAATCGTCGTCAATGCCGATACCCCCCTGGGCGATAATGATCCCGCTGCGCGTTGGCCGGGCCGCATCTGGCACCACGTCGGGCAGGACGACTCGCGCGTTCTCCGTGCATTCTGTGCCACCGCCGATGTCGGGCTGAGTGGTGCTCGCGCGGCCCTGGCAGAGACCGGATCACTAGTGGTCGAGAGCGGTCCTGGCCTCAGCCGCCAGGCGACTCTGCTTCCACCGGTACACATCGCCCTGGTCCCCACGTCGGCGCTAGTTACTGATGTCTTTACGTGGGCCAAGGCACGCCCCAACCCTGCCCCATCCAACGTTGTCCTGATCACCGGGCCAAGCAAAACCGCTGACATCGAGCAAACGCTCGCCATCGGCGTGCATGGCCCCAAACGGTTCATCGTGATCTTGTACCAGGGGTAGCGCATAAAAAGAGGGCGCTGTCACATGACAACGCCCTCTTCGGGTCACGTCGGAAATCCGCCCCCGCTCGCCTACTTCTTCAGGCGCGGATCGAGCACGTCGCGCAGGCCGTCTCCCAACAGGTTAAACCCCAGCACGATCATCACGATTGCTGCGCCGGGAAAGACCATCACCCACCACTTGCCCGAAGCCAGCGCCTGCTGGCTTTCGGCCAGCATTTTACCCAGTTCGGGGAACGGCGGCTGCTGCCCTAACCCCAGGAACCCCAGGGCTGCCGTTTCGATCACCGCCGTACCCAACCCCAGTGTCGTCTGGACAATCAGCGGAGCCATGCTGTTCGGGAGGATGTGACGCCACAAAATCCCACCGTGGCGCGCACCTACACTTTGGGCTGCAACCACGTATTCGGTGTTGCGAATCGAAATCGCCATCGAGCGCGCCAGCCGCGCAAAGACCGGGATTTGTGTAACAGCGACCGCGATCATGCCGTTGCGCAGGCTTGCCCCGGCCACCGTCACGATGGCTACCGCAAGCAGTAGCGACGGAAAGGCCAGGATGACATCCATTGCGCGCATCAAGACACTGTCGATCCATCCGCTTGCATATCCGCCGACCAGGCCGATCACCGTACCCACGCTCAGCGACAACACAACAGCGATGAGGCCCGCCTGCAGCGATACCGACGTGCCATGTGCCACGCGGCGCAGGATATCGCGACCATTTTTATCTGCACCAAAGGGCAACTCGCACGTCATCGACCCAAGTGAGATATTCTCTTCGCTATCCTTGAGATTGGAACGAAGCCAGCCGACAACGCAGTCCGGCTCAGCATAACGGTTGGGCAGATCGCGGTCGCGCGTGGCGTCATAATCATCCAGAAGCGGAACCAGGATGGCCACGGCGAGAGTGAAAATCACGATCACACCGCCGATCCGCGCGCTTGGGCTGCGCCGCAACCTGCGGAAGAAATCGCTGGCTAGCTGCCAGCGAAGTCGCATAGCGTCGCGCCAGGTAAACTCGTTAAGAGCCAAAGGTTTTGTCTCGTCCATGCAGCTTCCCTAGTACCTGATTCGTGGGTCAATGACGGCATAAAGCAGATCAACGAGCAGGTTCACAGCAATAAAGATCAGCGCGATGATGAGCGTCATCGATTGGACGATCGGGTAATCGCGCGCGACAATGGAGTCAAAGAGCCACTTACCTACCCCCGGCCACGAATAGATCGTTTCGGTGAGCACCGCGCCGGAGAGCAAACGCCCCAACTGCAGCCCGATAATCGTCACGACGGGCAACATCGCGTTACGAAAAGCGTGCCGCATGATAACGGTGTGCGCACGCAGCCCTTTGGCGCGCGCTGTACGGATATAGTCCTGGTTGAGCACTTCCAGCATTGCCGAACGCGTGATTCGCGCGATGATCGCCAGCGGGACGGTCGCCAGAGTCACCGAAGGCAGAATCAGGTGCCGCACTGCTTCGCGGAATCCATCCCAGTTACCCGTGATGAGTGCATCAACCGTGTACAGGCCCGTGATCCGGTCGATGCTAACGTTTGAACCCAACCGCCCGACGAACGGCAACAAATCCATCTCGACGCCGATCAAGAAGATCAGCAGCAAGCCAAGCACGAAAATGGGGATCGACACGCCGAACAGCGCCAGGAACATGCTGATCGTATCCACGATGGAGTTGCGCTTAATGGCGGAAAGAATGCCTATAGGGACCCCCACAATCACCGCGATGAGCAGCGCCGCAACGGCAAGCTCAATCGTAGCGGGAAACCGCTGTGTAATCTCACTATCCACCGGGATATTTCCGCGCACAGTGTTACCGAGATCGCCTCGCAGCATCTTGCCCGCC
Organism: Anaerolineae bacterium; assembly: GCA_034429275.1. GTDB lineage: Bacteria > Chloroflexota > Anaerolineae > Aggregatilineales > Aggregatilineaceae > DAOUFU01. The sequence goes on along the minus strand of DAOUFU010000007.1, from coordinate 11,657 downwards.
CAGATGAAGTACTGTTCATAGAGCGGTTTGTTCAGGCCGAGGCGCTCTCGCATGGCGTCAACGTTCTCTGGTGTGGCGCGCTCACCCAGAATCGCGATGGCGGGATCGCCTGGAATCAGGTGCAGCAGCATAAACACCAACACAGAGACGCCAATCACAACGGGGATCGCTTCAATGAGGCGTCGCGCTATGTATTTGGTCATGGTGGTCTATCCACGAGTGGCGCAAGCAAAAACGTGCGCTGAATTTTAGCCGCGAAATGCTGATGATCAAAAAAACGGTCCGGATGCCGCCCTCCGCGTGTGACAGCGGGCAGAATGCATGTCTTCCGGGCAGCAGGTAAGCAGGTACGATTATTCCGGGAAAGCTGCGAAAAATCAGGATGGGATCGCCGCCCGGCAATCCCATCCCAAAGTCAAACAAGACAACGTGTGGCTAACGCTGGCCGTTTAGTTGACCGAAACAAACTTGAAGTGTTCGGTCGCCAGCGGGTTAGCAATGTAACCCGACACGCGGTTGCTGAACGCCAGGGGCACGCGCGAGTGCGCAATGTACAGGCGAGCCACTTCGTCGTGCATCATGGCATCAACCCGCTGATAGATCGGCTCGCGCTCGGCCTGATCGGTCATGGCGCGCGCCTGCTGCAGCAGTTGAGCCACTTCCGGATTGTAGTAGTAACCCTCGCTGGGCTTGGGCTGGCTGGCGTAGAAGTACCCCAGGAAGTTATCGGGATCGCCATTGTCACCGGTCCAGCCGAGCTGATACAGGCCGGTCAGCTCACCATTCGAGCGCGCCGCCAGATATGCCGACCAGTCGCCCACCTGGCCAAGCGTCACATTGAGGCCGATGTCCGCCAGGTAGCTGGCCATCGCTTCGCCGATGCCCTGACCATCCGGGTTGTACGGACGCTGGACCGGCATGAAGTACAGGGTGAGCGGCATGGTCCCCACTTCTTCGTCGGTGACCATGTTGTTCTCATCCACACCGAGCAGGGTCACTTCGCTGAAACCATTGGGGTAACCGGCTTCTGCCAGCAGGGCCTTAGCCCCTTCAGGATCATATTCCCAGGCCGGCACATCAGGATTGTAGCCCCACAGCGAGGGCGGCAGCATCGTGGTAGCAACCACCGCACCAGGCGGGTAGAAGGCATCGACGATTTCCTGGCGGTTGATCGCCATTGCGATGGCCTGACGCACCAGCGGGTTGCGGAATTCCTTGACGCGGTAGCTGAACGCCAGATAGAAGACGTTCATCGAAGGCCGGTACTGAACGTACATATTGTCGCTGGATTCGATCGTGGGGATATCTTCCACGTTCGGCCCTTCGAAGCCATCAATGGCACCCGACTGCAGAGCAGCCAGACGCGCGGCAGCGTTGGGGATCACGCGGTAGATGATCGTGTCCACATTACCGGGAATCTCGCCCCAGTAGTTCTCGTTACGAACCAGGGTGATATGATCATCGCTCACCCACTCGACGAATTTGTACGGGCCGGTGCAGGAATAGCCGACTTCCGGCGTCCCATAGGCCGCACCCGCAGCCTCGATCGCCGCCGGGCTGGAGATGGCGAACATGGGCATAGCCAGCGTGTTCAGCATCGAGCCATAGGGGGAAGTGAGCGTGAAGGTTACCTCGTACTCGCCGGTGGCCTCGACCTTGTCGATGATACGCTCAGGGTTGTCATCGAAGCCGCCCCACATGTAATCGTAATATTCGAAGGTCAATTCAGGGAAGTGGGTCGGGTGATCGGTGAAGCGCCAGCGCTCGAAGTTGTACACGACGGCTTCAGCATTGAAGGGAGTGCCATCGTGGAACGTGGCGTTCTCGACCAGCTTGAAGGTCCAGACCGTGCCGTCTTCATTGACCGTCCAGCTCTGGGCCAGGCCGGGGATAGGGTTGGTCGTCTCGCCGTCGAAGAACAGCAGAGGCTCGCAGCCCTGCACGGTGACGCGGAACGAAATACCGTCGGTGACGACTGCCGGGTCAAGCGCCACGGCATTGCCATACTCACCAAACGTGAAGACGTTGCCGCCTTGAGCAGTGGCCGGAAGTGCGGGAATCATCCCGACAACCAGCAGCACCACAAGTAACACCGAGATTCTACGCATGTTTCTCTCCGCTCCTTAGAACTAATAAACGCAAACACACTTTCATGAGCGGCGCGCATCGCGCACGCTCATCCTACCAGCTATGTAGGACATCTTATGACGAATTGTAAGTTTTTTTCACATAAACTACTACTCTTTCTCGAAATATAACGTGACGGTAGGCGGTTGTCAAGTAATGGTAGAAGTTTTCACCCCCATTGTGAGCGAAAAAACGCATATATGCCCGCCGGAAACGATCCTGTTTCACCCGCATCGTCGCACTACTCAACACTTGCCCAAACAGGCGCTCCGGTTCATCATAAACAGCAGGCTACAGGTCGATCAAATGGGCGCTGGTGACCCATTGCACATATCCCCATTCATCGAGGCAAACGTTGACAGATCAGGTTGTTTTGGCCCTGGATAATGGCACCCAAAGTGTGCGTGCGTTGCTGTTCGACATGAACGGCAGCCTCCTGGCTCGCTCGCGCGTCCCCATCCAGGCCTATGTGTCGCCCCAACCGGGCTGGGCCGAGCAGCGCCCGGAGTACTTCTGGGAGATGCTGTGCCAGGCATGTCAGCAGTTGTGGCAATCCACCACCATCCCCAAAAGCGCCATCGCCGGCGTAGCGTTGACAACGCAGCGCGCCACTGTGGTCAATGTGGATGCCCAGGGGAACGCGCTTCGTCCGGCGATCCTCTGGCTGGATCAGCGCCGCACCACCGGCCTGCCCATGCTGCGTGGGCCGTGGGGCTGGCTGTTCCGGCTGGCGCGGATCGCTCCAACGGTCGCCTATCTTCAGGCCGAAGCCGAAGCCAACTGGATCCACACGCACCAGCGTGACCTGTGGGAAGCGACCCATAAATATCTCTTGCTGTCCGGCTATCTCACCTTCAAGCTGACCGGGCGCTTTGTCGATTCGGTTGGCTCCCAGGTCGGTTATATCCCGTTCGACTTCAAACGGCTCACCTGGGCGCGCTCATGGGACTGGAAGTGGCAGGCCGTCGCCGTCCGCCCGGATCAACTGCCCGATCTGATCCCCCCTGCCCAGCCATTGGGCGAAATCACTCCCGCCGCTGCTGAGGCGACCGGAATCCCGGCAGGCTTGCCGCTCATTGCGGCGGCAGCCGATAACGCCTGCGAAGTCCTCGGTTCCGGCGGGTTGGAACCGCACATCGGCTGTTTGAGCTATGGCACCACCGCCACCATCAACACCACGCACCGGCGCTATATCGAAGTCATCCCGCTCATCCCACCCTACCCTGCCGCCGTGCCGGACCGCTATAACCTGGAGATCCAGATTTATCGCGGTTACTGGATGGTGAGCTGGTTCCTCAAAGAATTTGGGCACCGTGAGCTTCATCTCGCCCAGGAACAGGACATCGAGCCGGAGTCCCTGTTCGATGACTTGGTGGCCCAGGTTCCCCCTGGCTCCGAAGGGTTGATTCTTCAGCCCTACTGGACTCCCGGTATCAAATCGCCCGGCCCAGAAGCACGCGGCGCAGTGATCGGCTTCAGCGATGTACATACCCGCGCACATCTCTACCGGGCTATTCTCGAAGGGCTGGCCTATGCGCTGCGCGAAGGAAAGGAACGCAGCGAGCAGCGCAGCGGAGTCCCCATCACCGAGCTGCGTATTTCCGGCGGCGGCTCACAGAGCAATGCCGCGCTTCAGCTCACTGCCGATATTTTCAACTTGCCGGTGACACGCCCGCATACCTACGAAACATCGGGGCTGGGCGCGGCTATCGATGCGGCAGTTGGGCTGGGCTTGCATCCCGATTTTGCCACGGCCATCCGCGCGATGACCCACGATGGGCGCACCTTCGAACCGGACCCGGCCCGGCACGCCATCTATGACACGCTGTTCCACCAGGTCTACAAACGCATGTATTTAAAGCTTCAACCGTTGTATAAAGCCATCCACAAAATCACGCATTGAGAACACCTGCGCAGTCGCAAAGTGTGAGATGGGATGTTGCCAATTCGTGCGTTCGTGCTCACAATTGACACTGATATCATATGTTGGTGAGTTCGGAAGCTTGCTCGTGTGAACCATTCCCTTGTGAATCGCCGTTACGAACGCCCCAATCGCTACAGTTGCCTGATGCTGGCAGCAACTCTTGTGCTGCTGATCGTCGTGAGCGTGCGCTTCATCCCGGTGCTGCTTCCCAAAACAAAAGAGGTCGGGTCAACCGCCTCGCCCAACCCCGAAGCTACTATGCCCGACACGCTGACGCGCCAGGACGTTCTGCCCACTCCCACACGTGACGATAGCATCCCGCCACGAATGATTGCTTTTCCCGGCGCATCGATGAGCGCTCCCATCGTTCCGGCGGGCCGTGTCGCCGGGACGTGGGAAACCCGCCATCTAGGGGACTCGGTAGGTCACCTGGTGGGAACGAGCTGGCTGGATGATCCGGGAGGGAATATCGTGCTGGCCGGGCACGTGGAAAGCGCGACCGGCAGTCCCGGCCCGTTCGCTCACCTGTTTGAGGCCAAAGAGGGAGATATCGTGGTGCTGCGCGAAGGGCTGCGCGAAGAACGTTTTGTCGTCACGTCGATCAACTATGTCGCACCCACCGATATCGCTTATGTGGCGCAGGATGGTCGGCGACGGGTGACCCTGATCACCTGCACGGATTGGGATTACAAGGCCAACACCTATAACGGGCGGCTGGTCATTGTCGCCGAGCCGGTCAGCGCCACTGCTCAGGCTACTCCCTCAACCCCCTGATCGGGCGCTGACCGGCAGCACTCAGCACCAAACCAGCCGCCTCTTGCTCTCTCAGAATCCTCCGCCGATCTGCGGTGGAACCAGTACGCGCTCAAAACTCGCGGTGTGGGTAGTGCCGACTGAAGCAACTGTGAGCGGCAGCACCAGGTTTGCCCGGTCCACAAAGCATAGAGTCTCGTTCACACCCTCGCACCAGTACACCGTCAGATTCAACGAGAGATCGGTCTGCCCTTCTGAAAAAACCACGGGCACCTCCAGGGGAAGATCGGGCAAGATCATGCGGAACTCGCGCTGGGCAGCCGGAATCTGCGCGACGGGGTTTTCCGGCCAGATCGCGGTGAATGGTGCCTGGTCATTGAGTTTGTAACCTTCCGGCATCGTGACCATCAACTGGATCGTGCCCTCTCCAGGTGCGACCACCTGCGGCGGCAGCATAACCGTCTCTACCCCGAAGACGTCCGCCCCCAGCGACGGAGAGGATGATGCTGGCTCCACAGCCAGGGATGACCCATCGGCAGGGACCGCCAGCACCGACTCGTTCGGGAACTGGACCGTGCTCACCTCACCGGTCGCCACATCGACGATTCGGATAGCGTGATTGTTGGTATCGGCCACATAAAGCTTTCCGCCAGCATAGTCCAGCCCGCCGGGTTCATAGAACGCCGCTTCAAGCGCCGCGCCATCTGCCAGCGATGGCTCACCGCTGCCGGCAAACGTCACGCTCTCGCGGGTAACCGGGTCCAGTCGTTTGATCTTGTTGTTATAGGTGTCCGCTATATAGAGATACCCATCATCCGCCACGGTGACTCCCAGGGGGTGCTGGAGCAGCACATCATCGCCCACCCCGTCCCGATCGCCGAAGTCAAACAGGCCGGTGCCCACTACGGTCTCCAGGTCGCCATCGGGGTTCAAGTCGGCGGTGCGGATCGCGCTGGCTTCAGCGTCGGCGAAATACAACTTCACACCGTCCGTATCGATCCCGCTCGGCTGGTTAAGCGCCGCCGTGGTCATCGGTCCATCGAGCAGTGCTTCGCGCCCGGTTCCCGCATAGGGTTCGACAATGCCGCTGGCCAGATCATAGGTCCACAACTGGTGCGTGCCCGCCATCGCGATATACAACGTGCCTTCATGAGCCACCACGTCCCAGGGTGAATTGAGCGATGTTTGCGGCCCAGGGCCGCCCAGTGCGCGGTCCCACCCGATGACGCCATTACCGGCGACTGTTGTCACGGTTCGCGCATCCAGATCGACCGCCCGCAGCGCGTGATTCTCGGTATCCGCTACAAAAAGCCTGCTGCCAACCAGGGCAAGCCCTTGCGGGCGGGAGAACTGCGCGGTCGCATAATCCCCATCGCGCCACCCCTGCTCACCCGATCCGATCACGTCCAGCACGGTGAAATCATCCAGGGCTGCTACAACGACCCGGTTATGGTTGCTGTCACTGATGAACAGGCGATTCCCTGCCGGGTCAGCCAGGACTTTGCCGGGGAAGCGCAAGGGCAAATCGTGAGCATAGGTGGCCAGTTCCGGAGACCACTGCGCAAGTGGTGCAGTATTGATTGCGCCCGTCGCGCTATATTCCCGTGCCATCACGTCGATGATCGGCTGGATACGCTCGTAGAGCGGCTCACCGGAAAGCTGCCCGACCACCTTGCCAAACGGATCAATCAGCATGAAGGTCGGCCAGGCGCGCACGGCATAAGAATCCCACACGGCGAAGTCGCGGTCGTTCAGCACAGGGTGCTCGATCTCATACCGCCGCACGATCCGCCGGATGTTTTCGGTATCTCCCTCGTTCTCAAACTTGGCCGAATGAATGCCGATCACCACCAGTTCATCAGGATATTCCGCCTCAAGACGCTTGAGGTCTGGAATCACGTGAATGCAGTTGATGCACCCGTAGGTCCAAAAATCGAGCAAAACGATCTTGCCGCGCAGGTCTGCCAGCCGGATCGGCCCGGACGTGTTGATCCACTCCGCCCCTGCCGGGAAATCCGGCGCGTTCACCTCGCCCGCCCAGGTATATGTTCCATCATCGCCTCCCTGCGCCCACACTCCCACCGCGCTCACGATCATCACCAGTACAGCGATTACACCTGCCAGCCGCATCCGTCGCATCTTTGAATCCTCAACTGTCGTGATCTATAGCCACAATTATACAGGCAAGCGCCATCGGGAATCCGCCTGCAAGCCTGAGAATTTCATTAATAAAATGAACATTTTCAGGTTAATGAACACCGGCCACGAGGCTGAGGGGAAGATTTCGTTAAGGCGCAGATATTGCCCGCGCGTATACGTCCAGGGTCGCTTTTGCCGTCTGCTGCCACGAAAACGCGCGGGCGCGCACCAGCCCGCGCTCACGCAGCCCATTCGCCAGGTCGTGATCAATCAGCAGCGAGAGGATCGCGCCGCCCATTCCCTTCGAGTCATTGGGGCGCACCAGATAGGCCGCATCTCCCGTTACTTCAGGGACAGAGGAAACATCGCAGGCCACCACCGGTGTGCCACAGGCCATCGCTTCCAGAGGTCCCAGGCCGAATCCCTCGTACAAACTGGGAAAAGCGAATACGCGCGCCAGCCGGTATAGAGCGGGTTTATCCGCCTCATCCACTGGGCCGATCCACCGCACCTGCGATTCGGGCAGCCCCAGCGCCTGCTGGTACGCGGGCAAATCGGGGAACCGGGCACTCCCCCACTGCCTGGGAGTATGTCCGGCCAGGACCAGCGGTACCGTCCCTTCCATCCCCTGGGCCACATAGGTATATGCCGCCAGCAACAACCCGACATTTTTATGCACGCTGTACGATCCCAGGTACAGCACAAAATCGTCAAGGTCATCCAGGCCATATTTCGCCGCAACCGCTGTATCCCGGTCGCGATCGCTGTGCGGGTGGAAAGCAGGGCTGGCCGCCAGGGGTGTTGTTGTGATTCGCTCCAATGGCAGGCCAATCCGCGCTGCCACATCGCGCCGCCCGGCCTCGGAGATCGCGATGATGTGGGCTGCGCCGCGCGCCGCAGCCACCACCAGGCTGGTATATAGCCGATTCTTGACCCCCGTCCGGTAGGCGCGAACAGCCAGCGGAATCACATCCAGCACCGAACACACAACCGGCCTGGGACTGCGCAAAGGCGGCCCCCAATAGGGAACATGCGCCACATCCGCCTGCAAACCTGCCACCGCCAGCGGATAACCGCGCTGTTCGAACCACACCTTACCCAGGTGCCCGCCCCGGCGCAACGGAATGCGCAGCACATCGACCGCATCCGGCAGTCCGTCCAGGCAGGTCACATGGCCGGCGACCACCAGCGAATACCGGTGATCGGGGGCAACTTCGCACAATGCCGCCAGCAGGTGGCGCACATACTGCCCGCTGCCCGTGTGTGGTTGATCCCAGAACCAGCCGTTTAGCGCAATGTGCATCAGCCGCCCTGCCCGGCTCGATCTGTCCGGTCATCGTAGCCGCGCGGCCTGGTCGAGTGCCACTTCCAGGCCATCGCCATGATATCGCGCAGGTCCGGGTAACGCGGCTCCCATCCCAGTTCGCGTTGGATGCGCTCCGAAGACGCCACCAATCGCGCCCCATCACCGGGCCGCCGCGCCGTTTCGATAGCGGGGAAATCCACCCCGGTCACTTCGCGCGCCACGTCGATGACTTCGCGCACGCTGTAGCCACGCCCATTCCCCAGGTTGTAGATCATCTTGGTGCGCCCGCCATCCAGAGCTTCCAACGCCAGCACATGAGCCGTTGCCAGGTCTTCGATGTGCACATAATCGCGAATGCATGTGCCATCGGGCGTATCGTAATCGGTGCCATAAATCGAGATCGCCTGGCGCTGGCCGAGCGGTACTTGCAGTGTGAGCGGGATCAGGTGTGTTTCCGGCTCGTGGTCCTCGCCGCGCACCGGGTTTCCCTGTGCGTCCAACATCGCGCCGCAGGCATTGAAGTAGCGGAGTGCCGCATAGCTCAGCCCGGCCACCTCGTGATACCACGATAACATGCGCTCGATCATCAGCTTGGTTTCACCATACACACTGGAAGGCCCAAACGGATCATCTTCGGTGATCGGCTCATCTTTGCTGGCATAGACCCCAGCCGATGATGAGAAGATGAAGCGTTTGACCCCATGCCGCATCATGGCATCGAGCAGGTTGTGGGTGTTATTGATATTGTTGTGGAAATATTTGCCTGGGCGCTGCATCGATTCGCCCGCCTCGATGAAAGCGGCAAAGTGTGCCACTGCATCGAACCAGACCATTTGAAAGACGATATCCAGCGCCGCCGGATCGCCCAGATCGCCCAGGATGAATGCCGCGCCTTCGGGCACTGCTGCCCGGTGACCTTTCACAAGGCTGTCAAACACCGTGACCTGATGCCCGGCGCGCAAAAAATAGGCCGCCGATGCCGAACCCACATATCCTGCCCCCCCAGTCACCAAAACGTGCATGTCAGCCTCTCCACTTGATGACAACTGCTCAGATACACCACTGAGCGCGCACCAGGCGCGCATTCGCGCTCGGATTGTACCACGCCCTGAGGCGTTCGGGCACACCTATAAGGCATATCTCAAACACTCTTCATCCGCGCCAAAATGAGAGTTCGCTAATAAATTGTCTCTTTTTCCCCTTGCACGAGTACAATAATAGAACAGGGTTTGGTACCTTGACCTCTTTTTCTATGGATATGACCATGGTTGATAAAAACGTTCCGCAGCCCGGTTTCGATCTCGATTCCGCCCAAATCCTGGCGGATGAACAACCCTCTTCAGATCAGCAGCCGACTCGCAGCGGCTCAGGTACATCCATGCTGCGCGAAATCCTGCAACTGATTCTGATCATCGCGCTGGTGCGCATCGGCATGGACACGCTTCTACCGCGCTATGTGGTGGATGGGGCCAGCATGGAACCTAACTTCCACACCAGCGAGCGCGTGATTGTGGACCGGCTGACCATGTTGTTAGGCGGGCCATCGCGCGGGGATGTGGTTGTGCTGGATTCGCCGCGCAGCGATGGAGACCTGCTCATCAAACGGGTCATTGGTCTGCCCAATGAAAACGTCGTGCTGCGCGAGGGGCGCGTCTATATCAACGGGGAGCTGCTCGACGAGCCATATATCCAGCAGTTCTGCGGATATGCATCCTGCAATGGTGAATGGCTGCTCGGCCCCGACGAGTATTTTGTCTTGGGCGACAACCGTGCACACAGCCTGGATAGCCATACCTTCGGCCCGGTGAAACGATCTGCCATTACGGGGATCGCACGCGTGCGCTATTGGCCGCCCACTGATGCGGGCATTCTGACCAGCCCAGATTACACTAACTAGCGGTCCGGGCGGTTGATCCCGGTCACTCAGTTCCATGCCAGATCACAGGTCTGAATAATGATCGGTCGAATGAGTCGATATCTGCCGGGTCCATCATTTCGAGCGCCTCGCGCACACGCCCGGCATCGGCCCGCAACTGGCGCACGTCGATGCCCTGGCATATGTCTGGCAGCAGGGCGAACCACTGCACACTACGCCTGAGCATTTTCAGCGCCCCCAGGTGATTGCCCTGGGTGATGTGGTAATAGGCCACGCCGACCTGCAGCACCGCCCGGTACAATTCGCGTACCGGGCCGGTTTCTTCCATCCACTGTTCCTCAAATAAATCGTGCTGGCGATAATAATCGCCTGCATTGAACAGGCGCACTGCTTCTTGTGCGAGCGGGGGCAGCGGCTCGGCACACTGGCACGCCATGATTTCGGCATCCGCCGGTTCAATGTGGCGTGCCATGCGATCAACACACGCCGCCAGCCGCGTCCCGATCTCACCCGGAACCAGTACATCTCCCGCCCCGGCCAGATACGCCTGCCGACGCACTTCAGCATCCGCAGCCACCACCAGCATCGGGATGCGGCGAGTAGCCTGTGCCGCCTTGACCGTGACCACCCACGGCTGCCAGTCGTCTCGGTCGCCATCCACCAGGACAAGCGCGGCCCAGCTATCCGTCAATGCGTCGAGGTATTCTGCGCGGTTGGTGCGTGTCAGTATGGGGAAATGCCGCACCTCGTACCCTGACGACTGGAGCGTGCTGCTTGCTTCGGCCAGCCAAACCGGTGTGCCGGTCACAAAGATCACGGGTTGTGTATTGAACATAGGGGGAATCCTGGTTGGATCTGCTTGATGCTAAGAGTTCACATGCCTAAAACGGGGGTTCCCCATCAAAAAACAGGTTCCACCACAACCGCCAGTTGGGAGTCTCCGGTTCGCTGAACGACGAGGCGACCATTGACGGGGCTGTCGGTATCGGAGTCGGCGTGGCTCGCCCCGATGGGATGGGGATAATCAGGATTTCACCCTCGCGGACCATCTTGCCCTCGCTGTGCGCCCAATCTTCGATGCTGGCATCGCTGGCCGAATAATCCCGCTCTTTGAGCAGGTCCAGGCGCTGCGCTTCGAGCACATCAATCGTTGCTTGCAGGCGCTGTCGGGCGCTTTCCATCTGCTGACCTCGCGCAATACGTCCGCTGAAGTTGATGACCAGCAGCAGCCCGATCGACAGGATCGCCGCGAATACGATTTGCAGGCTGGAAATATGGCGGTGAACCTCGCGACGGCGAGGTCGTCGTTCTAGGGGATCATCCTGAGAGAAGTCGTCGGACATAGCAGCCTGCAAAGTAGATGAACTGACTCGATCAAACGTACCACAACACCCCCGGCAGGGCAAAATGCGGCCCGTCAACAAAAAAGCCCAGGACCGTGATCCTGGGCTTCTGTGCCGAAGGTGGGAGTCGAACCCACACCCCCTAATGAGGACTACGCCCTGAACGTAGCGCGTCTGCCAATTCCGCCA
>DAOUFU010000006.1:0-5878 GCA_034429275.1 Anaerolineae bacterium | reverse complement strand
CGGCCACGGTCAGGCTGGGAACCAACATAAAATGCTGGTGCACCATGCCGATTCCATGACTGATCGCGGCAGTCGGCGAGGGAATTTCGATCCGTTTGCCGTTCAGCAGAATCTCGCCCTGATTGGGCTGGTACAGGCCGTACAGAATCTTCATCAGGGTGCTTTTGCCCGCGCCATTTTCGCCCAGCAGCGCATGGACCTCGCCCGCACGCACATCAAAATCGATGTGGTCTGCAGCAAGCACGCCCGGAAAAGTCTTAACGATCCCGCGCATTTCCAGGTGTTCGATACGCGGTTGGCCAGTAGGGAGCAGGGCAGGTTGAGTCTGGGTCATAACCACTCACTCGCGGCAAAAAACAGCATCAAGCAGGGCAGCGGCATTTTGTAGAGCTTCGGGTGTTTAGGCGCTGCGCGGCAAAGTAACCCAAGCCGCGCAGCGCTTACTCGATTTCCCGCACTGGCAGCGACGTTACTCGATGTTCGACTCGTCGGTGATGATCAACGTTCCTTCTTCGTCCACCTCGAAGGAGATGTCGCCCGCTACGATGGCATCAATCACCTCTTGGGCCACATCCACAACCTCGTCATAAAGCTCGTGCTCTTCGTTAAATTCGATCACCAGGCCGCCGTTCTCCAGCGTGAGCGCGAACGCGGTGCCTTCGATCTCGCCAGCCTCGATATCTTCAATGATCGGATTCAACGCGACAGTCCAGTCATACACCTGGCTGGCCACGACGATCTCCGGGGCGAGATCGGTCTGGTTAGCCTGCGTGCCGAACCACAATGCACCGGCTTCCTTGGCTTTATTCACCGCGCCGGGGACCATCTGAGCAGTACCGGTCAGGATGTCGGCGTTCTCATCGAGCATGGCTTCTGCGGCAGCCGCAGCCAACGCCACATCGCTGAACGACTGGATATAGTTCACCAGCACGTTGACTTCCTCATTTTCCCACAGCACGCCAGCCTTGAAGCCGTCCACATACAGCTTGGCATCGCCCGTCTCGATCGGGCCAATGATGCCCACAACGCCTGTCTTGGTCAGCATCCCGGCCAGCGCGCCCATCACAAACCCGCCTTCTTCGGAGCGAGCTTCATAGGCGTACACATTGGTAATGCCCTGGTCCGCGAAGGTATCGACCGTGGTGCCCCAGGCAAATGCCGTGTCGGGGAAGTCGGGCGCGATCTCGGCCAGGGATGAACCATACTGCGACCCATGCGCGATCACCAGGTCATAGCCTTCAGAGGCATAGTCGCGCAGGGCAGCGGCAGCATCATCTACCACAAAGAGATTTTCGGAATACGCGATCTCAAACGCATCTTCGCCGCGTTCTTCTTGAATCGCCAGCAGCGCATCCATGATGCTCTGGCTAAACGCCAGGTCGGTAATCGTGCTGGGCATAACCACTGCCACGCGGAAGGGTTCGTCCTGGGCACCGGTGGTCATCACCGGAACCATCAGGGCCACGATCAGCAGCACAACGAGCAGCATTCCAAGCTTCTTCATACCATTTTCCTCCCAAATAATGAGCCGGATTGGGTCGATCAACCGGTGAATGAATCACCGGGGTAACGCCTGGATAGCGAGTGTATGGGCGGCACCACGATTTCTCCAGATCACACTCACCAGATTTCTGCCCAATCCACGGGGCAGTTTGCACAGCAAGCTTGTACAGCAACCGGCCCGACCCTATTCGCCCCGCTCGAAGGGCTTGGTCAGCGCCGCCGGTTGATCGATCCGCTGCGAAGCAAAGATCAGGGCTACGATTGTCAGCAGGTACGGGGCCATCTTCAGATATTCATTCGGGATGCCCACCCCAATCGTGCCCGCCTTGAGCTGAAGCGCCTGCACCAGGCTGAACAACAGCGCGCCAAACATCACGCCGCGCGCCCGCCACGCACCAAAGTACACCAGCGCCACCGCGATAAAGCCTTGTCCCGCCGTCATATTGAAGAAAAACACATTGTGCTCGGCGATGGAATAGGTCGCACCGGCTATCGCAGCCAGTATGCTCCCGATGATCACGGTGGTATAGCGCACGCGCGCCACACTGATCCCCATCGAGTCGGCGGCTTCGGGATTCTGCCCCACCGCGCGAATCTTCAGGCCAAGTGTCGTCTTGTTGATCACGAACCAGGCAACGGGAACCAGCGCAAACGCGATATAAACCAGGATGTTCTGGTAGAAAAACACCTGCCCCACAAACGGCAGGTCGCCCAGCACCGGGAATTCCACTTTCGGAAAACCGCGCACCGACTCGACCCCCGCGAAATTGCGCTGGAAGAGCAGGTCACTCATCCCCAGGCCAAACAAATAGATGCCGATACCGCTGATCCCCTGATCGGATTTGAGAGTCACGTTTACGAAAGCTGTCAGCAGCCCCATCAGCAGCCCCACCAGCACCGCCGCCAGCACACCGAGCAGCAGCGCCGTCCCGTCCCAGCCTGTCGCACCAGCCGGAGTGAAGCGATTGACCGCCCAGAAGGATGTAAATGCTCCCATCAACATCACGCCCTCAACGCCCAGGTTCAAAACGCCGCTGCGCTGCCCAAACATCTCTCCAATCCCGGCATACAGGTACGGCGTTGCCAGCCGGATGCTCGAGGCAAACATTCCTGCGGTGAACAAGCTTTCGATCATTGCTCGCTCTCTCCCTGGAGTCCGGTCGCAGCAGCATAGGATGTAGGACGTGGCGGCCTGTCCCCTGGACGCGCAGCCGGTGGCCCAGCCGAGACCCGCCGCCGCATTCTCTGCCTGGTCCACAGATCGCTGCCTACCACAAAGATGATCACCAGGCCGATCAAAACCGTAATGAACGAGGAAGGAACCTGCACAGTGCGCTGAAGCTTGTTGCCACCCACCAACAGCGCACCAAACAAGATCGACGCAGGAATGGTGCCGAGTGGATGCAGTTTGCCAAACAGCGCCGCCACAATTCCATTGAACCCGGCATTACCGGTGAAAGCAATGCCGCCCGCCTCCGCATTCATGCGGTGATTGACGCCCAGGACCTGCACCCCTCCGGCCAGCCCGGCGAATCCGCCGCTGAGCACCAGCGATAGCACCATGTACTGCCGCACCTTGATCCCGGCGTAGCGCGAGGCGTGAGGATTCAGCCCCACCGCGCGAATCCGGTATCCTACCGTAGTCCGCCACAACAGAATATAAACAAGCACGGCCAGGATAATGGCGATGATCACCCCATTGTGCAGTAGGGTGGTGGCCCACAGTTTGCCTCCCCCAATGCCCAGGGTGTCGAACAACTTGTCGATGCTGCCTCCGATGCGCGGCAGATCATAATCGCGAGACAGGCGCTGTGTTTCGGGAATGGGTGCACCCAGCTTTTTCTTTTCCGGATCGACAAACACGTTACTGACCAGATAGACCATCCACGACGTGGCAATCTGGTTGAGCATGATCGTGCTCAAAATCTCGTTGACATTGAAGTAGGCTTTGAGCACCCCGGCGATGCCTCCCCAGATCGCCCCGGCCACAAAACTGGCCACCAGGCACAGCGGGATCATCAGCGTGGGGTCTTTGTCTGGGAATTCCAGGCCGATCGCCAGCGCAGCCACGCCGCCCATGATCATCTGGCCTTCGCCGCCAATATTGACCACGCCGCCGCGAAAGCTGATGCAGATGCCGATGCCTACCAGCAGCAGCGGTGTCGCCTTGACAAGCGTATCGGCCACCGCGTTCTTGGTCCCCAATGCCCCCTGGTACAGGCCGTTATACGCCTGGATCGGGTCCGCATCGATGATCAGCAGCATTCCCGCGCCGATAACCAACGCCAGAAACACCGCCAACACGGGCAGCAGCAAATCGACGATACGATCTAACCGGGGGAAAGATATCGAAATGGGCATAACATCCTCAATGATGAGATCACCCTGCAGACAGGGCGTTCAGTGCGCAGCCCGATGTCGCTGACCGAATAGCTGCAAAAAGCAGGTAATAGTTGTGGTTATCCTAACATATCTCCGGTGTGTGAGCAAAGCTTGTTTTGGTGACCTTAACCAGTTGACAGGCCCAGTTTTCCGCATCTAAACAAAAGCCGGGCATTGTATGACCCGGCTCAGAATAGTTATGGGTGATTGACGGGATCGGCATCTTCCAGCAGCGAGGTGATGCGCATATATGCTTTTTCCTGGGCGCTCATTCCCGGCGGATAGATCGTATCATCATTGGCTTCGAGAATACGATACCCATCTTTCACATAACTCCGCACTGTGTGGGGGCTGAGGCCCATCTCGTCTGCGGCCAAATCTGCCGACATCCCCTCGATCACACACAACTGCAGCGCCTCGCGTATGCGGTTGGTCAGCTCAGGGTATTGTTTGCGCGGTGGAATCACTCTCGCGCGGAACAGGCGATCTTCAAACTCCCCTTCCAGCGCGGCTTTGACCCCCGGTGTGACGACAAAATCCTCGTCCCTGGCCCAGCAAATGGCCCAGGCTACGCGCACGCGCAGTTCGTTCCTCAGCAGATACCCGTTTGCCCCTGCCTGGACCACTGCCCGGAGCATATCCATATCGAGCTTGTGATCCAACACCAGGGTCAGCACACCTTTGATCGACTCTTCAATACAACGGATCAAGGCAACCAGTTCGTCAGGGCTGTCGGCGGCACGCGCATCGATCAAGGCCACGTTGGGCAGGGCAACCGGCGGGCAGGTTTCCAAAAACCGCATCACCTGAGGCAGTGTCTCGGCCAGCAGCACTACACGCGTCCGCCGATCCCATGCCAGATAGCTATTGATGGCTTTACGCGCATAAAAATCGGTTTCCAGGACCAACACCCGCATATTTTTCGAGAACATGGCCGCTCCTTTCAGGTCCGCTTGCTGCCACCCCTCTGCACCTGGCGTGATCGGCTTGACGAACGCTTCATCTGCACGACATTTCACTGAAGATCATCAGGGAATGTTAAACTCACATACTCCGGCGTCAATTGCGCAGATTGCCAGCAGAGTCCCCTCATTCGCTATGCGCACTTCAAATGTCACACCTGGCTCATCGGCAACCCAGAAATACCGCTCCGCCTGATTGGACCGGAACCACCCCATAAACGTCGTGCAAACCTGGGGATCAGGCGTAATGACATCGGCCTCCGAAGTGATCAACTGCAAACAACCGCCGCTGCGCAGTGAGGATGTCTGCCCCACAATACCTGCATCATCCCATTCCACGCTGAGGAACGAGCGGCTAGGCAGTCCTGGCTGGTCGAGCACAAAGTGTAGGCGGCTTACGTCCTGCGGCTCAGACGAGATATTGGTCAAGATCACATGCTGGTCGTCATAATCCAGCCGGATCGTAGGCTCCCCCACCTGGCCGATAGGGGTGGCTTCCGGGCCAATTCCGGATGACCCATCACCCGAATCCGATCGGGTGATGATATTGCATCGTCCCTCAGCAATCGAGCAGGTAGCCAGCGGAGTGTCTGCCCCTTCCTGGCGTACAGTGAACACGTCTGATGCACCCGTCGGGAGCCAGAAATAATTGCGGGGATTGTTTGACCGGAAATAGCCCAGGAACAGAGGACAGTCTGCCAGATCGGGCGTGGTCTGGGTCGCCTAGGTCGTGACTAATTGATAGCATCCATCCGCAATCATCTCGGTGGGCTTCACCACGATATAGGGCAAATCCCATTGGGTAGCACGGAACGAAATCACCGAGCCATCGGCCTGCACACGCTCGAAGATCAACGTCGACACGTTCTGAATTCGGCCCGATGCATTTACCAACACAAACGACTCCGGGTCATACAGCAAGACGAGATCAGGCCGTTCCGAACCATCCGGCTCACCTCCAGGAACCAGGGCCACTTCTGTAGCAGTTGTGACAGTTGCCGTAGACTGTGGCTGCCCGGTCGGTGGGGGTG
>DAOUFU010000005.1:0-2964 GCA_034429275.1 Anaerolineae bacterium | reverse complement strand
CCCCGCGCGGCCCCAAAACCGGGCCGCTTCGCCCCCTCTCCGAAAATTTTCGGAGAGGGGGCAGACCAAGCGCCTCCCAAGAGGCGCGCAGGTCGGGGGTGAGGCCGGACTCTCACAGGTCACCATAGCCGGTTATTTTCTCAAAATGCATGAGCGTGCGGCGAAATACGACGTGAACTTTCGTGAAATACCCCCCGCCGATCTTGACCACCCCGCCGTTTTGATGTATGATAACATATACATAGAACATTCGTTCGCTTCACTCTTTAGGAGAAACCCCATGCCCCCGACGATTGAAGTTGTCGAACTGCCAAAGACCTACGCAGCCATTGCCCGCGCCAAGACCAGCCCGCAGGCGATCGGCAATGATATGGGTCACTGCGTTCACCAGGTGATGGCCTATATGCAGCAGCACGCCGTACAGCCTGCCGGAGCGCCGATCTGCTTCTATTTCGAGATGGAGAGCGACACCGTGTGGAACATCGGGGCCGGGTTCCCGGTCGGGGGCAGGCTGGAGGGCGCGGCTCCGGTCGAGGTCGTCGAAGTCCCGGAGGGGCGCTACGTGACCCTGCTGCATGTCGGCCCCTATCGCGAATTGGCCGCAGCCTGGAAAACGTTGGAGGAATGGTACGCCGCCCAGGGGTATACCATTGACATGGCGTCGCTGTGGTGCTGGGAGAGTTACCTGACAGACCCCGCGACCGAGCCGGATGAAGCAAACTTCCAGACCAGGCTGTACTGGAAGCTCTAGCGGGCTACCCGGTTTTGCACGCAAAGGGAGGGGTTGAGGCCCCTCCCCCGCTCTTCATCCGATCGTGCCTTGATCCGTCCCCCTAGCGCAGCCCGCGCAGCTCGTACACCTCGATCGACTGCTGACGGCCCCGGATGTCCACCGCGCCCAATGGGGCCACTTCCAGCGCATCACCGAGCCGCTCGATCACCGCACCGGAGACGAGAATCTGCCCTGGCGCGGCATGTTCTTGCAGGCGCTTGGCCACGTTGACCGCGTCGCCGATCGCCGTGTAGTTCATGGCAAAGCTGGCCCCGATGTTGCCCACCACGGCTTCGCCCATGTGCACGCCGATGCCGAACAGGGGCGCGCTGCCGCCGCTGCGAGCGTGATGCTCGTCGATGGCACGCTGGAGCGCCACCGCCGCATCCACCGCGCGGTAGGGATGATCGGGCTGATCCTCCGGCGCGTTGAACAACGCCATCACCGCGTCACCCTGGAACTTATCGAGCGTGCCCTCGCGGCTGAAGATCACGTCCACCGCCAGCTTGAAGTACGTGTTCAGCAGCCCGACCACTTCCTCCGGCGAGATCTGCTCGCTGAAGGCGGTAAATCCGTGCATATCCGCAAACACCACGCTGATCTCGCGCCGCTCACCACCCAGCCGCAGCGCGCCGGGATTTTGCAGCACGCGGTCCACCACGCTCGGCGCGACATACCGCTCAAACGCGGCGCGGATGGCGTTGTTGCTCTGGCGGCTCATCTCGTGCAACTGGGCATAGATGCGCGCGTTTTCGATGGCGATGGCGGCATAGTCGCCCAGCGCGCTGAGCATGGCCCCGTCCTGCTTGGTGAACGGCTCGGCGTCCTCGCTCAGGTGCTCGGCAGAGAGCACGCCCAGCACGCGGTCGCTCACCTTCAGCGGCACATACACAACCCCGGCGGGCAGCAGCGGATTCTGCGCGCGGTGCCGCGCCAGGTCTTCCGGGCCGAGCAGCACCGTGTGCCCACTGAGCGCGGCGCGACGGGCCAGCTTGTCGGCGCTCGGCTCGTGCACGCTGCGCGCCTGCGGGTCATCGGCCAGCTTGACCGCCCGCGTGATCAACTGTCCGCCTTCCAGCAGCATCACGCTGCTTTGCTCGGCGCGCACCACCTGCACCGCAGCCTCGACCACGCGCGGCAGCAGCACATCCATACCCGCCAGCGAAGTCACCTGCTTGCCGATCTGGTACAGCGTGTTCAGCTCTTTGATCCGGCGGTTGAGCGTGGCGTTCCCCTGCAGCAGCCGTTCGGTGAGCGCGTCCTTCTCGCGCCGCAGCCGCACCTCGCCCAGGCAGCGCTTCATGGCCTCTTCCATCTCTTCGACGGTATAGGGCTTTTTGACGTAATCGCGCACACCCTTGCGGAAAACCTCGATGGCGATCTCTTCCGAGCCGTGGAACGTCATCAAAATGACCGGGATATCCCAGCCTTCCTCTTGCAGTGCGTCGAGCACCTGCATTCCGTTCATGCGCGGCATCTGCAAATCAAGCAGGATCAGGTCGGGGTGGTACTGGCGGACCAGCTCCATCGCTTCGATGCCATCCCGCGCGACCAGCGGCAAAAAGCCCCCCGGATTGAGCACATACTCAACCAGGAATTCGCGGTTATCATGCCCGTCATCGGCGACCAATACTTTGATCCGGTTTTCCTCAGCCACAAGCGTCCCATCCTTCGACCTGCCAAACCCTCATCATGGATGCTGATGCCGAGTATAGTGCAAACGGCCCGGCCCGGCTACCGGACCGTAGTCCGGGCGGCGGGCAAGCGCCGGGCGTATTCCATTTTCGGGGCAGGAGACTGTAGGGGGTGCCCGGCCTCACCCCCGCGCGGCCAAAACCGGGCCGCTCCGTCCCCTCTCCGAAAATTTTCGGAGAGGGGGCAGACCAAGCGCCTCCCATGAGGCGCGCAGGTCGGGGGTGAGGCCAACCGTTCGCCCACCCCTTTCCGCTCACCTCATCATAATGCGCGACGGGGGCGAAGTCCTCGCAATTTCGCCCCCAATTTGGAACCAATTTGGAATACGCCCGCAAGCGCCGGGCAAAATGCGCGCCCGGCCCGTCTCGTGTACAATGAACCCGTGCAAGGGAAACCATGTGGGGGCAGTCCCCGTCCCTGGTTCGCCCTGTTCTGTCCGGTCAATCGCCCGAAGGAGCCTGCATCATGAGCGTTGACGACCCGAACATCACCCCGCC
>DAOUFU010000004.1:0-13246 GCA_034429275.1 Anaerolineae bacterium | reverse complement strand
GCGGCGCGATTTCGCCCTCAATTCAACCCGGATCACCTGGGTGGGCTATGACCAGACCCGCGCCACTCAGCTCGCCGTCCAGCACCTGATCGACCTGGGGCACCGCGATATCGCGGTGGTGACGGGCACGCTCAAAGCCATCAACGCCTCGCTGCGCTACGAAGCCTGGAAGCGCATCCTCGAAGAGCATGGATTGACGCCCGGCCCCAGCGCGCACGGCGATTACACGACGACCAAAAACGCCATCGAAACCGGGTATGAGGGCATGTGCAAGATTCTCAAGAGCGGCCAACCGTTCACTGCAGCGCTGATCGCCAACGACAACATGGCGATAGGTGCGCTGCACGCTCTTCGCCAGCACAACCTGCGCGTGCCGGAGGATATCTCGATCGTCAGCTACGACAACGCTCCCCACGCTGCCTTCCAGGACCCGCCGCTGACGACGGTGGAGTTCAACTTTGATCTGCAGAGCCGCCTGGCGTTTCAGTTCCTGTTCGAGTTGATCAGCAAGCCCAACACGCCGCCGCACCAGCATGTGCTGCTGCCCAACCTGATCCTGCGCAAGAGCACGCGCGCGCGCCGTTGATCCGGCAGATCGTCCCTCCACATCCTCCCCATCGTCACCTCTGCCGGTGCTCTTGACTCTGGGCGATATTTTGCTTTATGATAAATGTGAACATTCACAATGCCGATGAATCGTTCAAAGAATGGGCGGTTGATAACGGGGCCTCATGAGGTGTTATCGACGCCTGTCGTTTTGTACGCCTCTCAATAGGATCACTTTTTAGAAAGGATTGCACCATGAAGAGCAAAAAAGGATTGCTGATCACGCTGCTGCTGCTCGCCGCGCTGATCATCCCCAGCACCACGGTTTTTGGCCAGGATGAAAAGATTGAGCTTCGCATGGCCTGGTGGGGGTCGCAGAACCGCCACGACCGCACCATCGCCGTCATCGAGCTGTATCAGCAGCTGAATCCCAACGTCACCATCGTGTACGAGCCGTCCGGCTGGGACGATCACTGGACCAAGCTGGCGACTCAGGCGGCGGGCAACAACCTGCCGGATATCATCCAGCACGACTACGCCCGCATCGAAGAATGGGTGGCCAACGACCAGCTTCTGCCCCTCGATGACTTCATCGCCAGCGGCGTGATCGATGTCTCGAACATTGCCGAAGCTTCGCTGGCTGGTGGCCGGGTCAACGGCAAGCTCTACGGCTTCAACCTCGGCAACAACTCCGAGACGTTCATCATGGACGTGGATGCCTTTGAGAAGGCCGGCATCGAAATTCCGCCCATGGATTGGACCTGGGAAGATTTCGAAGAGATCGCGCTCAAACTGCATGAGGAACTCGGCATCTATGCCGCCGGTGGCAACCTGCATCTCTCGGAGCACTGGAAGGGCCTGTATATTGCCTGCTGCGATGCCTATGCCTACAACGCGGAAGGCAACGGCCTGGGCTATACCGAAGAGCAGGATCAGTATTTCGTGGATTACCTCCACATGCTGCTGCGCCTGACCGAGGCTGGCGCGCTGCCGCCCATCGACGAAACGCTGGCCCGCGCGGGCACCAGCATCGAAGAGAGCTATATCGTGACGCAGAAAGCCGCCATCGAATATGGCTGGAGCAACATGCTGGTCGCCATCTGGAACGCTGCCGGTGAAGATCGTCATTTCATTGAGCACACGGTGCCAGGTGTCGCCGGTGGGTATCCGCGCAACTACATCAAGCCCTCGATGTTCTTCTCAATCGCCAAGAGTTCCAAACATGCCGAAGAAGCCGCCAAGTTCATCGACTTCTTCACCAACTCGGTGGAGGCCAACCGGATCCTGATGGCCGAGCGCGGTGTGCCGATTTCGTCCGCCGTGCGTGAAGCCCTGCTGCCTGAGCTTGGCCCGGCCCAGCAGGAAATGTTCCGCTTCCTGGGCGAGGTTGAAGGCTACAACAGCCCGATTCGCCCGCCCGATCCCGCGGCCCATGCCGACATCAACAACAATCTCTACATTCCGCAGGTGGTCGAGCCAGTGCTGTATGGCATCCTCTCGCCCGAAGATGCTGTGAAGCTTCTGCGCGAAGAGGCGGAGCTTATCCTATCGCGCTAGACTCACCCGGCTGGTCAATCCTGTCAACGTGACGTGGGGCGCGGCGCTGCTGCGCCCCATTTCGCAACCGAAGTTATACGCGGGTTATTTGCTGGTGGTTTACCAGGGTTAAGGGTGATCGTATGGCGAATTCGGCGATAGCGCTGCCCCAACGCGAAAAAAGCACACGAAAACAAAAATCTCGCTTTGGTCAAAATAACCTGGTAGGGTACCTCTTCATTTCGCCATGGTTGATTGCTTTCCTGTTGTTTACGCTGGTTCCGATGGCTGCGTCGTTGTGGCTGTCTTTTACCAATTACCACCTGCTGCGCGGGTGGGAGTTCATCGGCCTGGATAACTTTCACCGCATGTTTTACGAAGACCGCCGCTATTGGAACTCGGTCAATGCGACGGTGAAATATGTGGTTTTTGCCGTGCCGATGCGGCTGATGTTTGCGCTGGCGGTAGCCATGCTGCTCAACACCAAGCGGCGGGGGGTGTATTTCTATCGCGCGGCCTTTTATGCGCCCTCAGTCGTGGGCGGCAGCATTGCCGTCGCGGTGATGTGGCGCGAGATTTTTGGGCGCAATGGCCTGGCGAACTACATCATCGGCCAGTTCGATCAGTCGCCCATCTGGTGGCTGGGCCATCCCGATTACGCGATCTGGACCCTGGTGCTGCTGGCGGTGTGGCAGTTCGGCTCCCCCATGCTGATCTTTCTGGCCGGGCTGAAGCAGATTCCAGAACAGCTCTATGAGGCCGCCGACATCGACGGGGCCAACGGCATCCAGAAATTTTTCCGCATCACGCTACCCCTGCTGACCCCGGTGATTTTCTTTAACCTGATCATGCAGATGATCGCCGGGTTCATGACCTTCACCCAGGCCTTCATCGTGACCGGCGGACGGCCCCTCGATACCACCCTGTTCTATGCGCTCTATCTCTACCGGCGCGCGTTCGAAACCTACGAGATGGGTTACGCCTCGGCCATGGCCTGGGTGATGCTGGTGGTGGTGGCCATCCTGACGGGCCTTGTATTCTGGTCCTCTTCGCGCTGGGTGTATTACGAGTCACAGGAAGAGAATTAGATGAGCACCGTTGAAACTCGATCCCGGCAGTCTCTGCTCACCGACCAGAAGGGTCAGCCGCTGCTGACCGTGCGTCAGCGCAAACTGCTCAGCGCGTTGATCTATCATGGGTTCGTCTTTGTGGCCGCTCTGGCAATGATTTATCCCATCCTGTGGCTGGTGGGGAGTTCGCTCAAGGGGCCGTCCGAGATATGGACCAACCAGGCCGCCATCATTCCCAATGAGATCAGGCTGGAGAACTATACCAACGGCTGGCGGGGGTTTGGTGGGGTCTCGTTCTCCGTGTTTTTCAAGAATTCGCTGATCTATGCCGGTCTTGGCACGCTGCTAACGGTCAGTTCGTCGGCAGTGGTGGCCTATGGCTTCGCGCGGGTGAAGTTCGTGGGGCGCAATTTCTGGTTCAGCATCATGATGCTTACGCTCATGTTGCCGGTGCAGGTGCAGATCATCCCGCAGTATATCATCTTCAACAAGCTGGGCTGGCTGAACACGTTCTATCCGCTGCTGCTGCCCCGGCTGGGCGGGCAGGTGTTTTTTATCTTTATGATCATCCAGTTCATTCGCGGCATCCCGCGTGAGCTTGACGAAGCCGCCCTGATCGACGGCTGCAGCAAAGGCGGCATCTTCTTCCGGATCATCCTGCCCCAGCTCAAACCGGCTATGATCACCGCCGCGATCTTTTCCTTCTACTGGACCTGGGAAGACTTCCTGACCCCACTGCTCTACCTCAACGAGCCGCGGCTCTATACCGTATCGCTAGCCCTGCGCACCTTCTCCGATCCATCGGGGCAGACCGATTGGGGGGCCATTTTCGCCATGTCGAGTCTGTCCCTGGTGCCCGTGTTCGTGATCTTCATTTTCTTCCAGCGTTACCTGGTGGAGGGCATCGCCACCACCGGGCTGAAAGGATAGTCGCCGCGGGCGGCAAACGCCGATTCCACCTGGCGCACCGGAACACGGCCTGCGAAAAAACACTCGCGGGCCGTGCACGTTCATGCCACTTTCGCCCACTATCGCGGGTGAGCAGCGTGTGCTATAGTTCCTGGTATAAGCAGTGTGTTGAACGATCTGTTGATGGCCCGAAGCAGTCCGCGCCCGTCCAGGGAGCGCTCGCCAGAGAGCGGCCCCTGAGTCTTTAGCGCATTGTTTTCGGCCCATGGTTGTTTGCTTAGCAGCGCAAAGGGAATACGGTGAGTTCGCACGACGACCGCCCCGACCTCGACCAGGAACAAACCGCTTCACTCCCGAAGCGAACGTCAAGCCAGGGCGTGGCCCGCGCCCGTGAAGAATCACCCGCGCCCGGTTCAAAACCGGGAGCGCAGGCCAAGAACGAGCTGCGTTCGCCCATCCGCCCCACTTTGCCCGAAGCGCCCAGGGCGCAGGACCCGCGTCTGCCGGAAATTCCCTTGCCGCCCACGCCCGCTCGCCCCATGACCCCCCGCGAGCAGATGCAGCGCGCCGAAGAAGCCCTGATCCTGCTGCGCGAAAAAATGTCGCAGATCGCGGCGGAATTTGCTGACGGCAAACTGAACCGCGACCAGTTCCAGGCGGTGTATGGGCGGTACAGCGAGCAGCGCGACATCACCGAGCGCCTGCTGGCGCGCGATCCTAACAGCCAGGCGTGGCAGTCGGTCATCACTGCCGGGCACACCGCCTTTTTGATCGAGCACTATGCTGCCCGCGTCCTGTCCTACGCCATCTACGATCAGGCCACTGGCACGCAGATCACCATCAGCGGCTCGGTTCAGATCGCTGAGCACCAGGTAAAGGCTGTGCTTGATCGCCTTCGAACCGTGATGGCCGAGCGGGGCAATCCCGGTCCTGCGCAAAAACGGCTGGCCGATGGATCGATTGTGCTGATTGTGCCGGGCGATCTGACCACCGCGATTGTCGTCTATTCGCGCGAGCCATCGGCGCACCAGATCGCGCGCGTGGTCGATCTCCAGGCGGATTTTGAGCGGGCGAACAACCGCGCCCTGCTGCGGCGCGACTATGCCCACAGCCGGCTGGTTTTCCCCCATCGCGCCCTGTTCGACGATCCGGGCCAGACCTAATAGACGTACT
The DNA here is from genome assembly GCA_034429275.1 of Anaerolineae bacterium. Lineage (GTDB taxonomy): Bacteria > Chloroflexota > Anaerolineae > Aggregatilineales > Aggregatilineaceae > DAOUFU01. Next base: position 8,012 of record DAOUFU010000004.1, on the reverse strand, counting down.
GATCGTCCAGCTCGTCCCGCAGCCGTAAATAGCTGTCGTACCTCGCCTCGCTGATCAGGCCCTGCTCAACGGCAGCCCGCACGGCGCAGTCTGGCTCGTGGGTGTGCGTGCAGTCGGGGAACTTGCACTGTGCCACGTATGGCGCGATCTCGATGAAATAGCCGTCGAGTTCATGAGGTTCCACGTCCCAGGGGGAGATGGTGCGGATACCCGGCGTATCCGCGATCCAGCCGCCGCCCTCCAGCGGGACCAGCTCGCTGTAGCGCGTTGTGTGGCGGCCCTTGGTCGTCGCCGCGCTGATCGCACTCACCCGGCGGCCCAGGTCCGGCTCAATGGCATTCAGCAGGCTGGTTTTGCCCACCCCGGATGGCCCGGTGAACACCGAGATTCGCCCCGCCAGCCGCTCACGCAGGGCCTCGATCCCCTCCGCCAGCCGTGCGCTGACGTACAGCACCGGGTAACCGATCTGCTCGTATACGCCAAATGTCTCGTGCGTGCGTGCCAATTGCCGGGGATCGCCGCGCACCAGGTCCATCTTGTTTACACAGATGCAAATATGGGGGATGGTGGCCTTTTCTGCCGCCACCAGGAACCGGTCCAGCATCCGGGTATGGGGCGCGGGCTGGGCCGCCGCGAAGACACAGATCGCCTGGTCTGGGTTGGCGATGATCACCTGCTCGCGCTCCGCCGAAGTGCCGACCGCTGAGCTGGGCGCAACCCGCGACAGCACCCGCTCGCGCTCGTCCACTGCCACGATCACGCCGCCGACCGTGTCCGCCTCGCGTTCCAACCGCTCGATGGTGACATGGTCTCCCAGGGCCACCAGGTCGGAATCCTGATACGCTTCCTTGAGTTTGCCTCGCAGCTGGCAGATGATCGGGCCTTCAGGGGTCTGTACGGTGAAAAAGCCGCTTTGGGTGCGGATGACCAGGCCATGCAGTTGTTCTGTCAAAGGCGCTCCTTGCCGTGAATCCATGTTCAATGCTTGCGTATTACCAGTTCTCGTCAAAGCCGGTGAACCCCGGCGGCAGGTTGGCCATGCCCGGCGGCAGGGCTTCGGGTTGGCGTTCGCGTCGGACCGGGGTGATCGTCACGAGTTCGCCCGCCGGGGCCAGGACCGCTGCCGGGCGCTGCGCGAACAGGCCCGACTCGGTGATGGCATCGCGCAGGGTCATGATCACTGCGCCGCCGCCGGCCAGCGCCGTCACCAGCTCGAAGATCAGGCCCACCGCCGGCAGCGGGATATTAGAAATCAGCGCATAAACCACTGTTCCAATGGCCAGCGTGAACACCCACTGTCGCATCTGGCCCCAATCCGGCAGGTGCAGTACATAGCGGTGCAACATCTGGCCGATCAAAAAGCTGATCACCACCCGCCCCATAAAATACAGCAGAAAATAGAACCCGCCCAGCAGCCCTGACCCTGCAATCATCAGCGCGACGGTGATCAGCATCATCAGCCCGACCAGCTTGAAGATGGACAAAATGAGCAGCAGGATCAGGCCGCGCAGCACGATCACAATCGCGACCGGGACCGAGAACATGAACGTCACCAGGCCCCAGCCGACCGCCGATACGATATGCTGGCGCACATGGCTCGCAGGCTGTCGCACCGCGCGCGGAATCAGGCGCAGCACCAGCAGGCCCACGATCAACAGGGTGATCACATCGGTGACCGAGTCGCGGAGGTATTCCACTGCGATCTGGGCGGCTTCGTTCGGCTGGGCCGCTTTGGTGATGTCTTTGGGCTGGTTGGTGAGGGTGAAGCTGGTGTTTCCGCCTACGATTTCCGGGGAAAATATGCTGGGGGAAGCCGACCGGTAGACCAGATCGCCGACGATAGCGGCTTCGTCTCCCAGCCACAAGCCTGGATCGGGGAAGCTGACATCCCAGCACGGCAGCGCGGGCAGATCGTTGTTGCGCCGCGCATCGCCCACCGAGGCATCGACCCGTCCTTCGACCGTGCCATTGATAATCAGCGCCTCGCCCGAAAAATTAACTTCGCCGCCCACCGCCCCATCAATCCGGCTCTGGTAGCTGTATACCAGCAGATCGCCCGACAGGCGCGCCCCGGAATCAATGCGGGCGCTGAGCGCCACCGTCGCCAGGTCCACGCTCTGCTCCGAGAAATCCGACTCCTCGCGCACGATGACCGTGACGCCGCCAAAGTGCATATCATCCCCGACCTTACCGGCCACCTCCAGCTTGCCGCCGCCTATCCACACATCACCCATGATGATCGAGGATGGCCACAGCGTCACTTCCACTGCCACGCCGATCAGGTCGCCATCGATTCTGCCGTACACATCCAGGCGGCGGCAGAGGAAATAGAAATCCTCCGTGATGTGCTGATCGATTTCGACCACACACTTATCCCCGCGAATGCCTTCGGACGCTTCGACCTGGCCCACCGCGCACAACAACAGCACGAAGGTGCCGATCACCAGGGTGAGCAGAGTGTGTATCAATCGTCCGATCCAGCGTCTCATAAGCGTGCAGTCCGTCGCTGCGATTTGCCGTCGATGCAAACCGGTTAGCGCTTGATACCAACAAGGTCGCTTTTTCGCGCGCCTTAGTGTGCCAGTATACCCGTATTGTACCAGCAAGCGCCCACTTGCCGACAATCGCGCGCGTAGCAGTACAGGCGGCTTACGCCCGCTGCGCGGCAGAACGGCCCGCCAGCCACCCGGTCGAAAACGCTGCTTGCAGGTTATAGCCGCCGGTGTCCGCGTCGAGGTCCAACACTTCGCCCGCAAAGTACAGCCCCTTGATCAGGCGCGATTGGAGGGTGGCGGGATCGACTTCCTGCGTGCTGACTCCGCCAGCCGTGACAATGGCCTCGTTGAACGACCGGTGACGGGTCACTTCCAGGCGGAAGTCTTTGAGCCACATGCGCAGCCGCCGCCGTTCCTGCGCGGTGATCTGATGAGCGAGTCTATCTTCGGGGATGCCGGTGAGATGCGCACAGACCGGGATCAACTTGCGGGGCAGGTAGTCTTTCAGCAGGGTCGCCAACTGCTGCTTGCCGTGCCGGTCGATGTCGCGCAGAAGGCGTTCGTCCAGGCGCTGCTCATCCAACGTGGGCTGAAGATCGATGGAAATCACAGGCCGGGCACCCCGGTTGAGGACATCCACGACCTGGCGGCTCAGGCTGAGGATGGCCGGGCCAGACAGCCCATAATGGGTGAACAGCATCTCGCCGGACTGTTGCGTTATCTTTTTGCCCTCGACCCAAAGGCTGATCGTGGCATCCTTCAGGCTGAGGCCCTGAAGCTGCCGCGCGATATTGCCCGCCGTCTCCAGCGGCACCAGCGCGGGCCGGATGGGGACGATGCTGTGCCCGACGGCAGCCGCCAGCCGGTAGCCATCGCCTGTGGAGCCGGTGCCCGGATAGGATGCGCCGCCTGTGGCGAGAACCACTGCCGGGGCGTATATGCTCTGGGCCGGGCGACTCGGTGCCGGTTTGGTCCGGCTTGCGTGCGTGCGCGTGCTCGTGGTCGATGGGGCGATCTGCACCCCTGCGATCTGGTCGCCCGACAGCAGCAGGCGCTCTACGGCAGCATGGGTGTATAGCGCGACTCCCCGTTCCTCGACCCATCGCAGCAGCCCGGCCACAACATCGAGCGCGGACTCGCTGGCCGGGAAGACTCGCCCACTAGATTCGGTCACGGTAGGGATGTTCAGCCCATGCAGCAGCCGGATCAGGTCCTCGGCAAAAAAGGCGTGAAATGCCGGTTTGAGGAAGCGTCCATTGGGGCCAAAGTGCCGGATGAAGTCGGGCAGGGCGGCCCGATTGGTCAGGTTGCAGCGCCCATTGCCCGTGATCGCCAGCTTGCGTCCGGGACGGTTCATCTTTTCTAGCAGCAGCGTCTGCGCGCCCTGTTCCGCTGCCGCGCCTGCGGCCAGCAGTCCTGCTGCCCCTGCGCCGACCACGATCACATCATATTGCACAGCTTTTGATTGCTGAGTTGAGTTCGGTCGCATGCCACACCATCGCTATCGCCCGGCGGAAGGTCCGACCGGCCCTACTGCATTATCGATTCCGGCAGTGTCGAATGCAAGGGAGAATTGGCGGCTGCCAACTGGAAGTGCCGGACGGCCTCGACTGCACGCTGAGGGACAATCCTGCTATACTCGTAGCATGGTCGGCGCGTTGGCGGCCTGCTGTGCCCTGGATGTTCTTTTTGATGAGGACCAAAACTCATGCCGCGAAAATGGTTAACGGTATTGTGCGCGTGGGCGCTGGGGCTGGCGCTGATCGGGCCGGTTTTGCCCGCTGCTGCTCAGAGCGTATTTCCCCTGCCCGCTCCTTTGTATATTCTTACCTCGAATTCTGCGGTGATCCTGGTTGATCCCTTGACTGGCGGGCAGACGATGATCTCGTCCGACCAGATGCCCGTAGCGGATTTTGACATCGCGCCGGATGGCTCGTGGTGGGCTTACCGTTCCCCGGTCAATAACGCGGTGATTGTCGAAACATTGAACGGTTTTGGCGGCTATGTGCTGGAATTCAGCGATGCAACACCTCCCGCTGCCAGTGCGCGCCAAAGCATCGCCTGGTCACCGAATGCAGCCCATCTGGCCTATCTGGTGCCAGGGGGCGCACGCATCGCAGACCTGGGGCTGGGCGAAGCGGGGGAGTCCGTTTTTACCACGCTTTCAGGCGAATGGGTCGAAGTATATTGGGATGGCCCATCGACCGTGATTGCGCTCGATGCATCGGACAACGGCTGGCGTATCGCGCTCCAGGATGGCACCTGGAACGCCGCGCCGCTGGGATCGAACGTGCAGCGTTATACCCCGCCGGTCAATTCCACGCTGACGCCCGAAGGGGTGCAGGTAAACGGTGTATTGGTGCCGGGCACAGCCGGGGCACAGGCTTATGACTGGGGGCCGGTTTCCGAGCCGGTGGCCTTTGGCGCGGCGATGACACTGCCTGCCGATGTGTACTACATCGCGCCGGATGTAGCGGGTATTGAGCAGTTGTGGCGCGCGCCCGCATCTGGGGCAGCGCCGCTGGCCTTGACGCCTGCGCCGCCGCTTCAGTTCGCCTATGCTCCATCGCCGGACGGGCAGCGCGTGGCGATTTATGGCAGCGGCCAGGTGGCCGTGCTCGACAGCAGCGGCGGCAGCCGCCAAGTGCTTGCGACGATTTCCGCGCCGCAAAACGATCTCGCTCAAGGCGTGGGCGGCGGCTTGGGCTGGAGCGTCGATGGCTCCATGCTCGCTTATACCGACCCGCTCGGCTTGTGGGTTGTCCCGGCGGATGGCAGCGCGGCAGCCTGGATGTTGCTGGCGCACACGCTGCCCGGCGATGCCGCCGATGGGTTTTCCATCCGGGTGTATGGAAACCCGGTGTGGAGTCCTGACGGCACACGGCTGGCGATCAGCATCGGCTTGTACGAGGGCGGTTACCTGGGGGTGGTGGATGTAGTCGGCCCAGGCGAGGCGGCGGCAGTGATCGAGCTGCCGGGCGCAGTCGCCTATGAGGGCTGGTGGACCGATGACGGTCGCGTATTGACCTGGGCGGCGGGATATGGCTATGTGCAGCCGGGGATATACGCGCTCGATCCCAACCAGCCCGATGCAGCGCCCCAATCGCTGCTGGAAAAAGGGATGGGTGTGGTCAATATGATCCGGCAGGAACGCCCCGGCCAGAACCCGCGCTGGATCATGCTGGTGACCTCCACACCTGCCTATGGCCCGCAGTACGTCTATCCGCTGGCAGCCGAATCGTTGGATGGGCCGTTCGTGCCGGTATATGGGCCGGAAGCGGGCGGTTTTGTGGAGCACGCGCGCCTCTATGCCGCTCCGGATGGCACGCTCTATGCGCTGGGGCTGCGCAATGCTGGATACAATGAGTATGGCCAGCCCACCGGCCAGCCGGTGATCCTGACGCTGGAAACCGGCGCGGTGCAGAGTCTCTATACTTCAGGCCCGGCCCATGATTTGCGGTGGGGCTATTAGGTCGTGTTGACATTGGCGGATGAAAAGGCGAGTGTTCTGAGCGCAAATGTCAACACTACTTAGTCGAGGATAACTCTTGGGAATCTTTTAGGGGCGGCAGGATCGCCGCCCCCGACAGGCTGATACCTGTTCGGTGAGTCGTATCTATGACGATAGGCATCCTTTCCGATACCCATAATGCTGCCCAAAATACCACCCTGGCGCTGGAGACGTTCCGCGCGCGCGGCGTGACACACATCGTTCACTGCGGCGATATCACCTCGCCGGCGATCGTGATGCTCTTTGCCGGTTGGGATGTCACCTTTGTCTTTGGCAATATGGACTTAAACCGGGCCGGGCTGGGGGAAGCTGCTAACGCCATCGGCGCAAAACGCCCCGCGATGAGCCAGGAAATTGAGGTCGCCGGCAAATTGATCGGTGTCACTCACGGGGCGGACAGTGCGCTGTTGTACCGCATGTTCATCAGCGGCAAATACAGCTATGTGCTTCATGGGCACACTCACAAGCGCCGCCACGAGGTCAAATCCGCATATAGCGTGCAGATCATCAATCCCGGTGCGCTGGGCGGCAGCCAGCCCGAAACGCGCTCGGTTTGCTTGCTCGATGTAGCCACCGATACGGTGGAGTTTATCGAGTTCCCTTCACTTTTTTGAGCACGATCACCAACTGAGATCACTCGCGGCGTTTTTCCATAATCAACCCGGCCTCACCGTCGAGGTAATAGGCGGGTTTGCGCGAGACATGACTATAACCGGTTTTTTCGTAGAGGCGCACCGCCGGAAGGTTGCTCTCGCGCACGGTCAGGCGGGTGCACGATCGCCTGGCAAAGCACTGCTCCGCCACGCCGAGCAGCCATTCACCCAATCCCTGGCGTTGGTGTGCCCGGTCGATGCCTATCGTGATAATCCACTGGGTATCCGGCGAGGCAAGCGCCGCCCCTACCGAAACGAAACCGGCCAGAGAGCCATCTGGCGCGACAACCTTCAAGTTGCGGATGCGCGGCAGCACGAACAGCAGGCCGAGGTCGAAATAGGGATAGGCATCGCGTGGGAAAATCGCCTGTTCAAGCCGGTGAACCGCCCGCAGGTCGAACAGGGTCGCACGCCGGATGACATAACCACGCGCACGCGGATCGGGGATTGGGAGTTTCACGCCAGGCCCGCCTATGAGGATGCCGACCCGCGCTCGTAGCGCTGAACCTCGTCGATGGCGGCGATGGTGTCTTGCAGCGAGAGCACTTCTTCGCGGATGTCTTGCTGCAGGCGCTGCGCACGGGCACTGTCCACTTTGCTCGCGTCGATGATCTGGATCTGCGCATAGACCGTTCCCAGCGCCGACAGCGTGTGATCAAGCTGAATATCGGCGCGCTTGATGCTGTTTTCGAGCGCACGCAGGTTCGCTAGCTGCGTTTCCTTGGTCTGGATCGCTTCTTTTAGCTCGTCTTTCACGCGTGGATCGGTCTCGATTTCCAGGCGGCGGCGGAGATTTTTCAGGTCGTGCGGCACCAGCCGCCGGTCGCGGCTGATGATCTGGTCGGACTCAAACGCATCCATGCGGCGTGCAAGGGTGTAGATTTGCTCGATCCAGTCGTGGATCTCGCTGGCGGTAGATTCGATGCTCAGGCGCATCGGGCCGGTGTGCTTACGGGCCGCCTCGCTGATCAGCCGGTGATAATCCAGCGCGCGCTTCAAGCGCTCGCGGGCGGCTGGGTTACGAATGTCATCCGGGTTGAACTGGTCCTGGAGCATCCGGCTCACGGCATTTTGCGCGGTTTTGGGATCGGTGATGGTGACCCCCAGGTAGATCGCCTCTGCCAGCGCGCCAAAAGCCAGCCAATAGGCGGGTTGCCAGCTTTCAAAGGGTTGATAGCCCAGCCCAAAAAGCACGATCGCCAGGGCAATGATCACCGCACTTTCGATGCTGAAAAATGCCGTGCGCAGAATCGCACCGAGGGCGCGCTCGCGCATTTTTTCGCGTGGTTTGGACATGCCAGCTCCGCGTCCAGGTTTTCTATCAGTGACTTATGGGGGCGCAGCGCGCCCCCC
>DAOUFU010000003.1:0-1824 GCA_034429275.1 Anaerolineae bacterium | reverse complement strand
TCGTCGGGCCGTAACCTGACCGACCGCAAGCTGGGCACGCGCCACCGTGCCGGGCTGGGCATCAGCGAAGTCTCCGACGGCCTGTGTGTGATCGTCTCCGAGGAAACCGGGCGCATCTCGGTCGCCAACCGGGGCCGCATGATCCGCCGCCTGGATGCCGACCGGCTGCGCACCATCCTGAGCGCCTTCTATACCAGTTCGCGCACCCAGGCCGAAACGCCCTGGCCCTGGACCCCGCTGATCACCCGCGCCCGCAGCGAGATCGCCCGGCTGCGCGAGCGCTATGGGCGGCCCGGCGGATCGTCGTCCGGCGGGCCATCTGGACCGGCTGGCAGCCCGCCTTCGGGCCGCCAGGTCGCCTGAGGGAAATCACCGATGCAGAGTCGCTCTCTGGTGCGCCTGATTTTCAGCAACCTGGGCTGGTTAGTCGCCTCGTTCGGCCTGGCGATGGTGATCTGGGTGGGGGCCAAGATGCAGAAGAACCCCATCGAGCAGCGCAATCTCACCAACATCCCGTTTGAGATCGAGCTTCCCGAAGGGTTTGTGATCACCCGCCAGCCCGACCTGACCACGGTCGCCATCACCGTGCGCACCGACCAGGAAGAATGGGGGCGCATCGAGGCCAGCGATTTTCAGATCATCGCCGACCTGACCGACATCTCCGCGCCCGGCGAATACCGCATCGAACTGGAAGCGCGCCCCGTCACTTCTCTGCATGCCGATATCGTGGATGTCACCCCCGGCATGGTCACCTTCGCGGTTGACCGGCACGGCGAGGCCCGTGTTGCTGTGCGAGTCATCGTCACCGAAGACCCGCCGCTCGGCTATACCTACCCGCCGGACCTGACCTGCGCCGTGACCGAGGTGCTGGTCAGCGGCAGTGTAGAACGAGTCGCCACCGTGCAGCAGGTCGAGGCGCGCCTCAACCTGAGTGATGACCTCAACCCGACGACCAAAACCGTTAACCTGATCCCCGTCAGCGCCGACGGTACGCGCGTGCGCGATGTTGTGCTCGAACCGGCCAGCGTCACCTGCCCCGTCGATGTGCAGCCCCGCGAAGACATCACGCCCGTCGAGGTCCTGCCGGACCGGGGCAATACCAACCCGCCGCCCGGCTACATCTTCGAGGGCTATGCCGATCTTCAGCCGCGCACGGTGGGCGTCACCGGCGACCAGGACGCCATTGCTGCCATGAACCGCGTGGTGAAGACCGTGCCCATCGATCTCAGCAATGTCACCAGCACCTTCACCGCCGAAGTCCCGCTCGCGCTGCCGCCGGGAGTCTCGCTGGTCGATGAAGACCTGGTGGTGCGGGTCACCGTGCTGATCTCGCCGGTGCTCGGCAACCGCGAATTCCAGGATGTGCCCGTCCGGGTCACCGGTCTGGACCCCGAAGAATTCCGCGCCACCGGTCTCGCCGCCACCGTCACGGTAAACGTGGCCGGTCCACAGGTCGAGCTGGATAACCTCACCGTGTCCAACCTGCTGGTTGAGGTCAACCTGGCCGGTCTGGCGGCGGGCAATCACCAGGTGCGCCCCACCGCCACCATCATCGATCACACCGCGCCGGGTCATTTCACCATCAACAGCATCCTGCCAGAGCAGTTGAGCGTGACCATCGAGGCTCTCAAGCCGACTCCGACCCCCGCCCCCAGCCCGACTCGCGCGCCCGGCTAACTGGCGCGCGCGTCATGCCGCGCAGCTTAGCCGAATGCGTCTTTACCATTTTTTCACAAAACTCTAACCTTGTCTTTCCGTTTTTTATGGTGTTTTAATGCCCTCAGGGTATTATATAGATAAGTCGGGTCGGTCAATTGTGGTTGA
>DAOUFU010000002.1:0-14896 GCA_034429275.1 Anaerolineae bacterium | reverse complement strand
GCTGGTTTCGATGATCGGCGCGGCGTGGTATGTGCTTATGCTGGCCGTGAGCGGCTTCCGACCGGACACCGCCTACCAGGTGCTGGAAGCGGATGGGCGAGTCTATGAGGACGGCCCCGGCGCGGCCCATGTGCGCGCGGCGCGATCGCGGGGCGGGCGGCGCTGGGCGGTGTTCGGCCTGCTGATGGCGGTAATCGGCGGCGCGCTGGCGATGATCCTGGTGCTCACGGCCATCCTGGCGCTCAGCCAGGATCGCTACCAGGCGGCGCTGCGCGAGGCATACCCGGCGGTGGAGCTGTTCGAAGAGCGGCTGAGCGATTCGCCCGCCAACCCGGACGATGTGGACCTGGCGGAAACGGTGAGCGTGGCCTTCGCCGTGCTGGGTGGCATTGCGGTCATCATGATGTGGGGCGGCGCGACCCTGTTCGTGATCGGCACGGTGCACGCCAGCGCCTACCGGGCGCATGTGCCGCCGCTGCCGGTGGGTGGCTAGTTGCGGCTGGTGTAGCCGGTCAGTTCCGGGCTGAGCGCGACCGGCAGGCAGCCGTCGAGCACGAGCGGCGGGTCGGGCCAGGCGGTGGCCTTGCCGACGAATCCGGTCGGCGGGCAGTAAAAGCCGGTGGTACGAGTCTGCGAATCGGCGAAGACATAGCCGCCCAGCATCACCTGCGGCGGGACAAAATTGGCGGCGCGCGCCGCCTCATCGACCGCGGCCTGGATGCTGGCGCGGTAGGGTTCGTCATAAATCATGATCCAGTGACCGGGCACCTGGGTCAGCCCATAGGGCACACTCAGCAGCGGCGGCGGGTTGTTGTTCGCGCCGTCGCTTCCCCCTCCATGCAGCGCAGCAGCCAGCAGGAATATCCCCAGCAGGGCCGACCCGACGCTGATGACGGCGACGCGAGGATTGGCCTGGACCCACTGCATGAGGGCAGTCCCCATCTTGGCCAGCACCTCGATCAGCGGGCGACCGTCGGTGAGCGCGCCGCCCATGCTGCGCCGCGCCGGGGTGGGGCGGGACGCGGGCGCGGGAGAGGGGTCCCAGTTCCAGCGCGGGCGTGCCGGGGGATCGGTCCAGGGATTTGGGCCGGTGTCCCAGTAGGATCGCCGGGAATCGCCCGGTCGGGCGGAGTCGCTGCGGCGGTCGGCGGTGTCGGGCGGCCTGGAGTCGCGGCGGGGGCTTTCGTGCGAGGTCGCTGTGCCAGGCCGGGACGCACTGTTGGCCGAGGTGGTGCTGCTGCGCGGAGCCGCCGTGCCGGAAGAGGCGTAACGCTCGTAAGGGCGCTGAGAGGTCGGCTCGCGCTTTGGCTCGGCGCGAGGCGGCTCACCGCGCGCTGCCCGTGCGAAGGGCCGGTCATCGCTGCGCGGCGCATCCCAGCGCGAAGTGCCCGGACGGTCGCCGTAGCGGTCGCCGTAGCGGTCGCCGTAGCGGTCGCCGTAACGGTCACCATAGCGGTCGCTGAAGCGGTCGCTGAAGCGGTCATTATACGAGCCGCCCGCCGAGCGCGGCGTGCCCCAGGTGCTCGACCCGGTGCTGCGCTGGCTGCCGGTCCGGGACCCGGAAGTGTCCGTCTTGCTGCCCGATGGGCTGCCGGTAGAGGTGCTGCCCGTTTTGGGCGCGGCTTTGCCGGTACTGCCGGTGTTGGCGGTTCGGCTCGTGCCGGGCGGTGGGGGCGAACCGGCTGCGCCGGTCGGCCTGGCCGGGCGCGCATTCTGCCAGGGCTGAGTCGCACCGGTGGCCCGCTGCTGGCGCTGGCGGTCATAGGCCTGGCGCTTGTCCGGGTCGCCGAGGATTTCGTAGGCCCAGTTGATGTCCTGCATCCTGGCGGTGGTATCGGTGCCAGGATTGGCATCGGGATGGTACTTCTTCACCAGGGCCTTATAGGTCGCCTCGATTACGCTCTGTTCGGCGAACGGGGCAACCTGGAGGATTTCGTAGGGATCGCGCTCGTCGGTGACGGGCATGACTCGCCGTGCCTTTGTGTGGGTAACAGTCTGCCGGGTGCGCGGACGATACTTCGATTATAAAGCGCGCTCGTCCTGGATTCAAAAGGCAGGGCGATTCACCCAGGGTAAACGCACCAAAAAGATTGTTTCGGTTGACGCGCATCGTCTGATCCTGATGCCCTTTGGCCCTGTGATCGGGTATGAGAGGCGAAGGACTGGCCTCACCCCCGCGCGGCCAAAACCGGGCCGCTTCGCCCCCTCTCCGAAAATTTTCGGAGAGGGGGCAGACCAAGCGCCTCCCAAGAGGCGCGCAGGTCGGGGGTGAGGCCGGACTCTCGCGGGGCACGTATTTTGATGCAATTACCCCGGCGATCCGCCGGTCATTCTTCGCGGGCGGCGACTTCGGGCGGGATGCCCAGGATTCCGCGATAGGCACCGGGCCGCGATCCTTTGATGGGCGTTGCGCCGCACACCTTGGTGTAAAATTCCTGCGGGCCGGTCCAGCCGATGACGGCGTACACATAACCGAGGCTGTGCATGGCGTGCAGGCAGGCCAGCAGCAGGGCCGCGCCCACCCCTTTGCCGCGCGTCGAGTCATCAACCCCGGTGGGGCCGAACATGCCGCGAAACCCTGCATCGTAGCAGGCGAAGCCAACCAGTTGGCCGTTCTCGGTGGCGATGAAGCACGAGATGGGCGTCTGGGCGAAGGCGGCCTCGCATTCGCTGACCCACCCCTCGCTGAATTTGGCACGAATCCAGGGCAGGACGTGGTGTTTTTCGGCGGCCAGCGCGCGGCGAATATCGATCCCGGCGGCGGCGCAGCGTTCAACTGCCGGGTGCAGCGGCGGCAGCTCATACAGTTTCACCAGCATGTCGGTCATGAAGAGACTCCTTGAGATGCACAGGCAGGGGACAACGGGCTAGCGCCCGGCGATTTCGGCGCGGATGCGGGCCAGCGCTGCTTCGAGGGTGTCGGCGAGCATCATTTCGACGCCGTACTGCTGGCGCAGCTTCTTAACAGCGATGGGCAGCAGGCTGTGCGTGCCAACAGCCCACATCCGCAGGCGTGAATCGCGGGCAGAGCCGGGCGGCGCGGTGCGCTGCTCATCCAACCACAGCAGGATGTCGCTGAAGGACAGGTTTTCCAGGTGGCGGGTGTCAATGACGCAGTAGAGCGGCCCGCCAGCCTGCGATGCCAGGCGATCCACCTGGCTGAACATGGCATGAAGCGCCGCGAGATTCTCTTCAACGGGAATATCGCCGGTGACAATAACTATGGGTTCATTGGGGAGCTTGACGAGTGCGAACGGCATGTTCAGTCGGTCACCGGCGGGAGGCCGCCCCTGATACCTGGCCCGGATACAACCTGGTGGCCTGGGCGCTGTCGGCAGCGCGCAGGCGGTGTCACGCCGGGCGGGACTCCAAGACCTGCTCAGCGATTCACCGATTGTATTGTAGTCTACAAAGCGGCGATCCCGCCAATCGGCATTACCGGCCAATCTTACAGCAAGGCCGATTACGGGAGAGAGGATTCCGTGTGCGCGGCGGCGATCACGCGGCGGGCATAGACCAGCGCATCGTTGAGGGTGGGCATCTGGATGGCCTCGTCGCCAATCTGCCGCTTGATCTTGCGCAGCGCGAGGCTCAGCATAGGGTGAGTGCCGATGGCGATAGCGTACAGGTTCGGCGAGCGGTACTGGCACGCATCGGGGGTGCGGCGCTCGTCGATCCACAGCAGGATATCGGCGAAATCGGGCGGCTGGTCGGAAAAATCCAGGACGGCCACGAACGGCCCGCGGGCCTCATCGGCCTGGCGGTTAACTTGATTCCACAAGTGCCTTACGGCGGACAGGTTGTGCTCAAGCGGGAGCTTGACCCTGGCGACGACGATCGGCTCATCCGGGAATTTGAGGGCTGTGTAGGCCATGCGGTCGATTGTTCCCCGGTGTAAAGGGGTGGCCCGCTGCCACCCTGCGCGACGATGCGAGAGAATGTGAACAGACTATTGTCTATTCGTTGATATTGCGTAAAAATAGAATAGCGTAGTTTTTCAGATTTGACCAGTGCCCTTTGGTCCTGGTTGGGGTTATTACGTCAAAATTCACAAATGCGAAAGGCACGGCTCGAAACGAGGCGAACGTGACACTCACCAGGACACAATGGGCGCTGGCGATCGGGATTGGCATGGCGGGCGTGGGTGCGCTCGGCGCGAGCTGGGGAATGGGCGGCGCGCTGCCGCTGGCGCTGCTGGCCGGAGCGATCCTGGGTGCGGGCGTGACCTGGGCTGCCGGGCGCGAGAGGCGATCGGGCAGCCGCGGGCGCGATCGTGGTGCGGAACGGACCGCGCTGGTCAACGTCCTGAACGAGATGGGCGACCTGCTTCACGAGATGTCGCCTGCCCGCCTGGGTGAGCGCGGCGGGTGGGACCAGGGTGAGTTTGCCCGCGTGCTGCGCCAGGTGGAGCTGCTGACTCCCGCCTTCCAGGCCGCGCTGATCGCGTACCTGGCGCAGAGTCAGCCGCCGCGGGAATCGTTGGAGGCGCTGCTGGCGGTGGACCGGCTCTCTGCCGCCTATACCTACTGGACGCGGCTGTTTCCGCCGCGCCAGGGGGGCGAATCGATGTTTGTGCTCAGCCTGCTGCACGACCTGGGCGAAAAGGTCGAACGTGCGCTGGCGCTGATGGCGGGCCAGGGATAGCACACTTCCCCTTACAATTTGTCCTGCCGGTGGTATTCGAGTACCATCGTCTGTGGGGAATGGTGTGGAATTGAAGCAACGGGTACAGAACGACAGAGGTCAGGTATGGATCACGAACAGCCGCAAGGCGGCATCGTACTGTCATACGAGCGGCATTCGCGGCAATTGGTCGAGCTGCTGGTGCTGCGTTTACGCAACCGGGTAGGGATTACGCAATATGCGCATCCCTACGAGGTCAGTTTTGCCGGGGCACGTGACTTCCTGATCGTGCTGTCGCGGGCGGACCTGGCGGGTGTGATCAAGGTGCTGCGAGCGAAGGCTTCCGCGGCCAGGGCAGCATCGGCCAGGGTGGACTCCTTCCCGCTGATCGTTCATATCGACACATCGGAGGCGATTGCCGCGACCCCATACGCGGCGCTGTATCCAGGCGTGGAGATTGTGCCTATTGAGCAGGACAACCTGACGAGCCAACCCGAAGAAACGCTCAGCCTGACTCTGTTCCGCGATATCATGCGGCTGCTGGACCAGCGGGCCAGCCGGGTCTAGCGCAAAGGTGCCGGTTGGGGTGGGGAAAACGCCGACCGGGGAAACCTGGATAGTCTACGCTGAGGGTAGGTTGTGAACATCACATCCAAACGCCTGCATGGGGCCGTGATCACCGATCCGCGCCGCCGCACGCATGGCATCATCCAACTCCTGTCCTACCATGTTCGCGGAAAGATCGATTTCACTTACTACGAACATCCCAATCAAATCGAGATCGAGCGCGCGCCTCAGTTCATCGTGGTGATGTCGGTAGAGGATATCGCCGGGGTGCTGCGCCACTATTACGCCAGGGAATGTGCGCCGCCGATGATCATTCACCTGGATCGCCCCGAAATGCTGGGCGCGATCGATTATGAGCGAATGTTCCCCGGTGTGGAGATCGTGCCGGTGGAGCAGGCGCTGATGGACGAGAAAGACGTCACGCTGCAAATCGGCATGTTCCAGCAGATCGTCGAGGCGTTGGAAGCCAGCGTCTAGCGGGCCGCCGTCTGGCGGGCCGCTACAGCGGGCGATAGTGCGCATGGCGCAAAGCACAAAAAGGGGCGGATTCTGCACATCCGCCCCTGGTGATTCTCCGGTGACCGGCTGAGGCCCGGCGGCCTCAACGTCCAGGCTCAGTCCGCGTGCTCGTTGTGCGGCACCGATGGCCGATCGCTGCCGACAAAGCCGGGGCCGGGCTTGACGGTGGCGTTATTCCGCCCCGCGATGAATTCCTCTACGTTGTTCCGCGCGATGTCGTCCGGGACCTGCACAGGCGGCGACTTCATGAAGTACGAGGCCGGGGCTTCGAGCGTGCCCGACAGTTTGCGATCCAGCCCGATCTTGGCGCAGCGCACCGCGTCGATGATGACGCCCGCGCTGTTGGGGCTGTCCCACACTTCGAGCTTGACTTCGATATTCAGCGGCACGTCGCCGAAGGCAGAGCCTTCGAGCCGGATGTGTGCCCATTTGCGGTCGGTCAGCCACGGTACATAGTCGCTGGGGCCGATGTAGACGTTGTCGGCAGGCAGTTCATAGGGAAGCTGGCTGGTGACGGCGTTGGTCTTGGAGATTTTTTTGCTCTCCAGGCGCTCACGTTCCAGCATGTTGTAGAAGTCCATGTTGCCGCCCACGTTGAGCTGGCTGGTACGCTCCAGCCGCACGCCGCGATCGTTGAACAGGTTGCTCAGTACGCGGGGCAGAATGGTCGCGCCGACCTGCGACTTGATGTCGTCGCCGATGATGGGCAGGCCGCGCTCGGCAAAGCGGTTCTGCCAGTAGGGTTCGCGCGCGATGAAGACGGGGATGGCATTGACAAACGCACACCCGGCATTGAGCACCTGCTCGACATACCACTTGGTGGCCTGTTCGGAGCCGACGGGCAGGTAGTTCACCACCACATCGGTTTTGGTCTCTTGCAGGATGCGCACGATGTCGGCGGTGGGGCCGGGCGCTTTGGTGATCTTCTGCTTGAGGTATTTCCCCAGGCCGTCGTGAGTCATGCCGCGATGCACCGGCACGCCCAGGTGCGGCACGTCGGCGAACTTGATGGTGTTGTTCTGGCCGCTCCAGATCGCTTCGGACAGGTCTTTGCCGACTTTTTCGATGTCGATGTCGAACGCGGCACTGAACTCAATGTCGCGGATGTGATAGTCGCCCAACTGGACGTGCATCAGGCCGGGGATGGTGTCTCCGGGCTGGGCGTTCTGGTAATAGTGTATACCCTGTACGAGCGAATTGGCGCAGTTGCCCACGCCAATTATGGCGACGCGAACTTTCTTAGACACGAGACTCCTCCATACTTGATCCACTGACTGAGGTCTGCGCGCGTTGGTAGAGAGGCCGGGCGCAGATGGTCAAAAAAACCGCTCCGAGGCACCGGGAGGGGGATTCCTGTAACAGGTATGATGTACTCACCCTGAAGGAAACCGGCGCTAAGTGTACCCCTGTTGCGCCCAAATTCCAATGGGGAGTTGTGGGCAGGATTGGGTAGACGCACCAAAAAGGACTGTTCCGGGTGGCGTGGGTCTTAGAGACCATTCAAAAAGCCCTCACCCTTCCGGCTTACGCCGGTTCCCTCTCCCTCAGGCGAGGGAAAACCAGTCCATTACCCCGTCTCCCTCAGAGAGACGGGGAACGAAGGGCGTATTCCATTTCCGGGGCATGAGACTGTGGGGGTTGCCCGGCCTCACCCCCGCGCGGCCAAAACCGGGCCGCTTCGCCCCCTCTCCGAAAATTTTCGGAGAGGGGGCAGACCAAGCGCCTCCCATGAGGCGCGCATGTCGGGGGTGAGGCCAGCCGTTCGCCCGCCCCTATCCGCTCACCTTATCAAAATGCACGACGGGGGCGGAGTCCTCGCAATTTCGCCCCCAATTTGGAATGCACCCGGAACGAACCCGAATGGGTTCAGCGAACTCGAAGAGTTCGCGGGATGACGGCCCAAAAAGCCTTTGCAAATGGTCTCTTAGTTACTCACAGATCATCGGCCTGCGGTGGGGACATCGCGCGATTGACCGCGCCAATCGCGCAGCATGAGCATCATCAACAGGGCATCCAGCGCGGCGTGGGCGGTGGTGGCGGCCCACAGGTCGCCGCGCCAGATCGCCACCGCGCCCAGCAGCAACCCGGCAAGCGTCGCATAGACGAAATAGGCCCGTGTGACAGCGTGCAGCGCGCCAAAAATCAGCGCGGAGAGCAGCCACCCCATCACCAGGTGAGATCTCCCCAGGCCGGGCAGGATCGCGCCGCGAAAGAGCATCTCTTCCGGCAAGCCCGCCACCAGCCCGATCATCACGGTGTGGTGATAGCGCATCTTGCGCATATCCAGCATACGCAGCAGCAGGTGTTCGATGCTGCGCAGGGCGGCGATCCGGCGAGTCAGGCCCCAGGCGAGCACCGCGCCACCGCTGCCCAGCGCCAGCCCCAGGGCGACTTCGCCCGGCCAACCCGCGCGCGGATACCAGTCCCCGCTGTTCACATCGCCCAGCAGCGACACGGCCAGCGCCAGCGCGATCATGCCCAGGCCCAGGATCAGCCCAAAGCCGATCAGAGCCTGCGGCGGCAGCGAAGGATGGGGCGGGGGAGCCGGTTCAGTTGGCGGCGCGCTCATAGACCTCTAAGGTTATGTGTATGCGGTTCTAACGTATCCATGATAGGCTGACTATAGCGTAGGGCTGCCTGCGCGACAAACGCTTCGTGGCGAGGCGCGGCCTTCGCCCGCTTTCGTTCGGGCGGAAAGTAATGGTATAATTAGTAAAACATCAAAATGGGTCATGGGAGCTAAAGATTTGCTCCCCGACGAATTTCCGGGCCCAATTTATCTAATTCTAATCATAATAATCTTGATATTTACGTTAAAGAGGAGTATTATAAAAATGTCTGATTTGACAGATTGTGCAAATGGTTTACGGTATGGGGCGCGGGCGGAGCTGGGGCGTCCGCTGAACGAAAGGCAGACAGTTGTGGTTGCTATTCACGATGCGGAAGAGACCCAGAATGTGCTAGACCTGTGGGGCGAGGCTTCGGCTGCCGAAGCCACAATTTCTGAGAGCCGCGCTGCGCGCGACTCGAACGTTCTTTCGGTCGATTCCGACCTTCTCCAGTTTTATTTCCGCGACATCCGGCCTATCTCCGAGCCGATCGACGCCGACCGTGAGCAGGCGCTGGCGCGGTTGGTCCAGGCCAGCAACGAGGCCCAGGAAAAGTATGACACTTCCGCGTCCGAGTCGGTGAGCGATGACATCGGCGACGTGATCGAGATGGGCGAGGCGGCTCGCCGCGAGCTGATCATGGCGAACACCCGCCTGGTGATCAGCATTGCCAAAAAATACCAGGGGCGCGGCCTGCCGCTGCCGGACCTGATTCAGGAAGGCAACCTGGGCCTGATGAAGGCGGTGGATCGTTTTGACCCGGCGCGCGGGGTGCGGCTGAGCACCTATGCGACCTGGTGGATTCGCCAGTCTATCGCGCGGGCGGCGGGCGACCGGGGCCGGACCATCCGGCTGCCGATCAACCAGGGGCAGCGGTGGGGCCGTCTGCGCCGGGCCAGCGAGAAGCTCGCGCAGGAACTGGGACGCGAACCTACCTACGAAGAACTGGCGCATGAGATCGAGCTGACGCCGGAACAGGTCGAGACCACCATGATGGCCGCACGCGAGCCGGTCCAGCTTGATGAGTTGATCGGCGACGAGGAAACTCGTCCGCGCGCCGACCTGGTGGCCGACGAAGAGAGCGAGATGCCGGAAGAAGCCGCCGCTCGCCAACTGCTGCTGGAGTCGATCAGTTTCCTGTTGGGTGCGCTGCCCGAACGTGAGGCGCGCATCATCCGGCTGCGCTTTGGCCTGGAAGACGGCGAGACTCACAGCATGTCGCAGATCGGCCAGTTGATGGGCTACAGCCGCGAGCGCATCCGCCAGCTTCAGCACGCTGCGCTCAGCAAGCTGCGCCAGATGCAGGAAGAATATGGGCTGGGTGAGTATCTCGAATAGCCGCCGCCCAAATCCATTGATGTGTTGCCCACCACTGTGATCCCCCTCATGGTGTGGCCTGGCCGGAGAACCCCTCCGGCCAGGTGTTTTGTTCGCCCGGCGATGATCGGGCTTCATCCCCTATCCGATCGCATTGTCAAAGTGCACAACGGCGGCGAAGCCCTCGCCATCCTGGCTCAACCTGGAATACATCCCCTGTCAAGCGCGTATTCGATTTTCGAGGCATGAGACGGTGGGGGTTGCCCGGCCTCACCCCCGCGCGGCCAAAACCGGGCCGCTTCGCCCCCTCTCCGAAAATTTTCGGAGAGGGGGCAGACCAAGCGCCTCCCATGAGGCGCGCAGGTCGGGGGTGAGGCCAACCGTTCGCCCACCCCCCATCCGATCCCATTGTCAAAATGCATAACGACGGCGAACCTTCGCAGTCTTGGCTCACCCTGGAATGCACCTCCCGTCAAACGCTGTTTGACTCCTCTGACGGAATGCTCTTAAATTAGAAGTGTTAGCGCAGCGACGAACCAATGAGGAGCGAGTGGGGTATGGCTGAACAGCAGTGCACGCATTGTGGGCGTGCCAACGGAGAACGGGAGCTGTACTGTTTTGCGTGCGGGCACATCTTACCCGCTGGGGAGCGGGCGCTCCGTACGCGCAGCCTGCCGGATGAAGACGCCGAGCTTGCCCCCCAGTTGCGCTGGGGCACGGCTTTTTTCGATCGAGATACGCTGCTGAGACTGCAAGTCCGCGACACGCACCAGATCATCGAGCCGGCCCTCAAGGAACAGTGCGTGCTGGGCCGCACGGTAGACGATATCGTCGCCGATGTGGACCTCAGCGCGTACCGGGGCGAGGAACTCGGTGTTTCGCGCACCCATGTACGTCTGCGGCGGGCGGGTACCACCATCCTGGTGGAGGACCTGGGCAGCCGCAACGGGACCTTTCTGAACGGCACGCGGTTGATCCCCTACCAGCCGCGCGTGCTGCGCACCGGCGATGAATTGAGACTGGGCCGCCTGGTGCTCACCGTTGAGTTCCTGCCCGCCGGGTGACTGCGCCGGTCATGGGCGGCGGTTCATGCTCTCCGCCCGGCTTGTTTTCTTTAGACATGCGAACACAGGTTGACAGGCACTCGTTTGACAACGCAACACATGCGAGTCGCTGATGATCTGGCCTCACTCCCGCGCGGCCAAAGCCGGGCCGCACTGCTCCCGAACATTTTCGGTTGAGGGGGGCAGACCGGGTCGGGAGTGAGGCCGGACTCTTGCGGGTCACTTTTTCTCAGCCGGGTGGCTTCAACCTTCGGCGAGCCTTCTGCAGAGGTTGACACACCTCTCAAATGCGATAGCATAGAGCGCGCCAGGTGTCCTCTTGCCTGGCCCGCCTGGCGTGAATCGGGCGATCTCCCGGAAGCTCCACCCCTTTTCGCTGCCCGATTCCCGCAACTCATTCAGCTGGTAACGCAGGCCCATACCGCCCCGCAGACTCCCGGTGCAGTCGTCAGCGGTGGGTTTTGGTTGTCTCGCTGTCCTCCCAACTGGCCCTGATCGAGTGACCCAGGCCTGATTTCAAGAGTGTACACCATCGGTTCTGGCTGAAAGGGTGTCTATGTGTGGCATTGTGGGGCAGTACAACCCGCGCGGTGGCGACCTCGACCTTGTTACCCGGATGGTGACGCGGCTGGTGCATCGCGGGCCGGACGGCTGCGGTACCTATCGGCATGGGCCGCTGGCCTTTGGGGCGGCCCGGCTGGCGATCATCGACCTGGCGGCGGGCGCGATGCCGATCTTCAACGAGGATCGTTCGGTGGCCGTGGTGTACAACGGCGAGATTTACAACTACCGCGCTCTGCGCGCCGAGCTTGAGCGGGCCGGGCACGTCTTTGCCACGTACACCGATACCGAGGTGCTGGTGCACGGCTATGAAGCCTGGGGCGAGGACGTGGTGAACCATCTGCGCGGGATGTTTGCGCTGTGCATCTGGGACCAGGTACGCGAGCGGATTCTGCTGGCGCGCGACCGTCTCGGCGAAAAGCCGCTGTATTATGCCCAGGTGGGTGAGGCCGTCCTGTTTGCCTCGGAGATCAAGGCGCTGCTCGAAGACCGGGCACTCCCGCGCCGCGTGGATGCCGACGCGCTGCTGCATTTCCTGGCGTTGGGCTATGTCCCGCCGCCGCTGACGATGTTCGACGGGGTGCGCAAGCTTGCAGCGGGCGAGCGCCTGGTGGTGGATCGGGCCGGGCTGCGTGTGGACCGATTTTATACCCCACCACTCGATACGGTTGATCCGCTGCCGGGCAGCCGCGCGGCGCTCGCCGCCCAGGTGCGCGATCGCCTGGTGGAAGCCGTCGAGATGCGCATGATGAGCGACGTGCCGATCGGCGTATTCCTCAGCGGCGGGGTGGATTCGACCGCCGTTGCCGCGATCATGTCGCGCGCGTCGCGCCAGCCGATCCAGGCGTTCACGGTCGAGTTTGAAATGGCACCGGGCAGCGGCGGCGAAGGGAAATTCAACGTGGATGCCCGTTATGCCCACATGGCGGCGGAACAGTTAGGCGCGCAGCATCATATCATCACGGTGCACGACAGTGAGCTTCCCCGGCTGCTGCCGCACCTGGTCGCGGCGATGGATGAGCCAGTCGCGCAGCCGTCAATGATCCCGACGGTGTATGTGGCGGCGCTGGCGCGGCTATCCGGTGTGCCGGTGCTGTTGAGCGGCGATGGGTCCGACGAGTTGTTTGGCGGTTATCCGGCCTACCGTGCGGACCGAATTCTGGGGCGCTACCTGGGCATTCCCGGCATCATCCGCCAGACGGTGCTCACGCCGGTGTTGGAGCGGCTGCGCGGGGCACGGTTGGAGCCGCTGCGCAAACTGGCGCAGAAGTCGCGCTGGCCGGGCGCGGCGGACCGGTTCCTGGCGTGGAACCATTACTTCGAGCCAGAGCGCATCGCAACGACGCTTTGCAGCGGGATCGAGGGCCGACAGATACGCGCCCGGCTGGCCGCCACGCTGGAGCCGGTATTGGCAGTGCCGCGCGCAGCCTGCTTCACCGACCGGCTGGCCTATGGCGGGCTGCGGCTGTGGCTGGCCGAAGACAGCAACATGCGGGTGGACAAGATGACGATGGCGATGTCGGTTGAGGCGCGCGCCCCGTTCGAAGATCATCCCCTGGTAGAGATGGCGCTGCGGATCGCGCTGGAGCACAAGCTGCATGGCGGCGGCTCGAAGGTCGTCTTGAAAGAGGCACTGCGCGGGCTGGTGCCAGAATCGGTGCTGACCCGGCCCAAATGGGGCTTCATTCCGCCCATGTCGAACTGGCTGCGCACGGCTTTTCGCCCGCTGGTGGAAACCGTGCTCGCGCCGGAGCGGGTCGCGGCGGCGGGCTGGTGCGACCCGGCAGCGGTGACACGGCTGGTGGACGATCACATGACCCGGCGAAGCTATGAACTGTGGACGGTCTGGCCGCTGCTGGTCTTCCACCTGTGGCACGCGCTGATGATCGAAGGCAGCATGACGCTCGATCACACCCTCGCCCCGGAGGATTTTGCCCACCTGGTCGTGGCATGAGGTCAGGGCACAGCCGCGGCGTGCGGGCGTGCCCTAATCCCTCGTTGTGCCGACCGGCGCTACTCGCCGTCGGCCTTTTTGCGCCCCTTGATCTGCTCGCGGCTGTCGCGCTCGCGGAAGGAAAAGCGGATCGGCGTGCCGGTGAAGGGATAGACGCGCCGAATCTGGTTTTCGAGGTAGCGCTCGTAGGTGAAGTGCAGCAGCTTGCGGTCGTTGATGTGCATCAGGAAGGTGGGCGGATCGACGCGCACCTGTTGGGCCATGAATATCTTGAGCGGGCGCGGCTGCTTGGTCTGCGGGGCATGACGCATTAGCGCCTCGCGGACGATCTTGTTCAGCTCGCTGGTGGGGATGCGCACCATGCGCTCTTCCTGCACGCGCATGGCGGTTTCGAGTACGGTGTGAATGCGCTGGCCTGTCAGCGCGCTGATGAACAGGATCGGCACGTAGGGCATGAAGGACAGCTTCTGGCGCACTTCTTCGGTGTGCTGGTTGAGCGTGTAGGTGTCCTTCTCGATGGCATCCCACTTGTTGACGACCACCACCACGCTTTTGAATTGTTCCTGCACCATGCCCGCGATGTGGGCGTCTTGCTGCGTGATGCCTTCGGTGGCGTCGATCAGCAGCAGCACCACGTCGGCGCGCTCGATGGCCTTGTGAGCGCGCAGCACGCTGTACTTTTCGATGCCCGGCTCAATGCGTCCGCGCCGCCGGATGCCCGCCGTATCGATCAGGGTAATCGGGATGCCGTTCCAGGTGATGCGCGTGTCGATGATGTCGCGCGTGGTGCCGGCTACCGGGCTGACAATGGCGCGGTCTTCACCCAGCAGCCGGTTCAGCAGCGAGCTTTTGCCCACATTGGGCCGCCCCACGATGGCGATCTTAACAATGTCGTCGGCCTCATCCTCGTGATCTTCCTCGGCGCGGAAGGGCAGCGCCTCGACCACCGCATCCAGCAGATCGCCGGTGCCCGTCCCGTGCAGCGCGGAGATGGGGAAGACCTCGCCCAGGCCCAGCCCGAAGAACTCGAAGGCATGGACATTGTGCGAGAGATCGTCGCACTTGTTGGCGGCGACCAGGACGGGCTTTGCAGTCCGCCGCAGGATGTCGGCAACTTCTTCGTCGGCGGCGGTGATGCCCTCGTTGGCGTCCACGACCAGCACGATCACGTCGGCGTCCTCGATGCCGATCATGGCCTGGGTGCGGATTTCGTGGACGAAGCGGCGGCTGCCTTCTTCGAGCGGGCTTTCGCCCACCGGATCGGTGGCTTTGGGCTGGTAGACTTCGATGCCGCCGGTATCAATCACGTCGAACAGCGCGCCGTTCCAGTGCGCCTCGGCGATCAACCGATCGCGGGTGGTGCCGGGCGTCTCGGAAACGACGGCTTTACGCTGCTCTACCAGCCGGTTGAACAGCGACGATTTGCCAACATTGGGCCGCCCCACCAGGGCGACGAGGGGTTTTCTCATGAGCCGATTCTCGTGTGTCTGTGTTTTGGTGGGTCGATTTTAACAGAGCCGTGCCGGTGTGAGAAGGGTAGGCCGCTCTCGGCCCAGGGTGATTGCATCAAAATACGTGACCTGCGAGCGTCCGGCCTCACCCCCACCTTCGCCGCGCCCTGCGGGCGCGTTGTCGGTTGCCCCCTCTCCGAAAATTTTCGGAGAGGGGGCGAAGCGGCCCGG
>DAOUFU010000001.1:0-5493 GCA_034429275.1 Anaerolineae bacterium | reverse complement strand
CGGCCCGGTTTTGGCCGCGCGGGGGTGAGGCCGGGCAACCCCCACAGTCTCATGCCCCGAAAATGGAATGCGCCCGCCCCAGAGACCATTTGCAAAGGCTTTTTTGGCCCTCATCCCCGCGAATCCAAAAGGGTTCGCGTACCCTTCTGGGTTCGCTGAACCCTTCTCACTCAGGGAGACGGGACATGAACTGATTTTCCCTCGTGTATAGACCGGAGAGGCGGCGAAGCGGCCCATTTTGGCCGCGCGGGGGTGAGGCCAGCCGGTCGCTCTCTCATATCCGATCAATTTTCCAACGTGCATCAGGGCCAGGCGACGCCCTCAATCCCCCAACTTCGCCGTTCTGAGCCGCCGTATTCCCTGGTATAATCCCTCTACTATTCAGATGTCCCTGTGTCACCAGGAGAGAAATCTCGTGACCGACTCCTCAACCCCTGTCCGGGTCCGCTTTGCGCCCAGCCCCACCGGCCCGATGCACATCGGCGGCGTGCGGACCGCGCTGTTCAACTGGCTGTTCGCCCGCCATC
This sequence comes from Anaerolineae bacterium, assembly GCA_034429275.1. Classification (GTDB taxonomy): domain Bacteria; phylum Chloroflexota; class Anaerolineae; order Aggregatilineales; family Aggregatilineaceae; genus DAOUFU01. Next base: position 4,966 of record DAOUFU010000001.1, on the reverse strand, counting down.
ACGGCGGGACGTTCATCCTGCGCATCGAAGACACCGATCAGAAGCGCTACGATCCCGATGCGCTGCGCCTGATCACTGATGGGCTGCGCTGGGTGGGGTTGGATTGGGACGAAGGGCCGGAGGTCGGCGGCGAGTATGGACCGTACATCCAGTCGGAGCGCCTGGACCTCTACCGCCAGTGGGCCGAGTGGCTGGTCGAGCACGACCTCGCCTACCGCTGCTACTGCACCACCGAACGGCTGGCCGCACTGCGCGAGCAGCAGCTCGCCAACAAGCAGGACCCCGGCTACGATCGTCACTGCCGCGATCTCTCCCCTGCCGAGCGCGAGCGCCTGCACGCCGAGACCGGCGGCCAGTGTGTGATCCGCTTCAAGATGCCGACCGAAGGTGAGACCGTCGTGCACGACCTGCTGCGCGGCGATATCGTCTTCGATAACGCGCGCCTGCAGGACCTGGTGCTGCTCAAGACCGATGGCTACCCGACCTATCACCTGGCCAACGTGGTAGACGATCACTTCATGCGCATCACCCACATCCTCCGCGCGGAAGAGTGGATTTCCTCCGCCCCGGTGCACAAGAACCTGTATGCGGGCTTTGGCTGGGAGATGCCGCTCATCGCCCATCTGCCGGTGATCCTCAACCCCAACGGCAAGGGCAAACTCTCCAAGCGCAGCGCCGGGTTCACCGAAAACGGCGTCAAGGTGCCGGTCCTGCTGCACGAATTCCGCGAGGGAGGCTATCTGCCAGAGGCGCTGGTCAACTTCCTGACCAATATCGGCTGGAGTTTTGGCGACGACCGCGAAGTCTTCAGCGTGGAAGAGACCATCGAGCGCTTCGATCTCAGCCGGGTGAACCCGGCGGGCGGCGCATTCCCCATCGACAAGCTCGACTGGCTCAACGGCCTGTACATCCGCGAGATCGTCAGCGACGAGCGGCTGGCCCGTCTGCTGCGACCGGTGTTTGAGGAAGCGGGTTATGAGGTCAATCTCGATGTGCTGCTGCGCGTCGTGCCGCTGCTCAAGGTGCGCATCAAAACCCTGCAGGACGCGATCCCCATGGCGGGCTTCTTCTTCGCCGACGAGTTCACCCCGCCCGGCCCGGACCTGCTGATCCAGAAGGGCATGGACTCAGCCAGCACGCGGGCGGTGCTCGAAGCGGCGATCGCCACCATCGAGGCCCTGCCCGATTTCCGCGCCGCCACCCAGGAAGCCGCCTTCCGTGCCCTGGCCGAGTCGTTGAACCTGTCGGCGAGCAAGGTATTTGGCACGGTGCGCGCGGCGACCACCGGCCAGCAGGTCTCGCCGCCGCTGTTCGAGTCCAATGAGATTCTGGGCCGCGAGAAGGTATTGACTCGCCTGCGCCTGGCGCTGACCCAGGTGTGAGCGCGGTTCTGCCGCCAGCGCGAGCACAGGCTGGCAGGCGTTCGCTCCCTTGAGAAAGCGGCCAACACGAATTGCCGATGATCTGGCCTCACCTCCAAGCAGCCAAAACCGAGCCGCTTCGCCCCCTCTCGGTCTATACAAATTTTCGGCGAAGGTGGGGGTGAGGCCGGACTCTCGCGGGTCACGTGTTTTGATGCAATTGCCCCCTCTTTCGCCCGGTCATCGCCACCCGGACCCAATCGCGCTATACTCAACCTTCTACCTGCCGAAACGCGCACGCCGGGTCGAAACCATCCTATGCCCGAACAACTCTCTTCCCTTGCTGCCCCGTTCCTCAAATGGGCGGGCGGCAAGGGGCAACTGCTCGACCAATACGAGCCATTCTTCCCCACCCGGCCCCGCCGCGCCTACTTTGAGCCGTTTGTGGGCAGCGGCGCGGTCTTCTTCCGGCTGCGCGCCCGCAACCTGTTCTCCGAGTATGTGCTCTCCGATTCCAACCCGGACCTGATCACCTGCTACCGGGTGGTGCGCGACGAACTGCGCGACCTGCTCAGCCTGCTGGCCGAGCACCAGGCCGAGCACTCCGCGCGCGGCAGGGACTATTACGAGCGCGTGCGCGCCTGGGATCGCTCGCCGCTGTGGGCCGAAGTCCCCGATGTCATCCGCGCCGCCCGCATGATCTACCTGAACAAGACCTGCTACAACGGCCTCTGGCGCGTCAACCGTCAGGGTTATTTCAACGTGCCGATGGGCCGCTATGCCAACCCGGATATTCTGAACGTCGAGCGCCTGCAGGCCGCGTCGCAGGCATTGCAGGGCGTCACGCTGGCCGTGTGCGACTTTGAGCAGGTGATCTACCAGGCCGCCGCCGGGGACTTTGTCTATTTCGACCCGCCCTACTTCCCACTCAGCGAGACGGCCAACTTCACCAGCTATTCGCCGCACGAGTTTGGCATCTACGAGCAGCAGAAGCTGGCGCTGGTCTTTGCTGCACTGCACCGCAAGGGCTGCCTGGTGATGGAAAGCAACTCCGATACGCCTTTTGTGCGCGAATTGTATGCAGGCTACCGCGTGGAGACGGTCGAGGCGCGCCGCGCGATTAATTCCCACGTGGGCAGGCGCGGCGCGATCAGCGAGGTCGTGATCACCAACTATGGCGCGATGTAAACAGCACGCAGGGCGAGCACACGCGCCCGCCCTGCCCCTTATCCCTTCCGAACGCCGGGCCGCCTAGCCCCGCGTCACCTCGTCGATGAACAGGCGCACCGCGCTGAGATACGCCGCCGGTTGGTCCCAGCGGATGCAGTGTCCCGCGCCGGGGATGTGCACCGTCTGGAAATTCTCCAGCCGCGCGACCTCCGCCGCCGTCTCCCAGGTGACCAGTGCGCCACGCTCGGTATCCGCCGTGATCAACAGCGCCGGGCATTTGATCTTGGGCGCGACTTCCTGCCAGGGCCGCCGGATCGAATCGGCATCGCCAAACACATCGAGGCTGACCATCAATTTGCTGGCCGCCCAGTGAGGTAGCTGCTCATCTGGCCAGTCGGGTGTACGCTCGCGCTGCTGTGCGACGATTTCCTGCTGAGTCATCAGCCGCAGCCCTTCGATCCAGCGAATCATGTTCTGCCGCCATTCATAGGCGGCGTCTGCCGTAGCGAACATATCCACCCAGGGCGGGTCTTCCAGCACCGCCGCCCGCACCAGGTCAGGGACCAGCCCGGCGGTCACCGCCGCCGTCTGCGCGCCCATCGAATGCCCGATCAAGATCGGGCGATCCAGCCCCAATCCCTCGATCAGCCCGGCCACGTCCGCCGCGTGATCATCGGGCGTATAGCCCCGCGGCGGCTTGTCGGAATCTCCGTGCCCCCGTGCATCGACCAGGATCACATCGTGATCGGCGGCCAGCACGTCGGCGGCGGGCACCCAACACATCCCGTTATCGGTCACTCCGTGCAGCAGCACCAGCGATGGCCCTTCTCCGGCGCGGTAATAATTCAGCATGATGCCGTTGGTCGCCACACGCCCTGCCTGCCAGTAAGTCATTTCTTGTCGTCCTTTCGCTCTCTCCAACCAAATTATGTTGTCAAAACCGTTCGCATGGCCCCGACTCTACCGCACCGCCCGCTCATGCCCTATGGCAGGAATCACCAAACGACGCGCCGCCGGCATTAGCCCCCGACGGCGCGCTCATCGACCCCACTGGCCCGGTTGCCGGGCCGGTCTTCGCCCCTATTCGTCGCCGCTGACCGGGATTTCCCCCTCGTCTTGGGCCGCAGAATCAGGCCTGTTGGCACGCGCCGGTTTGCCGTGCGGCGGAGTGGCGGCGGGTTTGGCCGTGCGCGGCGGTTTGGCTTTTGGCGCAGACGGGCGAGCGGGAGCACTGCGTTCTGGTTCCTGGCGCGGCGGCTTCGCCTGTTGCGAAGCCATCTGGTACGACCGGTCGCGGTGCAGCGGAATATCGGCCACCAGGTAATTCGAGCGCTCGCGCTGCTCGATCTTCAGCACGATCTGCGGTTCGTCGATCTCGACATAGCGCTTGATGACTTCGAGAATCTCCGCCTGCATCGCTTCCAGCCGCTCTTGCGGCAGGTTGCTGCGGTCGGTCACCAGGACCAGCTTCAGCCGTTCCTTGGCAATATGCGCACTGCTGGGGCGATTGCGCCCGGTGAGTCGGTCCAGAAACGAAGTCATCATTCGCCCCCCTCTCGCCTACGCCAGTATCGAGGTGCCGAACAGCCGCGCGATCCGCCGCAGCAGTCCGCCCCCGGCATGGTTCAGATCGCGCAGCGGCACCTGTTCACCGGTGAGTCGGCGCGCAACCTCGATAAATGCTTCGGCTGCCGGTGTCTTCTGGTTGTCGAGCGTCAGCGGCGCGCCCCGGTTCGACGATACCAGCACCTGTTCATCTTCGGGAATCACCCCCAGCAGCCGGATTGACAGAATCTCCAGCACGTCATTCACCGAAAGCATATCGCCGCGCCGGATCATGTCGGGCTTGGCGCGGTTGATCACCAGGCTGGTCGGGATTTTGCGCTCTTCAGCCTCGATCAACCCGATGATGCGGTCGGCATCGCGCACGGCGGGCGCTTCCGGGTTGGTGACCACCACCACTTCATCCGCCGGGGCCAGCGCGTTACGAAAGCCCCACTCGATGCCTGCCGGGCTGTCGATCAGGATGATGTCGCAGTCGTTGCGGAGCTGGTTGGTCAGCATCAGCATATCCTCCGGGCTGATCGCCGTCTTGTCGCGAGTCTGGGCGGCGGGCAGCAGATACAGATCGGGCAATCGCTTATCCTTCACCATGGCCTGGCGCAGCTTGCACCGCCCCTCGACCACGTCCACCAGTTCATTGACGATGCGGTTTTCCAACCCCATCACCACATCGAGATTGCGCAGCCCGATATCGGCGTCGATGCACACCACGCGCTTCCCCAGGTGCGCCAGCGCGACCGCGATATTGGCCGTCGCCGTTGTCTTGCCCACCCCCCCTTTGCCAGAGGTGACGGTAATGATTCGCGCCCCCATGCAGTCCTCTTTCGTCAATCAATGTGCTCGCCCTGCGCACGGCAGAGTGAGCACGCAGC